>JAJRAN010000118.1 GCA_028682915.1 Methanomassiliicoccales archaeon | reverse complement strand
GGGAAGAGTTTAAAGGTGAGCACCCTCCCAATGCCCAAACCGCTCTGGCTGGAGGAGGAGCGGAGGTACCTGCCCGCGTCCTACGCCAACTTCTACGTCGGCAACGAATGTGTCTTGCTCCCGGTCTTCAAGGACCGCAACGACCGCAAGGCGATGGAGCTCCTGGAGGGCGCTTTCCCGGAGCGCAGGGTGGTTCCGATCCACGCGGCCGAGCTGGTCTACGGCTATGGCGGCATCCATTGCGTGACGCAGCAGGAGCCGCTCGAGGGATGAGCTATTTCGCCTTCGGCATCACCTGCATGGCGTAAATGTGGCTACCGCAGTACTCGCAAGTCTTCTTCGCGCCGGCCATGGGAAGCGCAATCACGCCACCGCACGAGGGACATTTGATGCTCTTCAATGAGACGCCCTGGGAGCTCAGAATCTCGCGTAGGGCGGAGAAGTCGACCACCATCGGCTCCTTCTTCCTGGACAAGGTCTCACCAACCTCCACCCATCGGTCCCGCAATGCCTCAGTGAGAATCCCTTTGAGCGCATTCCTGTCGACTGGTATTGCATCGACCGATCTCGTCGATCCAGGGGTCCATGAATAGCCCTCGTCGAAGCTCCTCAGATCAAGTAGGTAGGGGAAGTTGATGAGGTGCGGATGACCGCGATGCCACCAACGTACGTTCAGAGCGACGTTTTCGATCAACCTACCTTTCTTTACCTTGAAGGATTCGATGTCCTCCAGATCTAATGACTCCCAGATACAGTACCTTTCCTGGGAGACATCACGATTGCATCCCTGTGACGCCTTCAGAAAGACAGGGTCCATGGGCTCGGGGGAGACCAGGGGGTTCCAAAGCGCTTCATCGCGCGGGGCAACAAAAAGCAAGCGCTTATTGGTTAGGGCCAGTAGCCCAGTGGCGTGCTCAGTCTGGTATCCGCTGTCGTATTGGCTCGTGGGGTCGCTCTGCACCTGCATGAAATTAGCGGCCCATGCATCGATGAAATACTCGCCCTCTCTCAAAAGGACCGCCTTCGAAAGCAGGTCCCATGCTCCTTCCCTGCCTTTACGCAAGTGCGAATCCTGTTTGCCTTGCGTCAAGCTAAATCCCCACCTTTTACCATCGAACGCCAGTAATGGTAGCTGGTATGATGCTTAAAGAATTTATCCACCTGTTTGGACACTTCGGCGATTGCTTCGCCCATGTGGAGAGACCTGCATGCTCTCCTCGGAAGGCGGGCCGATCCCATGATGGCCATCTCGTGAACGACATCTCAATAAAGCCTACCGATGAATAGCTTCTAGGGAGGACCGATGAGGCGCAAGGAGAAAGAGGTGCACAGCCGCGAGGTAATGGAGAAGCTGTTGCAGACCGCTCAGATCATCAGGATAGGTTTGAATGATGGCGGGGAGCCATACATAGTCCCTATGCTCTTCGGATACCAGGCCGGGAGAATTTTCTTGCACTCGGCCAAGGAGGGCCGCAAGATCGACATCATCAGGAAAAGTAGCTTGGTCTGCTTCGAGGTAGAGGAGGCGGGCGATGTCACCGAGAAGGAGACCCCCTGCAAATGGACCCTTGACTACGTCAGTATCGTAGGCTGGGGCGAGGCCCATATAATCGATGACCCAGAGGAGATGCGCCTGGGTCTGGACGCCATCATGTCGCATTACGGAGGAAGACCGCCCTTCGAGTACTCCGAGACATCCCTGTCGAAGATCGTCGTCATCAGAATTGACATCTCCTCGATGACTTGCAAGCGCTCCATGTGAGGACCGGGCCGACTGTTCGTCTGATCGCTCATTACGCCAGCAAGCCTCTAATACCATATCTGCGGATTCGGCGACATGCCTGACGCCAAGCAGGTGGCCATCGTCGGCTGCGGCAGCTACGAGCGCGAGGAGGTGCTCAGGGCGGTGGAGAGGGCCATCGGCCTTTTGGGCGGTCTGGAACGCTTCGTCAGCAAGGGCCAGAGGATCTTGGTGAAGCCCAATCTCCTGCAGGGCGCCGCGCCGAAGAAGTGCGTGACCACCCATCCCGAGGTGCTTTACGCCGTGGCCAAGCTCCTACGCGACTTCGGATGCGACGTGGTCATTGCCGACAGCCCCGGGGGAGGCACCCTGTACACCGAGGGCGCCCTCCACAAGGCCTATTCCCAATCTGGTTGGGACAAGGTGGCGATGGAGCTCGGCGTCGAGCTGAACCTGGGGACCGGATACAGGGAGGTGCCCGATCATGAGGGCAGGGTCCTCAAGCGCTTCTTCATAATCAACCCGGCCCTGGAGGCCGATGCCATCGTATCGGTGCCGAAGGCCAAGACACATGTGCTGACGACCATGACCGGAGCCGCGAAGAATCTGTTCGGGGTGATCCCCAGCCTGGAGAAGCCAGCCCTCCATTCCCGTTTCCCGAGAGCGACCGACTTCAGCGAGATGATCTTGGACCTGAACGAGCTGTTGAGGCCGCGCCTGCAGGTCATGGACGCGGTGATGGGGATGGAGGGGGACGGGCCGAATTCGGGTCAGCCACGCAGAATCGGAGCGATCCTGGCGAGCGGTGACTACACCGCCCTGGACTCGGTGGCGGCCAGGCTGATGAACCTCAACCCGATGGAGGTGGGCACGATCGCCGCCGCGGCCGGCCGGGGTCTGGTCCGTCCGGACCTGGCGGACGTCCAGCCGGTCGGGGACCCTTTAGAAAGGTACGTGATCAAGGACTTCAAGAGGCCGAGGACCCTGAGCCGCGAGAAGGGCTTCGCCCAGAAGCGATTGACGTCCACGGCCGCGTCCCTGGCCAAGGCCTACTCCCTCAAGCCGATCATCAACAGGGGAAAATGCACTGGCTGCGGGAAGTGCGTCCGCATTTGCCCTAAGAAGACGATCACCATGAGCAAAGGCAAGGCTAGGATCGATTCGGGGCGTTGCATACGGTGCTACTGCTGCCACGAATCATGCGACTCCCGGGCCATCGAGCTGAGGAGGAGCATGGCCGGCAGGGCGATAACTCGAATGGTGGAGCGAAGGCTCGGAGACGGCAGCGAGTGAAGCGTTCGTCATTTTGCGATGATGATGGCAAATCGGTAAATAGCCCTTGCTAAAATGCTTGCACCATCGGAAAGGAGGTAGGAGAATTGGCAGAGAAACTGTACCAACTGCAACCCTTGCCCTATGACTACAACGCCTTGGAGCCAGTGATATCCGAGGGCCTGCTTCGGCTGCACCATGACAAGCACCACGCGGCCTATGTGAACGGCGCCAACGCCATCCTGCAGAAGCTGGACAAGGCGCGGAAGGAGGGCGTGGACCTGGATTTGAAGGCGATCACCAAGGAGTTCTCATTCCACTTCGGAGGGCTGTTCCTGCATGAGCGCTTCTGGCAGAACATGGGGCCGGCTGGCAAGGCCGGTGGGGAGCCTAGCGGGAAGATAGGCGACGTGATAAGCAAGGAATTCGGCTCGTTCTCCCGGTTCAAGAAGGAGTTCAGCATGGTGGCCAACTCGGTCGAGGGATCGGGTTGGGCCACGTTGTCCTACTGCGGCCACACCGAACGCCCCGTATTGACCCAGATAGAGAAGCACAACGTCAACGTCGGTCCTCAGCAGAGGGTGCTTCTGGTCCTGGATGTCTGGGAGCACGCATACTATCTGGATTACAAGAACGACCGGGCCAAGTTCGTGGAGAACTGGTGGAACCTGGTCAACTGGGATGCGGTGGAGAAGAGGTTACCATAGGTTCTATAAAAGGCCCGCGAAGGGGCGGGCTAACCCAATTTTTTTTAAAATGGCTCAGGGCCAGGGAGATGGCGCCCGACCAATGAGGGCAGAGGGCTTTATCATCGATGGGATAATATTCGAACATGCATTCGCCCAATGGTAAGGGGGCCGTATCCCCATTGCTAGTAATTGTGCTTGTCATCATCGTCATCATCGCGATCGTGAGCATGGCCTTGCTCTTGCCGTGGAAAGTGACTAATGTTGAAGAGACCAGGACGGCCGCAGTGGTCGAGGGCACGAGCGAGATAGACCTCAGCCTGGACCAATCCGTAGGCAAGGTAGCCTTCTCCTTCTCCAGCGGGGTCCAGGACCAGGTCACGATGACGGTGAAGGGACAGATCAGGCAGAACTTGCTGGCCTCGGGCGATCCTCTGCAGATCACCTGGACCTACGACTTTGTGGGCCAAAGGCTCATCCTGAATGCCGATGTCGACACGGATGCCTACTCCACCACCTACGGGCACGATGAGCTGGTAACCACCGTCACCATCCCCTCGCAGCTCTCAACCTCGATCAACGTCACCGGGGCCACTGGCTCCGTCGAACTGGTGGCCGGGGACGGCGTCGTGCTCAGGGCGGGACACTTGTCCGAGACTGCGGGATCCGTCCATGCCCAACTAACCAATTGCTCCTTGGAGGGCGCGTTCCTCATCGAGACCACCGCCGGATCCAGCGAACTGGACTGGACTGAGGTCCATGTGTTGGAAGGAGTGGAGGTGAGCATCTCCACCACAACGGGAGGGGTGGAGATGAACGTACTGCAAACGACGGCTCTCGGAGGCAATGTGAGCGTCTCGGCCAGCGCTAACACCGGGGGCGTTAAGCTACACCTAAGTATAGAAGGCCAAACATCGGCGAGAGTGGCCTCGTCCGCGAACTTGGGGAGCGTCTCGGTGGAGGGGAGCGTTGGATTCACTGGATCCAACGAAGACCTCAGGTCCAACAACTACCCATCCCAGGAGAAGATGGACTTCGCGATCGACGCGAACCTGGGCGGAGTCGAGCTCAACTTGCAGTATCTGGCCTAGGAAACGCTTTCCTACTTCCTCTTTTTCCTCAGGACAAGCATCAGTGCGACGAAGGACGCCACCAGGACCACTATCCCTATGAGCAGCCACGGGCCATATGGTCCTTCAGGGCTCAAGGGATTGGTATCGACCTTGAACTGCAGGCTCTGGCTCACGTTGTTTCCAGCTTCATCGTAAATGGTCACGTTCAGATCGTGCCAACCATCGGCCAGGCCGTTCTCCGGCAATGACCAGGGGCCTTGGGACAAGGTCTGAGCTGGCCCTCCATCCAATCGGACAAGGATCATGCTGACGTTGGATATTGGGTCATGGGCATCGAAGATTAGGACGACGTCCTTGGAGGTGAAGGGTGTGCCGGTGTTGTTCACCTTTAGCGTAGGAGGTTCGAGGTCGACCATGACGGTCTCCAACCTCGCTTCCTCCCAGTTTCCGGCCCGGTCCTGCGAGCGATATGCCAGGATGTGAGCGCCCTGCATACCTATCAGCAAACTGCCTTCATAGATGGTCCAATCGCCCCCGTCCAAGCTCCAAGCGGTTTTGAGGGAGCCGCTGCAGCCATCGAACGAAGACATGGTGAGGTTGACGGCGCTGACGAACCAACCGTTCGCCCCGTGCGCGCCCTTGAGGGCGGTCGAGGTCGAAGGTGCGGTGAAATCCAGCATCACGATGAGGACGTCGTCCCGCGCCTCATTGCCTGCTAGGTCGGAGGAGCGATAGCGCACCTGATGCACGCCCTCCTCCGAGATGATGAAGGGAAGGGAGTAGTTGATCCAGTCTCCATCGTCCACCCGATAAGAGGTGAGGTCCAGTCCGGAGCAGTTGTCTTCGGGGAGCAATGTCACCGCTACTTGGGAGAGGAACCAACGATCCAGCCCCGCTTCGCCCTGGGTCGCGTTGCCGGTGACAGGGGCCAGGACATCCACCCAGACCTGCTTTGATTTGATCACCTCGTTGTTGCCGGCGAGGTCGACCGAGTAATAATCCAATTCATGCTGGCCCTGAACGATCTCGACCGGTTCTAGGAATTGGGACCAATTGGAGCCGTCTAGCCGATAGTAGGTGCTCGATGGCCCGCTGATGGTGTCAGTAGCCGCCAACCCTCCAAGGACCGCGCTGACGTACCAGCCGCCTCTCCCTTCCGTGCCTTGCAGCATAAGAGAGCTGTTCGGTGCGCTGAGGTCGACCTTCAGCTGCGATGAGGTCACGCCCTCGGCGTTCCCCGCGCGATCGACGGCGAAGCGGCGCACGTCATAGACGCCCTCGGTATCGATGGTTATCGGTTCCAGGTATGATTGCCATTCGTCCCCGGAGATGGAGTAGTAGATCGACCCGACGCCGCTGACGGCATCCATGGCTTGGATCTCGAACCGGAGAGAGGACACGAACCAGCCCTGGTCCCCCTCGGACCCGGAGGCGGTAAGTGATGAGGTAGGAGCGCTGTTGTCTATCCTGACCGTTCGTAGGATCGTCGGGCCTATGTTCCCGGCCCTGTCGATAGCGTAGATTTCGATCGAATGCTCGCCCTCCTCCACTAAGGTCAGGTCGCCGGCCAGGATCGACCAGCTTCCCCCATCCACCCGGCAATAATAGGAGGCGATGCCACTGCCGGTGTCCGAGCCGTTGGGACTTACCCCCACCATGGAGACGAACCAACCTTCTTCTCCGGTTGTCCCCTCGTTCGTCAATTCGCTGGTCGGTAGGGAATTGTCTAGCTTGATGCTGAGCTCCACCGTATCCTGTAGGTTCCCAGCGACGTCCTCCGCCCTGAACAGGAGCGAGTGCTCGCCGGGTTCGGAGATAGTGACCGCCGAGGTATAGTTCTCCCAAGAACCGCCATCCAAGGAGTATTGGATGGCGAGCAATCCGCTGAGGGAGTCGCTGGCGTTGATCACCACGTCGACGGAGCTGACGTACCATCCTTCCTGTCCCATGACGCCGTCAACCTTGGCGCTGCTCACAGGGGCATCGAAGTCTATGCCGAAGGTGATGGCCCGTGTAGGCTCGGAGTTTCCGGCCAGGTCGGTGGACCTGTACTCCAGCTGGTGCTCGCCCTGCCCCGCCACCTCTAGAGGCTCGAGGTACTCATTCCATTCCCCGCCGTCTAGGCTGAAATACCGCGCCGCCACACCGCTCATGGAGTCCTCCGCGACTAAGCTCACGGTCACCGGGCCCAGGTACCAGCCGTCGTTTCCCTCGACGCCTTCCAGAAGCGCGGAGCTAGCGGGGGCGGTCCGGTCGATGGATATGGATAGCTGCCTGGCCGACTCCGAGTTGCCAGCGACGTCGATCGAGTAGTAATACAGTCGATGCTGGCCATCGGCAACGACTGAAACCACAGATTGGTAACGCAGCCATGAGCCGCCATCGAGCTGGTAATAGATCGATTGGAGGCCGCTGGTGGAATCCGAGCCTGAGAGGCTGAGCCACACCTCGCTGAGGTACCAGCCATCTCCTCCGGCCGTGCCAGTCAGGTCCGAGGTCGTGATCGGTGGAGCGAGATCGATCTTTACGTTCACGCTTTTGTACGCTTCAGCGTTGCCAGCGTTGTCCACCGAGTAGTAGTCTATGATGGACGTGCCTTGATTGTTGACCGGGAATGGCGCAGAATAATCGGTCCAGGTACCTCCGTTAAGACGATAGTGCGTATATGCCACGCCCAGACCGGAATCGCTCGCAATCATCGTGACTGAGACTTGGGAGCGGTACCAGCCACTTGAGCCCAAGGTCCCGCTTAAGCTATATGACGTCTCTGGAGGGGTTGTATCGGGGGGTATCACCTCGATGAGTAGCGCATCCGATGGTATTTGCACGGAATGCATGCCGTCCGCCCGCAACCAATCCCCCAAGGACCTCCCGACCAATCGGCTCTCGAGTATCTGCGCGGCGGAGAAGGCGGCGATGTCGTTGCCGTCGTCCCAGACCGCTTCTCCTGCCAGATCATCGGTCGCGGAGGCAACGTGCCCTGCCGAGCTCTCGTTCCTGAAGGCGAAGATCAGGTAGTAAGTCCCCGGGACGCCAGGGACAGTTATCGTGACGTCCACACCGACGTCCGCGCTCCCCGAGGGAAGGTCCGAGGCACCCGCAAAGAATGACGTCAAGGGTGAGCCCCAATTGCTAGTGGCGATCATAGGGACCGTCTCGGCGTCCGACCACGTCACGGTCGTATGCAAACTTATCGTCCCTGCGAGAGTGCTGTCCACGATCGCGACCAGGTTCTTGCCAGCGGCGATGGACGAGAACGCCCCGGTGCCGGAGACGATGGCCAAGGACGAGTTCTTGCCATAGTCCAGAGCGCTGGTCACGTAGGTGAACGTCAGCGAATAGAATGAGAATTGGCCAACGTCTGGCTGGACCTTGAGGTAGAAGTAGCCGTTCGAAGGAGCTATGAGCTCGACCTCCTCGCTGTCCCCGGTCGTCACTGAGGAATCAATCAAGGTAACGCCGTCTGTCCCGTACAAGTATAGATCGAGGTCCCCCATGGAGGCGTTGAGGTCGATGCGCGCGGTCAGCATGTCTTCCGCCTCGACCCTTAGGCCATACCAATCGTCGTCCAGCCCGAGGAGGCCGCTATAGATACCAGTGGGGGTGAGCACGCTCGCCTGGGCTTGGACATCGTTTTCCTCGTAGGCATCGTCCTGCGGGAGGACCACGACCTTGTCCACCCAGGCCATATCCTTGTTCCCGCAGGCCCCGATGTCCCGGGTGTAATTCCAGATGAGCACATGCGTCCCAGGAAGCAGGGTGAAGTTCGCCTTCTGCCAGTCGACCTGCCCGCTTATACTGGACTTCTGCGAGCCGTCGATGTAGAAACGCAGCAGGTCCTTGCCCGATTCCGAGCTCACCTTCCAATAGAAGCTTATTCCAGATGCGCCACTGACGGTGGTCAGCAGATAGGAATAGGCGGAGTCGCTCACATCGCCGCTCTGCATCGAATTCCCGCCAGAATATGATTGATGGTTGACCCCGACCCACTTCGCCTGGCCATTGGAAACGAAGCTGAGCGAGCCCGCGTCCAATGCTTGGCCGGCAGAAATGGGGTCGTACTTGACGAAGCTCACCGAGGCATACCCAGGCATAGTCTTAGGCACGTCGGGGCTTTGACCGGAGGCGGTGGAGACGCTCCCGCCGACATAGGTCGCGCCATAGGTCTCGACCCGGAAGGAGGATAGGGTTCCAGCACCGCTACCCACCATCTCCACCCAGATGTTGGAGGCGCCCGCATCGAAATAGGGCTTGAACTCGGAGATGTCCAGGCACATGAAGGTAGACATGCTCTCGTCCGAATCATCGTCGAAGGTGGCGGTGCGGGTGACCGACGGTGAGGCGTGGCTGCCTATCCCGAGCTGTATGTAGCCTGTCCTCACGGGCGCGGAATTGAAATGCCACACCCCCAGCATCGAAGGCACATGGTCCTGCTCGTCGGTGACGGTCGTCAACCAAAGATAGCTGGTGCTCGCTATCTCCTT
>JAJRAN010000078.1 GCA_028682915.1 Methanomassiliicoccales archaeon | reverse complement strand
TCCCCGTCATTGTCGATATCACTCAGGGCCATGGCGATTGGTCCGTCGTTAGGGGCTGCGTCGATGGTGGTCTCGTCCCATTCCTCTCCGCCCTTATACCACTTTATCGCATTATTGTCCCAAGTGGCCCCGGATGAGCTCCAAGTGAAGGAGCCAGAGCCCACGGCCGCAAGGATGTCAGTGGTGCTCAGGGGGGCGGTGACGGTGATCTGGGTGCTCAGCTCGCTGTAGATCTCACCTGTCCCGGGCACACCATCATCGGAGAACAGTGCAATGCGAACGGCATAGGCGTTGGTTCGCGGTAGCCACCATCCCTGGTACGCGTCCCGCAGGTTGATGCGGACGGTGTACTCGCCGCCAACGCCAGAATAGACCAGCGGTGTGGTGGTGGTCTTATAGAGGCAGCTGACCGGTGCCGAGTAGGCTAGAGGTGGATTGCTGTACGCGGGTGGAACCTTCTTGATGATGTAGCGGCCCGTGTAGTCGCTTACCTCTATGTCACTGATGTAGACATTAGTCACGGCGGTGTCCACATCCTTGACCTTGATCTTAAGGTAGACAACATCGGTGTGATTGAAGCTCGTGCTCGCAACCAACGAGTTGGTCACGTTCTTATAAGTGACCAGCTTGGGGTAGGTGCTACCTCCGACGATGATCGTGTCCATGATGTTGACCACCGTCCCTAGGTTGTCCTTGGCGCTTATCTGGATTGGATATATGTAGTTGCTAGAGGGCGCCGTGAAGTTGTAGATGTATCGATGGAAGGTGCTGTAGATGCCACCATACTGGAACGCGTCCGTTGCTTTGGACTGGGGAGATATGGCGTCACCGGTGATGGGGTGGTAAATATAGAATGCGTTGTCCAGCGCCAGATTGGTCAGCTTGTCGCTGTAGACCTCGATCAGTACCCTCTCCCCGGCATTGAATTGCCGGGTGATGGTCATGTCAGAGAGCCTTCTGATGTAGTAGAAGGTGGTGCCCACTCCAGCAGACCCGCCGCTCTCTCCACCAGATACGTCTGGTGGATATGTGCCGTTGATGAGATAGGAGGAATAGTTATAGAACGGGCCATAGTACGTTTGGCCTCCCCCGCTCTGGGCCAGGATGCTCGGCGTGACAAGCCCATTGACCTGATGCCCTGCCCAATCTGAGCAGTTCACAATCAACGAGACGCCGTTCCAGGCCAGCTTGGCGGTGTAAGGACCGCGAGTGAAGATCCCGTCGTTGTTGTCGTCGGACATCTTGACAGGCCCGGTGGATAATCCAACGCTAGTAAGGTCTATGTATACGCTGTTGGTGTTGAGATCCTTATCCGTGTCCATGACCTGGACAAAGAAGCTGCATGTTGCTGAATCATATGTCGGAGATGGGGTCGTTCCCCTTGCTCCGAGGATGGGGGGAGAACTGGAGGATGACGCCCCTCCCATGATGTTGGCCGAGTAAAGCAATGAGTTCTTTTCCGTATCGCTGACAATAACGGAGAGTGATAGCTTCTTGGCTCCTTCTAGACTCATTCCGATGGGGCAGGAGTATCTGTAAACGAAGGTCTCTCCCACAGTCCATTTATCACCTAACGGCTTCAGACTGTTGGACATGTTCAGGGTCGTCTGCGACCCGTTGACGAAGAGGTAGATCGCAGTAGTATAGGATTTCAACTCCTGCCCGCCCATGTGTGTCATATTGACTTCTATTTTGACGGGCGTGCCGGAGATGTACTTCACGGATGGAGAGAAGTCGGCATACGCGTTCTCATGCGGTTGAGGCATGGATCCGACAAAGACCATGATGCTTGAGAACAGGGTCACGGTGATACCGAGGATAAGGATGTTGGCGATTACCTCCGATACACCCTTCTTGTTCTTGTGAAGCTTTCGACTTATGTTACCCATCCGAGGAACCTCCGAAACATCGAGGGAGCTTTGGCTCCGTGGATATGAAGTTACCCCTGGCTCCATATATAATCATTATGTGGTAATTACCCAGTAGCGAATTCTTCCAGGCGCTATTATCCAGAATGATAGATATTGAAACGGTGCTCGAAATGGCGCTGCCCGTCGATCCCGCGCTGTTATCTTTTCGGATACCCTTGCAGAAAGTTAGATATCGCCCACAATCGAGTCCCAAGGGATGCTCCAGCTATCGCCGAAGGATAGGGCCTTGCTCCACCTCTACGATTCGAGGTCGCACCTCACCGATAGGCCGAGCGAGGCGTTGACCCAGCAGGGGATCGCCTCCGCCCTGGAGGTCAACCGCACTCATATCACCAGGGTGATGAAGCCCCTGGTGGACGCAGGCCTGGTGGAGGTCGGCAAAGGCAGGTTGGAGGGCGGGGACAGGAAGATGAGCTACTATCTGCTCACGCCCACCGGTCTTCTCCGCGCCAAGGAGCTGATCGATTCGTTGGGGGACGAGGAGCTCGAGCTTGTCGAGGAGGGCAAGAAGGTGAGGAGGAAGGTGAGGGACGCGCTGAAGGCCTATCCCTACCTGCGCTCCTTGGAGGTGATCGATTCCATAGGCGGCGTCCTCCGACCTCAGGACCCCGGCAAGCGCCTGATCCTTTCCGAGGTCGAGCTAAGGACCGAAGGGTTCATCGGAAGGGAGGAGCAGCTGACGACCGGCAAGGAGTTCCTGTCCGGCCCCTCCCTCGTACTCGCGGTTTACGCCAACCATGGTTACGGCTCCTCCACTTTCCTGCGGAAGGTGGCCGCGGACCTGTTCGACGGCGCGGTCCTTTGGCACGACCTATCTAAAGGTCAGGACCCCGCGGCCCTGAAACGAGAGCTGGATCGCTTCTCGGCCCTTCTAGGCGTCGAGCAAGGCATCGATGGCCTCAAGGGAGAAAGGGTCCTGATCTGCCTGGACAATTACCGGGAGCTGAGCGAGGCCATGGTGGATTTTCTGACGGAACTCGTCCCTCGGCTGCGCGGGGGGCGGTGCAAGATGGCGGTCTCCATGAGGGAGGAGACCCCCTCCTACGAAAGGTTCTACCTGCGCCCGGACGTGCTGTCCGGGGAGGTCGTGGAGGTGAGGCTGCACCGCTTCGACGAGGTCACCGCCCGGGAATTCCTGGGAGGGGGCTTGGACGACGAGGCGTTCCAGCTCATCTATATGCTCACCCGGGGCCAGCCCCTGGCCTTGGACATGGTAAAGAGGGGTGACTCGGAAGGATTGAAGGAGCTCCGGCTGAGCGAGGAGGTCCGCTTCCTGATGTACCTGCGGACCAGAAAGGACGGCAGCAGAAAGAGCAATTAGCCATGGCGCGCATTGCGGTGATGTGCGGCCTGAGCTCTTCCTGTACGTGCTGGCTACTATTTTGATCATCGCGGGGATAGCCCTCTCCTATCTGGTCGACATCCCGGTCTTGGCGCTAGGCTTCTTCATCATGGGCGTGTTCCTCTTCCTGATCGCTTCGATGCGCAAGCCAGACCGGCGGCTCTAGTACTCAACGCCGGGTCTGGCGCCCACGCCGGAATCGTAGGGATGCTTGAGCGCCCTCATCTCGGTTACCAGGTCCGCCTCACGGATGAACTCCTCTGGGGCCTTCCTGCCCGTGAGAATGACCTCGACCTTGTTCCTGGAGCGGACCACCTCTAGTACCTCGGATGGACTGAGCAGCCCGAAGTAGGTGGCGACGTTCACCTCGTCGAGGATGACCATGTCGTACCTCCCCGATGTCAGCGTCTCCTTGGCCTTTGCCAGCGCCAACTTGGCCAAGCGCTCATCCTCCGGGGTGTGCTTGCCCTTTTCCACCCACTTCCCCGTGCCGAACTGGAAGAGGTCCAATCCCTTCAGCTTCCTTGCCGCCACGACCTCCCCGTAGTCCTCGCCGCTCTTCATGAACTGGATGACGCAGACCCTCAGCCCCCTTCCCCATGCCCTGAGAGCCAGGCCGAAGGCTGCCGTGGTCTTGCCCTTGCCCTCGCCGGTGTACACGTGCATCAATCCAAGATCGGCCATGTTCTTGGCCCGTTATCGCCTCCTCCGTAGAAATACGATGCGTCCGGAGGGGGCTTTATGTGAAACGATGCCGATCGTCGGTCGTGTTGGAGATCGAGATCAAGGCGCCCTGCCAGGACCTGGATGCCTTGGAGGAGAAGCTGAAGGCGGTAGGGGCGAGGGACTTTGGACGGCTGCATCAGGAGGATGTCTACTACTCTCATCCATCGCGGGACTTCGGCCGCACGGACGAGGCATTGCGCTTGCGAGTGGAGAACGACCTTACCATCGTCACTTACAAAGGCCCGAAGCTGGACCCGAGGAGCAAGACCCGGGAAGAGCTGGAGGTGTCCTTGGGGAATGCCGAGGTGTTTGACAAGATACTGGAGAGGCTGGGGTTCCAGCCGGTCATGCGCGTCTCCAAGCAAAGGAAGATCTTCGGCCTGAAGGGCGTCAGCGTGTGCCTCGACCGGGTTCGTGGGCTGGGGGATTTCGTCGAGTTCGAGTTCGAGGGCGAGGACCTAGAGGAGGGCAGATCGAGGATACTCGCGCTGATGGGGGAGCTCGGAGTCAAGGGCAACGAGAGAAGGTCCTACCTGGAGCTCATAATGCAGAAAGAGAAGGAA
>JAJRAN010000073.1 GCA_028682915.1 Methanomassiliicoccales archaeon | reverse complement strand
ATGGAGAAGATGATTGAAGAGGTCAAGAACCGGATGGAGGTGGACTGAGATGGATTGGACCCCGAAGACAAGGCTGGGCAAGATGGTCATGAGCGGTGAGGTCACCACCATGAGCCAGGCCCTGGCCACCAAGCTCCCCTTGCGGGAGCCGGAGATCGTGGACGTCCTTCTGCCGGACCTGAAGGACGAGGTCATCGACGTGAACATCGTGCAGAGGATGACCGACTCGGGCCGCAGGGTGAAGTTCCGTATCACGGTAGCGGTCGGGAACGGCGACGGCTTCGTAGGCATCGGACGCGCCAAGGGGAAGGAGGTCGGCCCCTCCATTAGGAAGGCGATCGACAACGCCAAGCTGAACATCATCGAGATCAAGCGCGGCTGCGGCTCCTGGGAATGCGGCTGCGGCACGCCGCACTCGCTCGCCCTCACCGTCATCGGCAAATCGGGCAGCGTGGAAGTGCACCTGAGACCGGCACCGAGAGGAATCGGGTTGGCGACCGGGGACGTGGCCAAGAGCCTCCTTCAGCTCGCGGGGGTCAAGGACACCTGGGGCTTCGTGAAGGGGCACACCAAGACCACGGTCAACTACGCCATTGCCACCTTCGAGGCATTGAAGGAGACGGCACAGGTCCGGGTGACGGACGAACAGGCCAGGCGCCTGAAGATCGTCTCCGGGCCGGTCAACGTGCACGTCGCCTCCGCGCTGGAGACCGCCAAGGCGGCCGAGGCCGCCCCGCAGAGGGAGGGCTGAAGATGGCGTACGCAGTCATCCGCGTCCGCGGCCATTCCAAGATCAAGTCGGACATAGAGGAGACCATGGGGCTCATGCATCTCACCCGCCCGAACCACTGCGTCGTGGTCCCGGAGAACGACACGGTGAGGGGAATGCTCTACAAGACCAAGGACTACGTCACTTGGGGCGAGGTGGACGAGACCACCCTGGCCAAGATGATCAAGTTCCGCGGCCGCATGGAGGGCGACGTGCCCATCGACGATGAGGCGGTGAAGTCCAGCTCCAAGTACACCAGCATAATCTCCCTTGCCCGAGCGGTCAAGAAGGGGGACGTGACGTACTCGAGCCTAGCGGGCTTCAAGCCCATCTTCCGGCTCAGCCCGCCCCGCAAGGGGTACGAGGGCAACAAGCGCTCCTATCAGAACGGCGGTGCCCTCGGGTACCGTGGCAAGGACATAAACGAGCTCATCGAACGAATGTTATAATAGCAAAGATACAGTTGGGGACTCGACATGCCAAGCAGGACCAAGAAGTTCAGGGGAACGCGCACCCATGGCCGCGGCAAGAAGGCCGGCCGGGGCGCAGGTCTCCACGGCGGTACCGGCAACGCCGGTCTGCACAAGCACAAGGTCATGATGATGCTCAAGTATGACCCGGACCACTTCGGGAGGCACGGCTTCAAGCGCCCTCAGGAGGTCGTCGGGGCCAAGATCACCATGAACGTGGGTGACGTGCAGGAAAGCATCGACAGGATGCTCGCCGATGGATACGCGCATAAGAAGGGCGACAAAACGGTCGTCGACCTGGCCAAGATGGGAGTGGACAAGCTCCTGGGCTCAGGGAGCGTGGACCAGAAACTGGAGATCGTCGTCACCGAATCCTCGGCCAAGGCTAAGGAGAAGGTGGAGAGCGCAGGTGGAGCGATCATAGGACCACAGTGATGAGATCAAGCTGATACCATGGCAGAAGAGAAGAAGAGCCTGCTTTACAAGCTCAAACCTCTCACCGACCGCCTACCTGCGGTCACCAAGCCGGAGGGGCACGTGCACTTCCGGACCAAAATGCTATGGGTCGTAATCATCCTGGTCCTCTACTTCGTAATGACAAACGTCTTCATCTATGGTCTGGACCAACAACAGACCATCGACCTTTTCTCTCAATACCGCGCCATCCTCGCGGGGGCGCAGGGCTCGCTGATGCATCTGGGCATAGGCCCGATCGTCACCGCGTCCATCATCATGCAGCTGTTCGTGGGCGCCAAGATCATCAAGTTGGACCTGCAGGACTCTGACGACAAGGCCGTCTACCAGAGCAGCCAGAAGTTCCTGGTCATCATCATGATCCTGGTGGAGGCTATACCCCAGGTGTTCGGATACCTGGTACCGTCCGCCTCGTTCGTCGACGGTCTGGCCTCAGCGCTAGGCCCAGACTCGTTCATCGACCCGAAGCTGCTAGCGGACATCATCATCGTGCTGCAGCTGTTCCTGGGATCGTATCTCGTATTCCTAATGGACGAGGTGGTGTCCAAATGGGGCATAGGCTCCGGCATATCGCTGTTCATCGCCGCCGGGGTGGCTCAAGCCATATTCACTGGGACCATCAACTGGATGCCGATCGATCCCACGTCGGCCATGAGCCTGAGCAATCCGCCAGCGGGCACCATCCCCAAGACCATCTACATCATACATAGCATGTCCGCCTCGGAGATGGCCAGCGGAGGCTACGAGCGGATACTGCTGCAGAACCCCAACTCCATGATCGCCCTAGTGGGAACGATCGTCATCTTCCTGTTCGTGTCCTACATGGAGAGCATGAGGATCGAGCTGCCACTGGCCCATGGTACGGCGAGAGGCGCGAGGGGGAGATACCCCATCAAGCTGCTGTACGCCAGCAACATCCCGGTCATATTGATGGCTGCCCTGTTGGCCAACATCAGCATGTTCTGCTTCCTCTTCTACACCAATCCCACGCTGTCGCAGGTGCCCATCCTGGGGGGGAACCCATGGCTGGGGTACTACGACCCCGCCACCTACGGGACCACCCCGCTGGGCGGCCTGGCCTGGTACCTGTCGACACCGAACGGTCTCACGAGCTGGCTGCTGCCGATGCTCGATCCGGCGCAATATGGAAGCCTGGCACAGGACCATAGCCCGATCCAGATCCTTGCCCATGTCCTGTTGTACCTGTTGGTGATGATAGGGGGCTCGATCCTCTTCGCCAAGTTCTGGATCGCCACCACCAACATGGGACCGGAGGCCGTGGCCAAGCAGATCGAGTCCAGCGGGCTGCAGATCCCTGGCTTCAGACGCGACCCCCGCGTGCTCAAGCGGGTGCTGGAGCGATATATTCCTGTAGTGACAATCATATCCGGTGCCACGGTGGGCGCCTTGGCCGCAGGAGCTGACCTGATAGGTACCGTGGGCAACGCGTCAGGGACTGGCGTGCTGCTAGCTGTAGGCATCATGATCCAGTTCTACGAGGCCATCAGCCGCGAGCAGATGATGGAGATGCACCCGGTGCTGCGGCAGTTCTTCGGGGGTGAGTGAGAGTGGCGACCAGCGGGGCGGCAACTGCAGGTGGAAAAACCCAGAGCTCCAAGTCCTTAGCCAATTTCGCCACCCTGTTCTTCGTCATGATAGCCGTCCTGGTGCTCTTCGACCAGAATATCAGGACCGCGCTGGGCGAGGCGGTGGGGTATGTCTTCCAGCCCCTCTTCGGCTTCAACTATGAGTACGCGGTCCTGACGTTGATGATCACCGGCTTCATCATGGCCGCCCTGACCATCATCGTGCGCCACTTCTTCACCGACTACGTGGAGCAGGCCGAGAACCAGAAGATCGTCTCCGCCTTCAACAAGGAGCTGCAGAAAGCGCGGCTGGAGAACAACACCTACAAGGTCAAGAAGCTCACGGAGCTGCAGCCGGAGATCCTGCAGAAGTCGATGAAGGCCAGCTCCACCCAGCTGAAGCTGATGCCGGTCACTCTGATCATCGTCATACCCATCTTCGCATGGCTGGCGGTGTTCATGGGCCAAGTCCACTCCCCGTTGATCGCGGTCCCTTGGTCCTACGACGTTAATTTGACGGCGAACACCCTCTTCTTCCCCAACTGGGTGCTGCTCTACTCCCTGATCAGCATTCCCTTAGGCCAGATCCTGGCCAGGTCCCTGCGATACTACGATTTCAGGAAGCGCCTGCGCGAGATCGAGGCGGAAGGTACGGCATGAGGGTCACAATCTCTGGTCCGCCTGGCTCTGGCAAGACAACGGTTTGCAAACTCCTCGCGGAGCGATTGGGCTCCGATTACATCATCTCCGGCAGCGTCTTCCGCAGCATGGCCCAACGCCTGGACCTCAGCCTGGCCGAGTTCGGTCAGTTGGCGCGGAGGGACCCCAAGTACGACCAGATGATCGACGAGGACATGGTCCGCCAGGCAATGGAGAGGGAGGACGTCGTCCTGGAGGGGAGGCTGGCGGCGTACAACCTCGCCCGCAGGGGCATCCCAGCATTCAAGGTCTACCTGGACGCGCCCCCTCGGGTGAGGGCGGTGCGAATCGTGGAGAGGGAGCATGGGGACGTGGAGCGAGCGCTCGAGGAGATGCTGGAGCGAGAGGAGTGCGAGGCCGAGCGCTACAGGTCCTGGTACGGCATCGACCTCAAGGACATGAGCGTGTACGACTTGGTGGTAGATACGTCCGACCTCCTCCCTGAGGAGGTCGTCGATCTCATCGTTTGCGGGATGGGGGGAAGAGATGGCTAGGATCATCACCAAGGACCGTGACCCCCTGCGGACGGAGAAGGGGAAGAAGCCTTCCGAACGGAGCATGGAGGAGCTGCTCGCGGCGGGGGTCATCAACCTGGACAAGCCGATGGGGCCGACCTCGCACCAGGTCACCGCCTGGGTCCGCGACATACTGGGCGTGGAGCGCATCGGCCACGGCGGCACGCTCGACCCTAAGGTGAGCGGGGTGCTGCCCATAGCCTTGGGGAAGGCCACCAAGGCCACCGACCTGGTGCTGCGCTCCGACAAGGAGTACGTCTGCCTGATGACGCTTCACCGCGATGTCGCCGAGGACAAGCTCCGCCGCGTGCTGGGGAGCTTCGTGGGCGACATCTACCAGGTGCCCCCGGTCCGGGCGGCGGTCAAGAGGCAGCTGCGGGTGCGCCGGGTCCACTCCATCCGGATTTTGCAGGTGAAGGGGAGGGAGGTGCTATTCCTCGTGGAATGCGATGCGGGAACCTACATCCGGACCCTTTGCGTGGACGTCGGCGAGGCCTTGGGGATCGGAGCCCACATGGAGGAGCTGCGGCGCACGCGCTCTGGCAACATGAGGGAGCAGGAGAGCGTTCAGCTCCAGGACCTGAAGGACGCCATCGTCTATTGGAAGGGGGGCGACGAGTCCGCCTTGCGGCGGCTGGTGGCGCCGATGGAGGTGTTGCTCGAACCGCTGCCCAAGGCGGTCCTCAAGGACAGCGCCGTGGACGCCGTTTGCCATGGGGCGGACCTGGCGGTCGTCGGGATCTCCAAGCATCAGGCCGCCATAGCCCGCGGGGAGCTCGTGGCCATGATGACGCAGAAGGGAGAGGGGGTGGCGTTGGGGATCGCCCTCATGTCCGGGGAGGAGATGGGCCGGGCGAGGGAGGGCATCGCCCTGCGCACCGACCGCGTGTTCATGGAGCCCGGGACCTATCCCAGGATGTGGGAGTCCGCCGAGGCGCGGGCTAAGTCTTGAGATAATTCTCGCTCCGCCAGCATGTTTTTTATCCGTCTTGCGCCATCCCAATCATATGAAATTGAACGGCCTGGGCCTACTGACCGCCTTGATCGTGATCGTGCTGGGGGTCATCTTCATCTGGGATGAGAACCTGGCGCTGGACCTGATGGGATTCTTCCTGATAATCTGGGGCTTCCTGGCCCTGCTGAGCGCCTTCGGCCTGACGAAGACCACTTAGGTAGAGTAGTAAAGCAGCCAACGGACCCGAGAAACGCTTTCTAGGCTGCCAGCACCTTACTTTAGAGGGGTTGGCATTCCTTTTCCATTCGATCCTTCTGCCCAGGTCTCAGAACTCGGCGAGCTTCTTCTGCGACCCTTTGGCGCCTTCCTTCTTCTTCAGGGACTTGAGCGCCTTGGCCTCGATGCCCAGTTCCCTGGTTATGTCCGATGCCAGGTCCTCGTCGAAGCCGTGGTTGGTGTAGACGATATTGGGGTCGCACCCCTTCACGAAGGAGAGAAGCTCGTCGTGGCCGGCATGGTCGGAGAGCGGGAAGCCCTCGTCCACCCGCATATGGTTGAAGAAGCCCCTGCGCAAGGCCCAGCCACTTATGTATGCGGTCCTGAGCTTTCCCTTCTGCAGCCTCTGCAGCACTGCCCCCTTCCGCGCGGCCGTCGAGCATATGTACAGAGAAGGGGCATTGACCGCGCCCTCGGGGACGGCCCGATAGCGGAACCTCTCCTCGCCTTCCTCCTCGACCCATTGCGTGCTGCATAACACGTTGTCGACCAGATAAGGCTCCAACTCTCCGAGGAAGTCCAGGAGCAGCTGGGACTTGCCCAGCGGATAGGTCATCAGGGCGACGGAGAAGTCTTGGGCCAGGTTGTCCTCGACCCAGTCCTTGATTACCGCGCCGATCTCCTCGCGGGGCGGGAAATCCCATCCCCTCGACCCATAGGTGGACTCGATGATGAGCGCGTCTGCCTTGACCGGCTTCGCCCCCCTCATGCCGAACCTGTCCTCGGGGCACATGTCACCGGTGTAAAGGACCTTGCTCCCGCCGTCGAGCAGGAACATCCTCGAGCCCCGGATATGCCCCGCCTCCAGCATCTGGACGTGGGGCGAGGTCTCCTCATGCAGCTTCCGCCCTAGCCTCTCCGAGGCGCAGCGCAGGGTGACGCGGGAGGCGATGGCCTTCTCCCCCTCGAAGCCTCGGGGGAGATGGTCCGAGTGGGCGTGTGAGATGCAGTTCAGGCCGGTGCTGGAGATCCTGTGCGGGTCGAAACGGCAGGTGACCTCTCTGCCTAAGACCTCGACGCCGTTCCCCGGCCGGATCGAGAGCGCATCCCCTTCCATCGCTCAGGGTTATGCGACCCCTGGTATATACCCCCACCTTCAATCGTTTTGGTTCGCGGTCAACGGGGCATGGCCTCGAGCACGCGGAGCGCCCTCAGCGTGACCCACTTACTCGGCCTCCCGTTCCTTTCCAGGGGGGTGATGAAGCGGCCTTGGAACCTGTTCTCCTGCAACCAGCGGCCGTCCGCCCCCCTCTTGGACAGGAGCACCGCAATGGCGTCATGCATCCTCTCGTCCTGGTAACCCAGCTTGGTCAGGATGTCCAGTATCTCCAGGATGTCGGTGTTCCACATGAGGGGAAAGCCCAGACGCAGCCAATCCGGCCTCGCCACCTGCGTCGAACCAGGACCTTTGCGGAAGATGTGCTGTGAGAGGAGGAACTCAGCCCCCTCCTCGACCTTCGCCCTCATCGCCTTGGTCCTCTGAGCCTCCGGTACCTCGGCCAGCGCCTTTAGGGACTTCACCGCCCCGGAGCGGCAGGTGTGGTCCCGCCAGCACCTATCATACTCGTAAGGCCACTCCTTGGGGGCTTGGGAGACAATCTCGTACCTCTGGTAGGTCGTGAGCCAATCCAATGCCCTCCTCACCCTGAGGTCGCCACCATAGCCCAACCGGATCAAGGAGAAGACCATGTTCCCGGTGAGGCAGCATATCACCTGCGACCTGGTGCCCCCGTGCTCCGCGCTGCCTCTTACCGAGAAACCGCCCGAGGATTGCTCCTGGCTCAAATTTAGCAAGGACTCGCAGGCGGCCTTCACCCTCTCATCCTCAGGGTGGGCGAAAAGCTCGGCCAGAAGGATGAGGTTCCAGACCGTCCCCTTGTACTTGGAGTTCCGATAGAAGTCCTCCGGCCTCCCCCAATGGCCCTCGGGAAGCTGCCTGCTCAGGATCCGAGGGACCGGCCCGACCTCCATTATCTTGGCCCTGGCCCCTGCCACCTCACCGTCGCTCTCTTTTCTCCCCAGCAGATCCCGGAGCGTCAAGTAGCGGACCGGGGGGTCGCTCTCCTCCAGTAGCCAATCTATGACATCGTCCTTGGACTTCGGTGCTCGATGGGTCATCTCGTGCCGATAGGGATTCGGGAGGCGGGATGATAAGCAATTCGCTAGGGGCGAGCCGGCAAGGTTGAAGTATCCCCTTTCCATTGGGACTCTGCATGACCACCTCGGAGGAGGGCAAGTCCAACGCAAGCGGCTACCTGATGCTGTTGATAGGCGTCATCGCCATCTTGACCGGCTGGACGGTGGTCCTGGAAGGGTATGCCTCGACCATGACGATGTTCGCGGCCATGATGATCGTCCAAGTGATCGGCATCGTGCTGGCCTTCCTCGGCCTGAGGATCGTCTTCGACCCCGCCCGAAGGAAAGCCCCCGCCCCCTCCCCTTACAGCGAGTTCTCGGTGGTATGCGAGCGCTGCGAGAAGGAGGTACCCTCTGGCGCGGAGAACTGCCCCAATTGCGGCAACCCCATCGAATGGGACTGAGGCCAGGAACATCGAAAAAATATTATCCAATCAGCACCATTGAATTTTATTGATAATTGGAGGGAGGTATTCCGTGGCCGACGATGATGAGGAGGAGTACGAGAGCGAGGAGGACAAGAGGAACGACGAGTGGCTGAAGGAGAACTTCTTCGACCTCGTGGAGGAGCACCCCCGGGAATGGATCGCGGTCATGGGCCAGAAGATAATCGCCGTTGGGGCCACGCGGATCGAGGCAGAGGACCGAGGCACGGAGATAGCGGGCGACCGCGAATTCTCGGTCTACTTCATCCCTCCCACCGCGACGTTCACGGACACGGGGTACGCGAGCCGGTGAACCTAATCCAATATACTGGACGGATATGAATGCCTGAACTAAAGACCGTAGAATACGTTGACGTGAAAAGGTACATGGGAACCTGGTTTGAAATAGCGAGATTCCCGCAAAGGTTCGAGAAAGGATTGGTTGGCATAACAGCCAACTATACACTGCTTCCAGACGGAAAGGTCAGTGTATTGAATAGTGGCTATAAACAAGACTTCAATGGCAATTTGAAAACGATCAAAGGTAAAGCCCAGGTAGTCGATACCGCGACGAATGCGAAACTTAAGGTCAGTTTCTTCTGGCCTTTCACCGCAGACTACTGGATACTTGAGCTTGGAAAAGACTATGAGTACGCCGCGGTAGGCGAAGAGTCTCGAAAATATCTTTGGATACTATCAAGAACGCCTCAGATGGATGAGACCGTATACAACGGACTTCTCAAACGTCTGCAGGACAAGGGCTTTGACATATCCAGGTTAGAGAGAAATCTACAAAAGCACACCTAGGGGCCCCTTTCCAACGCCTGGATAAATGCCGGACCACTTTCAGCCCTCTCCCCCCTCCACCCCTTTATACGCCGGAGCGCAAGGAGGTATATAGGGGAGGCGGATGGAACAATACCTGGAAGCGGACGCGCCTAGCTCCGAGGCGGTGAGCGTCGACGCCACCGAGGACATCGCGCAGGCGCGCCCGGAGAGGCGGCTGAGCACGTCCGTCAAGGCACTCGACGACTTCATCGGGGGGTTCCCCTCCTCCCAGGTCACGCTGATCGACTCCTCGGACCTCCTGGTGCTCGACATCGTCCACCTCCTCTGCGTCAACCAGGTGCTGGAGGAGGGCCGGGACGTGGTATGGGTGGACGGGGG
>JAJRAN010000139.1 GCA_028682915.1 Methanomassiliicoccales archaeon | reverse complement strand
GAAGCCTTGGTCGTTCTTCCTGATGGCGTTGTAGGGGCAGACCTCTATGCAGGTCCCGCAGCCGGAGCACACGCTGCTGTCCACGAAGGCCACCAGCGACTCGGGCTGCACGTACCCGCGGGCCAACGGGATGGCCGCGCGCGATGCCGCCGCCATTCCCTGCTCCACTGCCTCCGGGATGTCCGCCGGGCCCTTGCAGGTCCCGCATACGTAGATGCCGTCGGTGGCGAAGTCCACCGGCCTGAGCTTGACGTGCGCCTCGAGGAAGAAGCCGTCCTGGCCCAGGGGCACCTTGAGGAGCTTGGATATCCCCTTGGCGTCTGGCTGGGCGATGAGCGGGGTCGCGAGCACGACCATGTCCACGTTCATCTTCCTCTGCATCTGCAGGGTGTCATGCCAGTAGTCGATGGTCAGCTTGTTGTTCTCCAGGCTCACCTTGGGAAGGTTCTGCGGCGTGTAGCGTATGAAACGGACCTTCTTCTCCCTGGCCTTGTTGAACATGAGCTCGTGCTCCACGCCGTAGCTCATGATGTCCCGGTTGAAGACGGCGATGTCCAGCTTGGGTGCGCCCGCCGGCGCCTCCTCCGCTCCCTCGCGCCTTCCCCTGCGGCTGCGCCTCCTCTCCGAGATCTCGTCCGGCACGGCCTTCTCCACCTGGATGGTCTCCGCGCTCCCTTCCGTGGTCCCGAGCATGTTCTGCCAGTTGTCGGCGAGGTTCATGGCGTTCTTCAGCGTCACGTTGCAGCAGATGCGCGAGCAGTAGGTCTTGTCCTGCCCCCTCGACCCGACGCATTGGATGAAGGCGATGCTGCTCATCTTGGGCAGCTTCTTGTTCTTCGCCAGGATCTCGAACTCGGTCAAGGTGACCACGTTGTCGTACAGCTCATACCCGTACAGGCCCTCGGGGACGTACTCCAGGGCGCCGGTGGCGACGACGATCACCCCGACCTTGTCCTGCTTCTGCTTGCCCTTGGTGTCCAGGACGATCTCGTAGTTGCCGATGAAGCCGTCGACCTCGACGACCTCGGTGTTCAGGTAAAGGTCGATGTTGCGGTGGCTTTGCACGCGGTCGATCAGGCTCTGGAGGGCGCCCACGGCCTCCTGCCGCTCCTGCCAGATGTAGCCCAGGTTGCGCACGAACCCACCTAGCTTGTCCTGCTTCTCCACCAAGCGGACGGGGAATCCCTGGTCCGCGATGGAGAGGGCCGCCGACATGCCCGCCACGCCGCCTCCGATCACCAGAGCGGAGGGTATGACGTCTATCTGCACCTCCTCCTGCGGCTGGAGCAGCCTGGCCCTGGACACGCCCATGCGGATCAGCTCCTTGGCCTTCTCCGTGGCCTTCTCCTTTTCCTTCATGTGCACCCAGGAGCACTGCTCGCGGATGTTGACGAAGGTGAATAGGTATTTGTTCAAGCCAGCGTCCTCGCAGGTCGACTGGAAGAGGGGCGCGTGCGTCCTCGGGGTGCACGCCGCCACGACCACGCGGTTCAGCTTGTTCTCCTTGATGGAGTCCCTGATGTTCGACAGGCCGTCCTCGGCGCAGGTATACAGGTTCGCCGTGGCGAAGGCCACGTCGGGCAAGGTCTTGGCATACTCCACCACTGCGGGAACGTCAACGAATCCACCGATGTTCGAACCGCAATGACAGATGAAAACTCCCACTCTCAGCCCTTCCTCCTTGCTCATGCGTACACCTTCCTTTCCATCAGGTCTTCCATGGCCTTGGCCGCTGCCGCGGAGCCCATGGCCACGGACTCAGGTATGTCCACTGGTCCGGCGCAGTAACCTGCGAGGTAGACGCCCGGGCGGGTGGAGTCGATGGGATCGAAGACGTGGTCGCGGACCTTGAAGAACCCGAACTCGTCCAGGTCCACTGCCAGGGTCTTGGCGAGCACCTTGTTCTTTTCCGAAGGCACCAGGGTCGTCGCCAGCACCACCATGTCGAACTCCTTCTGCTGGGACTTGCCGCCGACGTCGTAGGACACTATGGGGTTCCCAGCGCTCGACGAGCCTTGCACCGTGGCATCGGAGTTGATGTACTCCACCATGTAGTCCTTCTTGGCCCTCTCCACGTACTCGTTGAAGCCCTTGGCGCAGGCCCTCATGTCCTTGTAGAAGATGGTGGACCTCACGCCCTCGATGTGCTCGGTGGCCAGCATCGCCTCCTTCGTGGAGTGCATGCAGCAGACGGAGCAGCAGTAGGGGTGGCCGGTCTGGATGTTGCGCGAGCCGACGCATTGGATGAAGGCCATGCTCTTGGGCTCGTTCCCGTCCGACCTTCTCTTGATGTGACCGTGAGTTGGCCCGGCGGCATTGATGAGCCGCTCGTACTCCATGGCGGTGAAGACGTTGGGGTTCTTGCCGTACCCGTACTCGCTCGAGGAGGTGGGGTCCCAGACATCGAAACCGGTGGCGATGATGACCGCCCCCACGTCGAACTCCAGGATGGCGTCCTTCATCTCGTAGTTGACGGCCTCCCGCTTGCAGACCTTCTTGCACACCCCGCACTTGCCCTCCTTGAGGAACCGGCAGTTCTCGGGGTCGATTATCGCCGCCCGGGGGACCGCCTGCATGTACGGTATGTATATCGCGCGGCGGGTGGCGAGCCCCTGCTCCCACTGGTTCTGGACGCCCTTGGTCGGGCACTTCTCCAGGCACTCGCCGCACCCCGTGCACAGGTTCTCATCGACGAATCTCGCCTTCTTCAGGACCTGGACGCTAAAATTGCCCTTGGAACCCTCGATCCCGACCACCTCGGAGAGGGTCATGACATTGATGTTGGGGTGCCCAAAACAGTCCGCCATCTTCGGCGCCAGGATGCATATCGAGCAGTCGTTGGTGGGGAAGGTCTTGTCCAGCTGGGCCATCCTTCCGCCCAGGCTCGGCTCCTTTTCCACCAGATGCACAATGACTCCCTTGTCCGCCAGGTCGAGGGAGGCCTGGATGCCCGCGATGCCTCCTCCTATGACCAGCACTGATTTCTCGATTTCTGCTCGCTTACCCTTCCGACTGGCAACTTCCGCTTTTTCCATACCGGTTTACCCCCTTTGACATCGAACGATTTGACGAATATTCAGAGATCGTTAGGACCGCCCGGCCTCCGAAGCATGGAGGATGCCGAGGCGAGCCCCAACATCCTAAGGCGTTTCACCCTCCACGACCCGCTTGACCTCCTCGTTGTCTTTCAGTTCCGTGGACCTCACATTGAACATCTTCTTGCCCTTGACCTCTCTCTTGAACCTCTGGCAGTTGGGATAGGTGCAGGGATTGCACTTCTTGTCCTTGCAGGAGAGCTCCACGAACATGATCCATTGCCTTTCGTCTTCCTTCATCGAGGGGTTCTCCACCTCGAACCTCTTGACGTTGAACTTCGGCTTCTGGGTCAATTTCACGTATCTCTGGCAGTCAGGATACGTGCAAGGATTGCATTTGTGGTCCTTGCATGACAGCTCGATCATGAGAAACCTTTTGTCCTTGCTTTCCGTCGTTTCATCCATCCAATTCTCCTCCCTCAACGATGACCATTAACAGTAGTGAACGTGGTACAATTGTGACCACTTATATGAAATTTCGTAATTTTCTTCGACATGCCTGTCTCTCTGCAGACGCGAATTCCTTATCAAGCTTTCCCTATTTCCTTTATGTTAATTAGAGCAATGATGGCATCACCGAAATCGCCTGCCCGGTGCCTAGCTCGACTTACCGCCGCCCTTCAACCTCTCCGCGACGAAGTTGGAGCCATCCCTGACCTTCAGGTTCAGCCCATCGAGCTCTGGTGGCTTCTTGTCGGACGAGAGCAGGCAGTTGTAGTGGATGAGGCATTTGGGACAGAAGGTCAGCATCGCCTCCGCGCCGGTCTCCTTGGCCTCCAGCAATCTGTCCAGCTGCATCCTCTTGGATACCTCGCCGCAGCTGACGAAGGCGTTGACCCCGCAGCAGATGGCCTTCTCTTTGTTGCTGGACATCTCCACCAGGTTGGCCCCGGTGGCTTTGATGAGGTCCCTGGGCTCCTCGTAGACGCCCATGTGCCTTCCCAGCCGGCAGGAGTCGTGGTAGGTGACCTTCGAACCCTCGGCGCTCAGCTGCAGCTTGCCCTGGTTGACCAGGTCCAGGACGTACTCGGAGATGTGCTTCACCTCAAAACCGAGGTCCCCGAAGAAGTCCTTGTAGTCCATGTCGAAGGTGCGGTACCCCTCGGCGCAGGCGAAGACGACGGTCTTGGCCCCGGTCTCCTTGATGACCTTGATGTTCTGCTCCATCAGCTTTTCGAAGCTCTCCTCGTCCCCCGACCATAGCAGGTCGTGGCCGCAGCAGACCTCCTTGTCGCTGACCACTGGCTCGATGCCGGCGGCGTTAAGGATCCTGACCACGTTGGCAGGCACCTGCTTCAGCTCAGGTGCACGGTCGTTGTACAATATCCCGAGCTGGTACACGCATCCAGTGAAGTAGAAAACGTCCCCCTTGTCCTTGACCTTCAGGTCATCAGTGAGCCAAGCGAGGCGCTTCTGCTTCTGCCCCATCCCCGTCATGCGCTCCATGGTATGAACGGCGCCAGCCTGCGAGCAGGACGGGAGGTTGCCGCTATCCTTCGCCTCGCCCCTCATCCTCTGTATGAACCCGCTGAAGTCCACCTCATATGGGCACATGTCGTTGCATATCTCGCAGGTTATGCAGGACCAGATGTCCTTGTCCGACTTTATCTCCTCCTCCATGCCTTCCTGGGCCTTGACCACGATCAGCCTGGGGGCGAAATCCTTGTTCCTCTTGGCCACGGGGCAGAGGCTGGTGCACTTCCCGCACTCCACGCAGTCGAACGCTCCCGTCTCCTCGATGATCTCCTTTATCCTGGACATCAGGCTTCCCCCTTCAGCGGGCTAGGGCCCATCTCGATCAATTGCTTGGTGAACTCGTCCATGGTCTTGGCGAACTTGATGCCCTCGGAGGCGGATATCCATTCCAGCCGCAGGCGCCTGCTGTCGACGCCTAGCACATCCAGCAGCTCCTTGGTCCTCGCGACCCTCTCCTTGGCCCTCTCGTTCCCGCTGATGTAATGGCACTCCCCCAGATGGCAGCCGGCCACCAGGACGCCGTCCGCGCCCAGTTCGAATGCCTTGAGGACGAACTGCGGCTCCAGCCTTCCGCTGCACATGATCCTGATGATCCTTGCTGTGGGAGGGTATTGGAACCTGCTCACCCCCGCCAGGTCGGCACCGGCGTACGAGCACCAGTTGCAGCAGAACGCCACGATCTGAGGTTCGAAGCCCGTCATTTCGAGACCCCCTCAAGGCATGCCTCGACGAGAGCGGTGATCTGGTCGTTGGTGAAGTGCTTGCAGGTTATGGCGCCGTTGCAGCAGGCGACCTCGCACGCCCCGCAGCCCTTGCAAAGAGCCGGGTTTACCTTGGCCTTGGCATTGCCTGGTGAGACCTCCGTCACCGTTATGGCGGTGAATGGGCAGATGGCCTCGCAGCGGCCGCACCCACGGCATTTCGACTCGTCCACGAAACTGATCGCCGCGTTGCCTTCCAGGAAATCGCGGGAGAGGATGGTCATGGCCCTAGCGGCGGCGCCCGATGCCTGCCCCATGGTCTCGTCCGCCGTCTTCGGCCAGTGCGCCAGCCCGGCCAGGAATATTCCCTCGGTGGCGAAGTCCACCGGACGCAGCTTCATGTGCGCCTCCAGGAAGAAGCCGTCCTTGCTGAGGGGGACCTTGAGCATCTTGGACAGCTCCTCGTTGTCAGGGTTAGGACGAATGCCGGTGGAGAGCACCACCAGGTCCGGCTTTAGATGGACATGGCCATCCAGGGTGATGTCGTCCGAACTGACCAAGAGCTTGTCACCTTCTTTGATCAGCTCAGGCATCTCCTCCTCCCTGGTCCGGATGAAAACGACGCCCAGTCTCGCCGCCTCGGTGTAGAGGTCCTCCTTCAAGCCGTAGGTCCGTATGTCCTTATAGAAGACATAGACCAGGGCCTGTGGATTGTGTTTCATTATCTTTATGGCGTTCTTCATGGCGGCGGTGCAGCACACCCGGCTGCACATGGGGTTATCTGGGCTCCTGGAACCGACGCATTGGATCATGGCCACCACCTTTGCGTCCAGGGGGCCTTTGTCCAGTCGATGGGCCAGTTCCAGCTGGGTCATGACCCTCGGGTCCTGACCGTAGAAATATTCCTTGGGTTTGTACTCGACGGCACCGGAGGCGACGACTATCGCTCCGACCTTGAATGTCTGTTTTTCCATTTCGACTGTGAAGTTACCTACGAAGCCAGTGATGTTCTTCACCTTGGTTCCCAGGTGCACGTTGATGTTGGGGTTGCTGCCTATCTTCGAGGCGAGGTCGGAGGCCACGGACGCCCCGGTGACCTCGTCCTCGATGTAGACCTTCCTCACATTGCCTCCAAGCTCGGCCTCCTTCTCGACTAGGTCCACGTGGAAATCCTGAGCAGCCAGGTCGAGTGCGACTGTCATACCGGCGAGGCCACCTCCGATGACCAATGCCGAGTGGTTCACGGGGAAGGACGCGGCCTTGAGGGGCTCGACCAGACGGCTCTTGGCCACCGCCATGCGGACGAGGTCCTTGGCCTTCTCCGTGGCCTTCTCCGGCTCGTGCATGTGCACCCATGAGCACTGGTCCCGGATATTGGCCATTTCCAGCATGAACGGGTTGAGGCCCGCCTCCTTGATGGTGCTTTGGAACAGGGGCTCGTGCGTGCGCGGGGTGCAGGAGGCGATGATCAACCGGTTCAGGTGATTCTCCTTGATCTTCTGCTTGATGACCGCTTGGAAATCGGCGGAACATGTATACTTGCTTTCCTCGGCCAGCACTACGTTGGGCAGCGTCCGTGCGTATTCCACCACGGCAGGTACGTCCACGATGGAGGCGATGTTGTTGCCGCAATCGCAGATGAAGGCCCCGATCTTCGGCTCTTGCCCGGTGATGTCTATCTCGGGAACCTCCTCGGCCTTCACCTTGATTCGATTCTTGTACACATGCGACCCAGCCTTGGCCGCGGCGCCAGACGCCTCCGCGACCGATTGCGGTATGTCCTTCGGGGCGCTGAAGGCCCCCACCACATAGATGCCTGGGACGTTGGAGCTTAGAGGGCTGTAGATGCTCGTCTTGGCGAAGCCGTACGAGGTCAATTCCACCCCCAGGGTCTTGGCCAATTCCCTGGCCTCAGGAGAAGCCACCAGCCCAGTGGAGAGCACCACCATGTCGAACTCCTCGTTGACCACGTCCTGAGGCGACATGTAGAGGACGTTGAGGTTCTTGCTTTCAGGGTTCTCCTGGATGGAAGCGACCCTCACGTTCCTATGGATTGTGATGCCATGCTCCTTCTCCGCCCTCGCCCGATAGTCCTCGAACTCCTTGCCCACAGCGCGGATGTCCATGAAGAAGATGGTTGTCTTGAGCCCGGGGGTGTGCTCCTGGGCGATTATGGCTTCCTTGAGCGCGTACATGCAGCAGACGCTGGAGCAGTAGGGGTTGCCCACGGTCTTGTCCCTCGAGCCGACGCATTGCAGGAATGCGATGTTCTTGGGGGTCGCGTTGTCGCTGAGCCGGACGACATGCCCCTCGTAGGGGCCGCTGGCCGAGAGCATCCTCTCGAACTCCAATGCGGTCAGCACGTTCTTGTATTCGCCGTAACCGTACTCCCGCTTCAACTTGGCGTTGAAGGTCTCGACCCCTGGCGCGAGCACGATCGATCCCACGTGGACCTTCTCGACGACCTCTTTCATTTCGTAGTCGATGGCGTCCGCCGGGCAGACCTTCTTGCAGTTGCCGCACCTTCCCTTGGTCAGGAACAGGCAATTATTGGCGTCGATGCTGTACTTGAGCGGTACCGCTTGAGGGTAGGAGACGTAGATCGCCTTCCTCTGGGAGAGCCCGCGGTCGAACTCGTTCGACACCTTGGATGGGCACTTCTCGGCGCACTTGCCGCAGCTGACGCAGCGGTCCTCGCGCACGTATCGCGGATATTTCTTGACGCTGACGGTGAAATTGGGCGCCGCCCCCTCCACTCCCACCACCTCGGACAGGGTCATCAGGGTGATCATGGGGTTCCTGCCCACCTCCACCAGCTTGGGGGAGAGGATGCACATTGAGCAGTCGTTGGTGGGGAAGGTCTTGTCCAGCTGGGCCATGACGCCGCCGATGGCCGGTTTCCTCTCCACCAGGTAGACCTTGAATCCGGACTCGGCCAGGTCCAATGCGCACTGAACCCCCGCTATTCCTCCGCCCACAACCATAACCGCCGCTGTCTCACTCGCCATGATGCTCTCTCCATTCCCTATGATAGGCAATCTCGCTGGTGCTCTCTGGATTTCCCGGTAAAGATTTTTGCATCTCTGTTTGACCGAGCATCGCCTACTACGTTCTTATAGAGCCATGTAGGGACGCTAACCCCGTTTACTTGTTTTGGCTTATAATATCTTCGGAAAATGATATCGCATCTTCGTACAACAGAATTAGAGTCGGAGTCCGAGCGAACGGAACCAAGAATAGCGAGCTCCGACGCAAGGCCGGACCGAGATGCGAGGTCGAGCACCGGATCGCGCTGATTATCAGCCTCGGTAATTTGCACAGCCTGTGTTTTAAGGCCTCGGCGCCCTAACGCGATGCGTGTTGGTAGAGCTGCTCATCGCGACAGCCCTGGGAGCGCTTACCCTGGCTAGCGCGATGCAGGTCAGGAAACGGCTCGGGCGCTCCGGGCCCTCGGACCTGCGAGAGGCGATGAAGTCCCAGGCCAAGCACCTCAGGAGGGTGATGCGCATGCCCTCCCGGGGCCGGGACCGCCCCCGTGTGGTCGTCCAAGGGCCAAAAGTAAAGCCAGTGGTCTGCCAAATCTGCCTGGGCCGGGTCAAGGAGGGGCTGGAGTACGCCAAATGCCCCTGCGGCAAGGTGTTCCACACCATCTGCCTCACCCGGACCGGCTTCTGCCCGTACTGCAATCTTCAATACGAAGAAGGGAGCCTCGATCCTGAGATCATAGTGAGGCCCAAGATCACGCCCCAGGAGGCTGCGAGGCGGAAGGCGGACGTGCGCATGCTATGGGAGCCCACGGCGAGGCGCGCCTGCCCCATATGCGGCTCCGAGCTTCCCGCGGACGGGAACGAGTGCGAGTGCGGCGCGATAGTCGTGGAGGAGGGGGAGAGCTTCAACTGCCCCAGCTGCGGGACGATGGTGCCGGCGGACCGTATGTCCTGCCCCGCCTGCAAGGAGAGCTTCGAGGCCGTCTCCGGGCCTCAGTGCCCGGTCTGCGGCCGGCTGCTACGGCCCGGGGAGGAGGTCTGCCAATGCGGTGGTCTTGCTGGAGAGGAATGCCCCGAATGCGGTTCCCCTCTAGGTCCCGAGGACGAGCTTTGCCCCAGCTGCGGCACGGCTTTCGAGTTCGTGTAGCCCCTCCAGCCTGAAAATGGATTTATATATTCTCTCCCGCATACCCCTGGCCAAGGATGGGTGCACATGAAATCCATTGTCGATAGTGCGATCGCTAGATCGGCGCAGAGCAGCGGCGCTTTGAACGCCTCGGGACCGGGGAACACGGCCGATGACGAGGAGCTGCGCAAGCTGGTCGACCAGCTGCGCGTCAAGATCACCATCGTGGGCTGCGGGGGCGGGGGGTCGAACACCGTCCGCCGGCTGGCCCAGTCCGACATCAAGGACGTCACCTTGGTGGCGGCGAACAGCGACGCCCGGCACCTGCTCTCGGTCCATGTCCCGAACAAGGTCCTCCTAGGGAGGTCGAGGACCAAGGGGCTGGGGGCGGGGGCCATACCCGAGGTGGGCGCGGCCGCCGCCGAGGAGTCCCGCAACGAGCTGATGCAGTTCATAGATGGCCGCCAGATAGTTTTCGTCACTGCTGGAATGGGCGGTGGGACCGGGACCGGTTCGGCACCGGTGGTGGCGGAGATGGCGCGGATGAAGGGTGCGCTGGTCATGGGCATCGTCACCATGCCCTTCAAGGCGGAGGGTCGCGTGAGGACGGAGAACGCCCTCAGGGGCCTTAACCGGCTGAGGGAGCACTGCGACACCACCATCATCATCCCCAACGACCGGCTCCTCCAGCTGGTGCCCAAGCTGCCCTTGGAGGCCGCGTTCAAGGTGGCCGACGAGGTGCTGATGCAGAGCATCAAGGGCATAACCGAGGCGATAACCAAGCCGGGCCTTGTCAACGTGGACTTCAACGACATGATGACCATCATGAAGAACGCGGGCGTGGCCATGATCGGCCTGGGGGAGGGAGGAAGCGACGACGGCCGCATCGAGATGGTGGAGAAGGCGGTGGGAGAGGCCATGGGCTCTCCCCTCCTGGGAGACATCGACACCCACGAGGCGCGTGGCGCTTTGATCAGGATTGTCGGAGGGCCGGACATGACCGTGAGCCAGGCGGAGAAGGCGGCCGAGCTGGTGGGTGCCCGCATCCGCAAGGACGCCCGCATCATCTGGGGGTGCGCGGTGGAGCCGGACATGGCTGGCAAAGTGAAGGTCATGGTGGTGGTCACCGGGGTCAAGTCCGACAGCTTCCTCAGCCGCTACTCGTCGGGGAAGAGCTGAGAGCTCATGGTGGTGAAGGAGAGGCGGGGGCGCAGGCGCTACGTGGCCTTCGAGGTGACCTCGGAGGAGCTGCTGGGCGCGGAGGCCCTCCTCTCTACCATGAGGTCCCTTTCCTCGGGGCGGAAAGCCCCCAAGCTCATCCAGTTCGACGGCCACCTCGGGGTGGTGCGCTGCGACCTGCGCGAGCTCGCTTGGACGAAGGAGCTGCTGGTCAGCGCCGGGGCGAGGCTAGGCTCGAGCATCGGCACCTTGAGCACCTCCGGGACGCTGCACGCGCTGCGCGAGCGCCTCCACCTCCCCGAGGGCGAGGGCAGGCGACGGGGCTAGGAGCCTAGGCCGAGTTTCGCTTGCATCCAGATATCTCGGGGAAAGGCATTCCGATTCCCCCAAGAAATATATATTGGATGGTTTCTCTAGGTTCCGGATTAGTCGAGAGAAGGTGAATGAATGCAACCCGGACAGATGGCTTACGATAGAGCTATAACTGTTTTCTCCCCTGACGGGCGATTGTTCCAAGTGGAGTATGCCAGAGAGGCGGTCAAGCGCGGCACGACCACCGTTGGTCTCAAGTTCAAGAACGGTGTCGTCCTCATCGTGGACAAGAGGATCGCCAGCCGTTTGATGGAACCGAAGTCCATCGAGAAGATCTTCAAGATCGACGGGCACGTCGGATGCGCCACCTCCGGACTCGTGGCGGACGCCAGGATACTGGTGGACCAAGCCAGGGTCATCGCCCAGATAAACAAGATCACCTATGACGAGGATATGAGCGTCGAGGAGCTGGTCAAGCGCATCTGCGACTATAAGCAGAACTATACCCAGTATGGCGGCGTGCGCCCGTTCGGCACCGCGCTATTGGTCGCAGGCGTGGACGACCAAGGCGAGCATCTCTTCGAGACCGACCCCAGCGGAGCCTTGGTGTCCTACAAGGCTGGCAGCATCGGGGCCGGGCGCAATGCGGTCATGGAGGTCTTCGAGGAGGACTACCAGGAAGGCATGGACATGGAGTCCGCTGTGTTATTGGGGCTCAAGGCGCTGAAGAAGGCCACCGAGGAGGAGAAGCTTAACCCCAAGGCGGTCGAGATCGGATTGGTGGTCAGGGGCGAGAGCTTCAGGCGCATGGACGAGTCCGAGGTCGAGGCCTTGATCGAGAAGGTCGACGCCGCGTAGAGGTCCAGATGGTAGATATAGAGGATGCCATCGTAGCCCGGTACGAGTCGCACGGGGAGACCTTCGAGGTGCTCATCGACCCCAAGGTCGTCAAGTCGCTCAAGGAAGGCAAGGACGTCAACCTCTACGACCACATGGTCGTCGACGAGATATTCAAGAACGCGCACAAGGGCACCCGCGCCGCCGAGGAGGACATCAAGAAGGTCTTCGGGACGACCGACGTACAAGAGGTCGCCAAGGTCATCGTCCTCAAGGGCGAGGTGCACCTCACCGCCGAGCAGCGCAAGGAGATGCTGGAGCTGAAGAAGGCCCGCATCATCTCCGAGATCGCGCGCAACGCCATCAACCCGCAGACCGGCGCCCCCCATACCCCGCAGCGCATCGAGATGGCCATGGAAGAGGCCAAGGTGCACGTCGACGCCTTCAAGCCGGTGGAGCAGCAGGTGAAGGATGTCCTGGACAAGCTCAGGCCCATCATCCCCATCCGCTTCGAGAAGATGCGCATCGCCGTGAAACTTACCGGCGACGAGTACGGCCGCTGCTACGAGGACATCGTCCATTTCGGAAGGATACAGAAAGAGGAATGGCAGGCCAACGGCTCGTGGATCGGGGTCGTGGAGATCCCGGCGGGCATGAGGGACGACTTCTACGCCAAGCTCAACGAGAAGACCAAGGGCAACGCGGAGACCAAGCAGCTGAAGTCGTGAGCCTGCGAGAGTGAAGAATGCAAGTCCAGAAGGGAATAACAAGAAGTGAGTGAGAATATGAACAAGGAAGGAATGGGATCCTCGCGCGAGATCGTGCTGCCTGGGGACCTGCTAGACTCCGGCGGCCGCATGAAGGCCGGCTCGGGGACCTATGTGCAGGACGGCAGGGTCTACGCCGCTCAGGTGGGGATCAAGAGCGTGAAATCGAACTTTGTGAATGTCATACCTCTCGGGGGGCGGTACATCCCGACCCCAGGGGACAGCGTCATCGGTAAGGTGGTGGACATCGGGCCGTCCAACTGGCTCGTGGACATCAACTCGCCTTACCCCGCTCCCCTGCATGTCAACGAAGTACCCTGGAGGGTGGACTTCGGCGACACCGCGAGGTTCATGAACGTGGGCGACACTTTGCTCGCTAAGATTCTCATGGTCGATGAGACCAAGCGCGTGCAGGTGACCATGAAGGAGCAGGGCCTTAGGAAGCTGCAGGGCGGCCAGGTGGTCGAGATATCCTACAGCAAGGTCCCGCGGGTGATAGGCAAGGGCGGTTCGATGATCCAGATGATCAAGAACATGACCAACACCCGCATCTTCGTCGGGCAGAACGGCCGCATCTGGCTGGACGGGGACATCGAGAACATAGTCTTCGCCATCCGCGCGATCAGGATGATCGAGGAGAACGCGCAGACCATGCGGCTTACCGAGAGAGTGAAGGAGTACCTGGAGTCCGTGAGCAAACCAGCTCCGGCCGAGGGTTCAGAATCAAGGTGATGACAATGGGCGGAAACAGCAACGTGAAATTGATCAGCGATGATGGCATCAGGATCGATGGCCGGAAGGTGGACGAGCTCCGTCCCATCCGCATCGAGGCCGGCGTGCTCAAGCGCGCCGACGGCTCCGCGTACGTGGAGTTCGGCAAGAACAAGGTCTTGGCGGCGGTCTACGGGCCGAGGGAGTGTCACCCCCGGCATATGCAGAACCCCGCGAAGGCGATAATCCAGTGCAAGTACAACATGATCGCGTTCTCAGTGAATGACAGGAAGCGCCCCGGGCCCGACCGCCGGTCGGTGGAGATATCCAAGATAATATCCGAGGCGTTCGAGTACGTGGTTTTCACCGAGAACTTCCCTCGGACCTCGATAGACGTCTACATCGAGGTGCTGCAGGCGAACGCCGGGACGCGCTGCGCCGGCCTTACGGCCGCGAGCGTGGCCCTGGCGGACGCTGGCATCCCGATGAGGGACCTGGTGCCCTCGGTGGCCGTGGGCAAGGTCAACGACCAGGTGGTCCTCGACCTGCAGAAGGAGGAGGACAACTTCGGCCAGGCGGACCTGCCCATCGCCATGATCCCCCGGACCGGGGAGATCCTGCTCATGCAGATGGACGGGCACATGACCCGGGCCGAGTTCGACCGCGCCTTGGAGCTTGGAGTGGGGGCGTGCAAGCGCATCTACGACCTGCAGAAGGACGCCTTGGCCCGCCGCTACTCGGTGGAGAAGACCGATGAGGAGCAGCCCGATGAGGGCGCCCCTGCCGACGCCCAGGAGGGCTGAAGATGGCGCGCGCAGTCATGTCCGAGATCAAGAAGGACCACATCCACAAGCTGTTGGCCAAGGGCAGGAGGGTGGACAACCGGGCCTGGGACGAGTTCAGGCCCATCACCATCCAGCCTGGTTACATCGAGACCGCCGAGGGCAGCGCCCGCGTGAAGGTAGGCAACACCGACGTGCTGGTGGGAGTGAAGATGACCATAGGGGAGCCGTTCGCGGACACCCCGAACAAGGGAGTGCTCTCCACCAACGCCGAGCTCATCCCGATGGCCTCCCCCAACTTCGAGAGCGGCCCCCCGGATGAGAACTCTATCGAGCTCGCCCGTGTCGTGGATCGCGGCATCCGCGAGTCGCAGATGGTGGACCTCGAAGCGCTGTGCATCGAGCCGGAGAAGGAGGTATGGATCATGTTCACGGACATGTATGTCCTCGATTACGACGGCAACCTGTTCGACGCCGCGTTCCTCGGGGCCATAGCCGCCCTGAACAACACCATGGTCCCAGCCAAGGCCAATGACCGGGGGGACGACTATCCCCTGCCGATCAGGCACATGCCCATTTCCGTCACGGCCGTGCAGATAGAAAACTCTATATTGGTCGACCCGACTCTCGACGAAGAAAAGGTGGCGGAGGCTAGGCTGACCGTCACCACCGACGAGAACGGAGACCTCAGGGCGATGCAGAAGGGGCTGGCCGGGGCTTTTACCCTGGACCAGATCTACAAGTGCGTGGAGACCTCGCAACGACTGGGGAACGACCTGAGGAAACTGATCGGGTGATCATCGATGGCAAAGGGAACCGTCAAGGCCGGGACCGCGGGGCGCTACGGCGCCCGCTACGGCGTGGTAGTGAGGAAGCTCACCAGGGACATAGAGAAGACCGAGAGGGCGAGGCATGAGTGCCCCACTTGCCACCACATGTCCGTCAAGCGGACGGCGTCCGGCATCTGGGAGTGCGGCCGCTGCGACACCAAGTTCGCCGCCGCCTCGTACTCGCCAGTGAAGAAGAACATCACCGCCGAGGAAGCGGCGGAGAAGAAAGAGGAGTCGAAGTAGATGTACAAGTGCGGCAGCTGCGGCAAGCCCATCCGCTCCAACACCAACCAGGTCGGCATGCAGTG
>JAJRAN010000029.1 GCA_028682915.1 Methanomassiliicoccales archaeon | reverse complement strand
TTCCAGTACGCCAAATCTCCCTGCCTCCTCGGTCGGACGGGTGTGAGGGCTGATAGCATGTAGCATATAAGAGAATTCCCGAGTCCGCCTCGCAAGCAACAAGTCCTTGGTTTCCCTTATCAGATGAGATGCCAGAGCTGCCCGAGGTCGAGATGGCGCGACGCTATCTGGAAGAGCGCTGCAAGGGAATGAGGATCGAGAGGGTCAAGGTCCTGGACGAAGGGATTTTGCGGGCTGTGGCGCGTGGCGCCTTCGCCAATGCGGTCCAAGGGAGGAAGGTCATGGGGGCAGGCAGGCATGGAAAGCAGCTATTCATCGACCTGGGTGGAATCTACCTGACCGTTCACTTGGGCATGACCGGGGACCTCGTCATGTTGGAAGGGGGTGAGAAGCCGCCCACGCACACGCGGGTGATGTTCGCTTTCGAGGATGCCACCAGTTTGGCATATGACGACCCGCGCAAGTTCGGTGCCATCGGCCTCTCCAGCTCCGTTGCCGACTTCGTGATGACTCATAAGCTAGGACCAGACGCTCTTAGCATCTCCAAGAGAGAGTTCATGGCCAGAGCGCAGCGTTCGCGCAGAGCCATAAAATCCCTTCTCATAGACCAGCACGTTATCGCCGGCGTGGGGAACCTCTACGCCGACGAATCTCTGTTCCAAGCGAAGGTCCATCCGCTTATGTCAGCCGACCAGCTCTCGCAAGCGGCAATAGAGAGGATATGGGTAGAAGTCCGGCGGGTGCTCAAAGCCTCCATCGCTGTCGACACCGATTTCCGATCGCTTCCAGAGGGCTTCCTGTTGAGCAACAGGGTCGCCGACAGACCATGTCCCCGAAGGAATGGCGCCCTGAGGGCCATCAAGGTCGGGGGCCGCACCACCATCTTCTGCCCGACCTGCCAGACGCTCATCTGAGCTGCCCTTGGTCCGGCCAATTGCGATGGTATTAGAAGGGGGGCATGCATGCACATCCCGTCATGTCAAGGCACCTCGACACGACGGACATAATCATCGTGCAGATGATGCTCTCCAACGCTAGGACGCCCTCCCCGCAGATCGCCGATTTCCTGGAGATATCCGCGGAAGAGGTCGATCGCAGGGTCGCTTCCTTGGTGGAGATCGGCGTCCTGCGCTCGTTCATGACTCGGTACACGCCATCATATCTGAAATCGGTGGGGGTCCTCATCTACGGTAGGGCCGAGACCACCACCTTCGAGGACGCATTGGCCAAGCTGCACCGGAACGAGTCGACATCCTGGGTCGGGCTCGGCAGCGGGGGGAGGCTATACGCAGGGGCCACTTTGCGAAAGCTCTCCCAACTGGATTCGTACACCGCCTTCCTCAGGGAGGAGGTGGGCATGCAGGAACTGGTTTTCGGCATAAGGTCCGCCCCTCCGGACTTGAAGCAGGCCTCCATGCCCCTGACCGAGCTTGACAGGAGGATATTGCTCAGCATGCAGTTCGATGCGCGCAAGAGCCTGTTCGAGGTATCAAAAGAGGTGGGGGAATCGAGGGAGACGGTGGAGGTGCGTCTGGCGTCGATGGTCCGTGAGAAGGTGATCGATTTCTCGGCGATCCTGTCACCCGAGGCCTGCCCCGACATCCTGTGCATGCTCCATCTGTTCCGCCGCGGGCACAATGAGATGCGCGAGTTCATGCGTAGCAAGCTCAACCAGCACTCCCCTAGCATACTCTTCTTCAACACCTTCCGCAACCTGCCCGATCTGGTGATGGCCATGGTTTGGGTAAGCGACATGGCCGAGCTGCGAGAGATAAAGACCTCCCTGGAGGGGGAGCAGGCGATCGAGAGGGTCGAGGCTAACGTCATCCTCGCCTCGAGGGTGGTGGAGAGTTGGGCTGACGCCCTCATCAGCAATTTGGCTGAGCCGGGAGTCAGATAAGTCGGGCGCATGCGGCTGATGTTTATGATATGGCTATCCGTCGCCATCTCTTTATTAACCTACACAGCGCATGCATTCGCGTGCGCCAAAAGTCGAACGAGTACCTTGATCTGTTCTCCAAGGTGATCATCTGGATACTGGTCATCCTGCTATGTCTTCTCGCCGTATTGACGATTTTCGGCCTTCTCAGCGATCTTTGGACAGCATTGAAGGACTTCAGTCAGATAGAGGACATCAGGTCCTCGATCCTCACCTTCATCGGCGAGATCCTGTTGGTGGTGATCATTCTCGAGCTCGTGGACACGATCTTGGTCTACACCAAGGAGCACATCATCCGGGTGGGCTCGGTGATATTGGTGGCCATCACTGCTGTGTCACGTGAGCTGATCATCTTCGACTATCATAGCGGGAGCTACCTGATGCTCTTCGGCATCAGCGCAGGCATAATCGCCCTTGGCATCGTCTTCTGGGTGGTGAGCCATATGTATAAGGACGCAAAGGACAGAGGGGACCACCAGGACGCGGTTTGAATCTACGGACATCATTTCATCATCATGCGCTGGAAGTTCACGCTGAAGAGGCGTTCCTTCATCTCCTCGCTTCCCCAGGGCTGGGTGCTTATGAGATCGATGAAATATGGCTGCGAGTAGGCAAGCTCGAAGAGAGGCCAGTCCGTCCCGAAGAATATCCGGTCGGGTATGCGTTCTGCCACTTCCTTTAGCCTGGACACGACCATCTCCGGATTTGAGGGGAGCCATCCCTGGAGCGCAGAGCAATCCGTATAGGCGTTCTCATGCTTTGCCAGCAGAGGGAACATCTCATCTCTGTACTTGCCTCCCATGTGAGCGATGACCAGCTTCAGCCTTTCGTGCTTTTCCAGCACCTTGGAGTAATAGGATGGCCGGGAGAGCTCCTCATTCAGAGGGCCCCAGACAGCCCCGGAATGGGTCACCACCACCATCCCATGGTCATCAAGGACCTTCCAGAACGGCTTTATCCGCTCTTCGTCCGGCCTCCATCCTGTCGGGGGGTATACCTTGATCCCCTTGGCATCGAACCGCTTGATGTACTTCTCAATCAAACGTATAGCAGTCTCGCCTCTCTGAGGGTCTATCCCTATGAAAGGCAGGAACTTGTCAGGGTAGGCCGAGCAGGCCTCGAAGACCCAATCGTTGAATTCCTCCACGCCCTGCTTCGTTGGCCCGACCATCCCGAAGTCCAATGGCAGGATCACCGACTTGTCGATCTTGGCGACCTCCATGTTCTGGACCAGTTCCTTCTCATCGGTCTCGGAGGTTAGCCAATCCTTCCCTTCCTGGGGTCCACCCTTGAAGTAGAGGGCATCCAAGAGCACCAAAGGCTCCAGATATGCATCCATTATGACATCCGGGTACATGGTGCGCTTCCAGATGTGGACATGGGTGTCGATAATCATGTGACCTCGAATCGACTCGGCTTGGATAAAGAGATTGTTAAATCCGTTGATTGGTCGAGAAAGGACGTGAAGAATTCGATCATTTCCTTCATCCGTCAATGGACGCATTCTTTCCAATGTTTTTCATTGTAAGTTCAAAACCAATCGACAAGCCAGATGGATGTGGAAAGGTTAAACGCACTTAATGGATGGAGCCTCCATCCAACGTAAGGTCTTATATTAACGATTGACGCTTCAGTGTTCACTCGCTACATTTTTGCGAGGGGGTGGAATTTAGTGACAAGAGAGCAGATTTTAGCTGGATTGGAGAAAGCCGTGGTTGTGGGAAATAAGGCCGAAGCCGTGAAGGAGGCGAATGCCGCCTTGAGCGCCGGCGTGAAGGCCTTAGACGCCATCGATCATGGACTGATCAAGGGAATGACCATCGTGGGGGACAAGTACGCTGCGCGCGAGCTTTACCTCCCTCAGGTGCTCCTTGCCGCTGACGCCATGTATGGTGCGCTCGACGTGCTCCTGCCTCACATCCCAAAGGAAGAGGCTAAGAAGCGTGTCGGCGTCGTAATCGGCGTCGTTGAGGGCGATGTGCACGACATTGGTAAGAACCTGGTGAAGACCATGATGACGGCTGGTGGCCTGAGCGTCACCGACCTGGGCCGCGATGTGCCGATCGAGAATTTCGTAGTGAACGTGAAAGAGAAGGACGCACACATTCTGGCCATGAGCACACTCATGACCCCGACCATGGACGGCATGAAGAGGGCCGTCGACGGGTTGATCGAATCGGGCATGAGGATGAAGGTCAAGATCATAATCGGTGGCGCCCCGACCTCCCAAGAGTTCGCGGACGACATCGGCGCGGACCTCCATGGTATCAATGCGCAGGATGCGATGAACAAGCTGAAGAAGGTGTTGTAAAAATGATGACTCATATCGAAAGGGTGCTGGCATCCCTCGGCGACAAGCCGGTGGACCGCATCACCGCCTACCCAATCGCCTGCGGCGTGCAGCGCAGGCTGCTCAGCACGCCCACGACCTACGCGGAGTGGTGCTCGGACCCGAGGAAGTACGCCGAGGCCTTCGTCGCCGGTCAGAGAGCGATGGACTACGACTTCGCCATCGGGCTGATGGATTTGTCCGTGTGCGCCGGCGACTTTGGAGCTGGAGTGAGGTTCGACGAGCAGAACACTCCGTTCGTCGTCGACCCGGTGGTCAAGAGCCCCCAGGACTACGAGACCAAGTTCGCCAACATGCCCAACCCCAAGAAGGGCAGGAGCGGGGTCATCACCGAAGGAACGAAGATATTCGCGGAGAAGCTCGGCAAGGAGGTCATCACTGCCGGATTCCTCGAGGGTCCATTGCTGATCCTGACCCAGAGCGCCGGCGCAGAGAAGGTCTTCATGGACATGTACAACAACCGCTCTGCAGTGCACAAGGCCTTGAAGGACATTACCGACTTCGACCACGCAATGGTCAAGGAATTCGGTCAGGCCAAGCCCGCCGGGCTGGTCTGGGACTATCTCTGGGGAAGCTACTCATGCCTTGGCGACAAGGAGTATGAGGAGTTCGAGTCTCAATATGCGAGAGGCCTGAACAAAGCCACCGCGGACAACGGCATGGCCTTCTGCATACACAACTGCGCCGACCTGCCGCACCTGGACACGCAGATCAAGGCCTTCAAGCCCGCCATCTACTCCATGGCCTGGTATCCCCTCATCCCGGGATCCCCGTCCGCCAAGGAGACGATCATGAAGGGCTACGCCGACAACTGCCTGGTCGCAGGCAACATCGATCCGCAGGCCTTCGTCCGCTTCTCGATGGAGAAGATCGAGAAGACCACCATGAACCTCCTGCAGGAGGTCAAGACCGCCATGTGCGCCAAGGGCCTGCACTCCCGCTACTGCGTGGCGT
>JAJRAN010000017.1 GCA_028682915.1 Methanomassiliicoccales archaeon | reverse complement strand
GACCGCGGCCCTGGTCCGCTTCTTCGCATGGATAAGGAAGGTGGGTCCATAATCCCGGATCCAGACGTCCGACGACCTGATCCTCATGGGCCTGACCCTTCGGCCATCGGCGCCGGCCTCCTCGGACATCCTCAGCATCCTCGCCTCCATCGCCTCGTCCTCCACCAGGACTTTGACAAGCTCCCCTTGGCTGAGGGTGGAGATCATCTGGGCGAAGATGCCCTCCACCTTCCCGATGACCTCGGCGGGGAAGGTCAGGGGGTTCTTCGGCCACGACAGCCAGGTCGCCTCGTGCTTGGCCCATTCCGCCGGCATGCGGTAGCCCTCACTGCGCGGGGTAAGCTCCTCCATGCCAGGCCTCACCTCTTCTTCTCCACCAGGCTGCCATAGCATTCCGGCCTGCGATTGTGGAAGAACCGCCAGCCCTCTCGGACCTCCTTGCCGTGGTCCAGGTCGACATCGCAGACCAGGACCCCTTCCTTCCTACCGGCCCGCTCGAGGACCTTGCCGAAGGCATCGCAGACGAACGACCCTCCCCAGAAGCTCATCCTGTCCTCGCGGCCGCAGCGGTTCACGCCGCATACCACCATGCCGTTGGCGATGGCGTGGCCGCGCATGACGCCCTCCCAGGCCTGCTGCCAGCTGCCCTCCCTCTGCCTTATGCCCTTCGCCGTCCCGATGGCGGTGGGGTAGAACACGATCTCCGCCCCCTTGAGCGCGACCGCCCTGGCCGCCTCCGGGAACCATTGGTCGTAGCAGATCAGGACGCTCATCTTGCCCAGGGCGGTGTCGAAGACCTTGAACCCTGTGTCCCCTTTCTCGAAGTAGTGCTGCTCGTAGAAGTTCTCGTCGTACGGGATGTGCGTCTTGCGATAGCGGCCCAGCTGCTTTCCCATTTCGTCGAAGACCACCGAGGTGTTGAATAGCCTGCCCTTGTCCAGCTCGTAGATCGATCCTCCTATCAGGACCACCTCGTTCTCCTTGGCCGCTGCCGCGAGCTCCCTGGTGGCCTTCCCAGGTATCTTGTCGACCCATCCGCTGCCCTCCATTTTCCCGGGCGTGGACCCTTTGTACTGGGGGAAGTAAGGCGTCGTGAAGAGCTCAGGGAGGCAGACCACCCGGGCTCCCTTCTTCGCCGCCCTGCCCACCAAGGACATCGCGTGCTCCAGGTTGAGCTCCACCGACTCGAGCATGCGCATTTGGACAAGACCGACAGTTAGCTTCCGCCGCGGCATCTTCCTCCTACCCCATACGTGCTGCTTCCGCATAATGCAGGTACGGCTCTTAAGATTGAGCTTTCGGTGGGGGGCGGCGTTATCGATGATGATAAACCATAATAACCCCGCACAATAATGGATGGCATGTGCTTGACATAAGCAGCCTTGGGGCGATGTTGAAGGATCTCATCTATTTCATCATCGTCATCAACGCCATCATAGTGATCATCACCATCGTCTTCATCCAGAAGAAGAGACCGGAGTCCGTGCTCCTCTGGATGATGGCGTTCCTGGTTCTGCCCTTGGTCTTCGTCCTGATATTCTACCTGTTCCTAGGAAGGGACTACAGCCACCGCAAGCTGTTCCGTGGCAAGGCCGCCGTGGACACGGAGGTGGCCATCGCCCTGGAGAAGCTGCAAGGCCAGCACTTCATCTCGGAGCTCGACAAGATCAAGAACCCGGGCGTGCGGAGCATGGTCCGGATGCTCCTCGTCTCCCAGCGCTCCTATCTGACCTGGGACAACGAGGTCCGTTACATAAACGATGGGGACGAGTTCTTCAAGGCCATGTTCGAGGAGATCGCCAAGGCCAAGCGCTTCATCCATTTCGAGATGTACATCGTGCGCAAGGACGAGGTGGGCACGAGGCTCGCCCAGGAGCTGGCGAGGAAGGCCAAGGAGGGAGTCGAGGTCAAGCTGCTCCTGGACGCCGTCGGCTCGCGCAAGACCAACCGCAAGTTCTTCAAGGACCTGATTCAGGCCGGCGGAAGGGTGGAGTACTTCTTCCCATCGATATTGGGGCCTCTGAACACCCGGATGAACAACCGCGACCACCGCAAGATCATAGTCATCGACGGGGATGTGAGCTTCGTCGGCGGATACAATATCGGAAAAGAGTACGCCGGCCGGGGGCCATTGGGTTATTGGCGGGACTGCATGGTCCGCATCCAAGGCAGCGGCTCCGTCACGGCGGAGCAGCGCTTCATCCTCGACTGGAACTTCGCGGCCGAGGACCACTTGGAAGTGGACAAGTACGCACCGACCGTGCCCGGGACGGGAAAGGTCGGGATCCAGATAGTCTCCTGCGGCCCCGACACCGTGGACAAGCCCATCGAGGAGCAGTACGTCAAGATGATAACGTCCGCGAAGGACTATGTCTACATCCAGACCCCCTACCTCGTTCCCGGGGAGGCGATAACCGCCGCCTTGGTGGCCGCGGCCAAGTCGGGGGTGGACGTGAGGGTGATGATCCCCAGCAAGCCGGACCACCCCTTCGTCTATTGGGCCTCGCTGGAGAACGCAGGGAATTTACTGAGCTCAGGCGTAAGGGTGCACCAGTTCAAGAAGGACGGCTTCATCCACGCCAAGGTGGTGATAGTCGACGACATCATGGCCTCGGTCGGCAGCGCCAACCTGGACCGGAGGAGCTTCGAGCTCAACTTCGAGAC
>JAJRAN010000007.1 GCA_028682915.1 Methanomassiliicoccales archaeon | reverse complement strand
GGGCGGCCATCGCCATCATCTTCGATCTCGTTCGGGAAGCGAACCGGCTCATGGCCGATGGCAAGCTGAGCAAGGAGGGGGCGCAGGCCGCCTACCTCTTCCTCGAGGAGGTGGACCAGGTCCTCGGGGTGCTTCCATCGGCTCGGGCGGGCGAGGGCGACCTGGACGCGGCGATGCAGATCATCATCGAGATACGCAAGGAGCTGCGCAAGCGCAAAATGTTCGACCTGGCCGACCAGATCCGTGACAAGCTCGCGGCCCAAGGCATCAAGATCGAGGACACGGCGGAAGGGGCGAAATGGAAAAGGATCTGAGCATCTGGGCCAGGAAGAAGGCCATATTGTTGACCAGGGGGCCGGTGCGGGTCGCGCCTCAGATGAGACTGCCGGTAAGGCTGAGCCGCTCCACGGCCGGCCCGGGCGCGGGCACTTCGGGCATAGCCCTGACATTCCATGGCCATAGGGTCAAGAAGGCCATCGTGCGCGAGGGCGGCGACTTCGAGCTCGTGGAGAGGGGCGGCACCTATGCCTTGTTGATGGACGGCGAGCCGTTCCTGGACAAGGTGGAGCTGACCCCGATCCTATTCCATGCGCCCGAGCAGGCGTTCTTCAATGTCGAGACCGAGTGCGTTTACGATTGCAAATTCTGCTCCTCGCGCCGTCTGGAGAAGAAGGTCACCAAGAACCTCACCCCGGACAAGATCGTGCAGATGGTCATCGACGCCTCGTCCCGTCCAGACTTCAAGGCGGTGGCCCTCACCAGCGCCGTGGTGAAGGACCCCGGGACAACAGTGAGGAAGATGATCCACATCGTGAAGAAGGTGAGGGAGGCGCTCGGGCCCTCCATACCCATCGGCGTGGAGCCCTACGTCGATGAGCTGGGGCAGATCGATCAGCTCAAGGCGGCCGGGGCGGACGAGATCAAGCTGAACCTCGAGTCCTGGGACCAGGGGATCTTCCGCAAGGTCTGCGGCGAGCTGGACCACGAATGGATCCTGGAAGCGCTGGCGCATTCAGTCGAGGTCTTCGGGAGAGGGAAGGTGAGCTCCAACATTATCGTGGGGATGGGGGAGAGCGATGAGAACGTGCTCCAAGGTGTGGGGCGCCTGGCCAAGATGGGGGTGGTGGCGACGCTCAGGCCATTGCGCCTGAACGACCTCAATAGAAAGGAGATGGAGGCCGCCCTGGGTCAGCTCGAGCCAGTAGGCGAGGAACGCCTGCTTCGACTCGCCTTGGAGCAGAAACGCATCCTCGAGGAGAACGGGCTGAGCACCTTGACCTTTGACACCATGTGCAGCGCCTGCACCTGCTGCGACATCGTACCATTCAAGGACATCTGATATCCTTCCATTTCTTTTTAGGGCATCCTAAAGCGCTTATATAGTAGTTTAGGACTACCTAAAATTTGATGTCGAGCGAGATAGCCGAGGAATATCTGGAGGCGGTCTATGACCTCACCTTGGACGGTGGGACCGCCAAGACCAACGATATCGCCGAGCGGATGCGGGTATCCCCTGCCAGCGCGACCGAGATGGTCCAGCGCTTGTCGGCCGAAGGCTACCTCTCCTATGAACGTTACAAGGGCGCGAACCTTACCGACAAGGGGGAGAAGGTGGCCCGGAGGATAAAGCGCAAGCACCGCCTGGTGGAGAGGTTCTTGGTCGATGTGCTCGGCGCCAAGAGGGAGGAGTTCCATGACGAGGCTTGCCGCCTGGAGCATGTGATATCCGACGAGTCGGAGAGGCGGATCTGCCAGATGACCAACAACCCGCGCTTCTGTCCGGACGGAGAACCGATCCCCGAGTGCGAGGACGGTGACTGCTCCATGTGCCGGGACCGGCCGAGCCTTCCATTGATGGAGATGCGCGAGGGGCAGAGCGGCGAGATAACCCATCTGAGGTGCGAGGACGCGGGCCGGATCAAGCGCCTCATCTCCATGGGATTCGTGCCGGGGCGCAGCGTCACCCTGGAGGAGAGGGTGCCTCTCGGCGGTCCGCTTTTGGTCCGCCTGCAGGAATGCCGGGTAGCTCTGGCCAAAGAATACGCCGAGCTGGTGATGGTGCAGACCGGTCCGGCGCCTGGCCGCCAGCCCCGATCTAAGGAGAAAGCATCAGGCTAGGTCGATCGGCCATGGAGATCGGTCTCATCGGTCAACCCAACGCTGGAAAGTCCGCATTATTTACCAAGCTCACTGGCATCGGTGCCATCTCCTCGAACTACCCTGGGACCACCGTTGAGTTCCAGGAAGGGTCGGTGCTGCGCAATGGGGTCCGCTTGAACTTCCACGACCTACCGGGAACCTACTCGCTGACCGGCGTGACAGAGGACGAGCTGGTGGCTACCAGGCTGCTGGCTGAGAGGCAGCTCCAGGTGGTGGTGGCGGTCGCTGACGCCACCCGATTGGAGCAGAGCCTGGTTTTGATATTCCAACTGATCGAGCTGGGATTCAAGGTGGTGGTGGCCTTGAACCAGATGGACGTGGCGAGGAAGCGCTGCTCCCTTGACGCCCGGCGCCTCCAGGAGGTCCTCGGCGTCCCGGTCGTCCCCACCGTAGCTATCACCGGCGAGGGGGTGGAGCAGCTGGTGGACGTGTTGGTAACCAGCGATTACCCGATATCGGGGTTCGAGGTGCGATACGATCGTCACATCGAGGCCCTGCTCCGAGGCCTCTGCGTCGATCCGGACTGCCGCACGGGTAAATTCCCCAAACGAGGGGCGCTGCTCAAGTTGCTCGAAGGCAACCAGTTCTTCTCAGAGCAATTCTCGAACGAGTTCAAGTGGAAGGCGCAGGAGGCCACGGCCGAGTTCAAGCAGGACCATGGCGAGGACATCGAGGTGCACATCCATCGCGACCGCTACGGCGAAGCTGGAAGGATCGCCAACGAGGTGATTTCCAACCGCGTCCCTCCCAGGAGGATTTCGGAGCGTGTCTCGGACGCGACGCTCCGACCCCAGACCGGGATACCGATCCTGGTCGCCGTCCTGGGCGGGATATTCCTAATCATCGTCTTCGTCGGAGGGTTCCTGGAGGGCGCGCTGCTGAGCCTGTACCACAGGGTGGTGGGCGATTTCTTCACGGAGCTGGCAGAATGGATAGGCGGGCCGTTGGGCCAGGCGATCGCCTCCGGCATCGACCTCTCCCTCCAGGCAATCCTAGCGATCGTCATCCCCTACATCATGCTCTTCTATCTGATGCTGGGGCTCATGGAGGACACCGGTTACCTTCCGCGGGTGGTGGTCCTGCTGGATGGGGTGATGCATCGCATCGGGCTTCATGGGCGGGCGGTGATCCCGATGATCGTGGGGATGGGCTGTAACGTTCCCGCGATACTTGCCACCAGGGTGCTGGAGTCGAAGAGGGAGCGGATCATATTGGCAATCGTGATCGTCATCGCCGTCCCCTGCTCGGCTCAGACCGCGGTCATCATCGGAACGGTCGGGACCTTCGCCGGGGCGATCTGGGCCTTTGGCATCTATGCCATCCTGATAGCGATACTCCTGGTGCTAGGCAGGCTCCTCCACAAGGTTCTGAAGTTCGAGCCGACGAGCCTGGCCATGGAGATCCCAGACCTCACCATGCCCCATCCCCGCAACGTGATCTGGAAGACCTGGAGCAGGACCAGGGACTTCTTCGTGGTCGCCTTCCCCATCCTGCTGATCGGGAGCATCGTCCTCGAGATACTCATGGCCTATGGCGTGCTGCAGGCGTTCGTAGAGCCGCTGGCGCCCTTCACCGAAGGCTTCCTCGGCCTTCCACCGATCACCATCATCGCGCTGATCTTCGGCATTTTGCGCAAGGAAATGGGCCTTCAGCTCCTGGTCGTGCTATTCGGGACGGCGGACCTGTCCCTGGTCATGACCCCGGAGCAGCTCTTCATCTTCGCTCTGATCATGGCCACCTACATGCCTTGCTTGTCCGCTCTGGCGGTCCTGTCCAGGGAGTTCGGCTGGAAGGACGCCCTGAAGATAACCTTGGCATCGGTCACCATCGCCTTCGCCCTGGGAGGACTGGCGAACGCCCTCTTCCAGATGTTCTAGTCTGTCGGCGGGCAGCGCCAAGCATGGAATTTATACCGCCATTCGGATATGGGTGAACCATGTCCCTGCGTGGCATAATCTCCTGCGCCAAAGACCCTCTCGTGATCGACCATCCCATCGGGACCGATTATGAGGCCACCCGAATACTTTTGGAGAACCAGAATCGGGTGGTCAGGTTCATGAGCCTGAACGGGGGGGAGGCGGTGGGCAACCTCTACTCCACCAGGGAGAGCGTCTGCAGGGCATTGTCCATCGAAACAGAGGAGCTGATGCCCAAATTGATCCGGGCCAACGCGCGTCCGATCCCCGCGGCAATGGCGAAGGCTCCCGGCTTCAACGATGTGGTCACGGAGAAATTCGACCTTAAGAAGTTGCCAATCCCGAAATTCTATCCCAAGGACGGAGGTCGGTACATCACGGCCGGGGTCGCGGTCTCGGAGTACGAGGGCAAGAGCAACCTGTCCTTCCATCGGCTGATGCTGCTGGACAAGGGCAGGTTCGCCATCAGGCTGGTCCCCCGGCACCTGTTCACGATGTACAAGGCCGCCATGGCCAAGGGCAAGGACCTCCCGGTGGCGTTCTGCATCGGCCTGAGCCCTTCCGTTCTGTTGGCCGCCGCCACCTCCACCGACTACCTCCAGAATGAGATGGAGATCGCCTCGGCGTTGAGCCAGGAATGCACCGGCCATCCCTTGGAGGTGGCGAGATTGCGTTCAGGCCTGGTCGTTCCCGCGCATTCCGAGTACGTCCTCGAGGGACGGCTGACGGCGGAGATGGTCGAGGAGGGGCCCTTCGTGGACATCACCGGCACCTATGACGACATAAGGTCGCAACCGGTGTTCAAGGTCGACCGGGTCTACAGGCGGAGGGACCCTGTCTTCCAGATAGTCCTGCCCGGGGGATTGGAGCACTATCTGCTCATGGGGCTTCCCCGGGAACCGATGATATTCAAGGCCGTCAACCAGGTCGTGCCCATGGTCCACGGGGTACGATTGACCGAAGGTGGATGCTGCTGGCTGCATGGCGTGGTCAGCATCACCAAGAACAAGGAGGGGGACGCGGCGAACGCCATAATGGCGGCCTTCACCGGCCATCCCTCCATGAAGAGGGTCATCATCGTGGATTCGGACGTGGACATCTACGACGACAGGCAGGTGGAGTGGGCGGTGGCCACCAGGTTCCAGGCCCATCGCGGGCTGCTGGTGGTCAACAACGCGGCAGGTTCATCGCTGGACCCATCGGCCGAGGGAACGACCTCCAAGGTAGGGATCGATGCCACGAAACCTCCCGGCAAGACGGGTTTCGAGCTAGCGAGACTTGACTAAGGTCGTTTGTCTGAGAATTTGGTGCGACCAGGCCGCGATGAAGTAAGACCACCGTTCCAGGGACGAATTCTAATGCCCCCCAGCCCCCTAGTAATAAGAGTGTGCCTGCTTTCTTTTCCCTGGCCTCAGGTCGATGGTCTCGTTCCTCTCCTTGCCGAAAGAAACGATCTTTATCGGGGTGCCCACGTTCTTGTTGACGAATTCAAGGTATGCTCGTACATTAGGTGGGAGCGCATCATAGCCCTTGGAGGCGAACTCAGAGGCCAGGTCAGATGAGAAATCCTCCCAGCCTTTGACCTCCTCATAGATAGGGCGCGCCCTCCCGAGCTTGTTCAAAGATGCAGGGAAGTTCAGCTCGACCTTGCCGTCGATCTCGTAGCCAGTGCAGACCTTTATGCTTTCCATTCCACCGAGCACGTCCAGCTTGGTTACGGCGAGGCCGGAGAGACCGTTCAGCCTCACCGCGTGCCGCACGATCACAAGGTCCAACCAGCCGCATCG
>JAJRAN010000126.1 GCA_028682915.1 Methanomassiliicoccales archaeon | reverse complement strand
CTTTGTCCTAAGGCTTATGGGATTGGTCAAGAGACCGGAACTAAGTTTGCCAGTCAAAACCCTGGTTTGATGACAAGCGACAAATCAGTATGGGAGCTGGTATGTAAGACGGAAACAATCTTTGGACAAAAAGCCAATTATTCTGTTATTTCAGAGGATAAGATTGAAACCGAAATAGAAGACTGCCATCTTAGGAAGTTTATTCGATACGAAAGTTGCAAGCAACGCGAGGCCTTTTACCAGGGGCTGGTAGGAATGGTCAATCCAAGTTTCGAGTTCTTCTTTGACCGCATGATTACCAAAGGAGATACAACGTGCCATTGGGTCATCAGAAGGAAAGCCATGGACAAGGAGAGAGTTCAGGAAACAAAGGAGATGGCCAAATCAAGTGTTGAGGGAAGGGTTTAAAAGTACGTGAGGTTCGGACTATTCCTTAGCCTCAAAATACCCTTCGCCATCAGCATCTCTATCTTCTTCTCCAGGTCCCTGATGGACTTGATGTGTTGCCTAACAGGCTGATTTGTCGTCCGTGGTCGTTGGGATGCCGTGAGGTTCGGGCTAGGAGAGACTGGTCGAAGAAATTACTTATCATTATTATTCTGAAACTAATCCTGGCATATTTACATATCACTAGACCACGACCTTCAGTAATATTCTGTAGATATCGGCAATATTCTTAAGCGACCAAAAATCATAAGATGTATGTGAACGGACCGGCTGGGTTGTTAGATACTAAGTGGCATCTCCTTTCGATTGTGCTAGAAGGGACGGCCATCGATGATGTAGAAGAAGCCGGAGCAAATATTACACTAGGCTCGAACAGAAGAGCCTTTGGAAGGGGGGGATGCAACCAGTTCTTCGGCGGTTACAAGTTGGATGAGGAGGGCATCCGCATCGGCCCTCTTGCATCGACCCTGATGTACTGTGAAGAGACAATGGCAGTAGAGGGCGCATTCTTCAAGGCTTTAGGTGTAGTAAGAAAGTTGCACTTGGAGGAGGACGCTATGGAGATGTGGTCGGAAGACGGAGCGACCACCTTATTGTTCCGTAAGGGTATCGATCAATAGGATACCATGAGGTTCGGCCATGAGAGAGTAACTAGAGCCTCTCGGGACTTTCATTTCTCTTAAGAACCGATATATATCACTCTCACCAACGCTCATCATTGGGGAAGATATGAGCGATCAAGCGCCGCCACCTGAAATCCCCGAGTGGTTGAAGGTTGTTTGGGTTTGGGACGACTCAATCGGGCAACTGCGCGTCAACATCCTATTTGATTGTGCTGTAAATGCCTTCAGGGCTTTGTTGGAAGAAGTTGGTCCGAACAAGACCCTTGAGGCCATCAAGCCAATTAACAAAATCATAGGAATGAGTCTTTTTGAAGGAGCGAAGCAGAGATTCGGGCTACAAGGAAATGACGCAGAAGTGGTCATAATGCCATATTATTGGTGTCATTGCGGTACTTCTGGCGGCGATATCAAGCCCATGGAAATCAGGGATGGAATGGCAGTTGTCGAGGTGGGTTCTTGCCCAGTTCCACAATTCAATGCCCCTCCCGAGATATGTGTGGCTATGTCCCATTTCATTTCTGAGGGAGTATCTGAAGCTGCCAATCCCGAGTATGAATACATCTGGACCCATCACCTCGTCAATGGCGATGATTATTGCCGTTACATTGTGAAGAAGAAGTCAGTGAAATACGATCCCACAACTCTGGGAAAGTTGGAGAAGACGGTCTCACTCGACCTATCGAAGCAGGAGATGGGCGCTGCTTCAACGATGGTCGGCTGGTCACAATTGAATGTCTTTACTTTGACTTCTGTTAATTTGATCGGTTCCAAGCGGACCATAAAATTGGCTGGGCCATTGGCCAATAAGGCAGGAAATAAGCTCGGCATAAAACTGATAGAAGGTGATAAAAGAAAGAGGGATCTCAATATGGTCAGGGAAAAACTCGACTTTCTTGGCCCAGTCCTTATGCAATCAGGAGAGCCTGCAACTATCACAGACGTAGGAATTGAAAAGGAGGTCGTAGGATGCCCCTTGAAGAATAGCGAACCTGAGGTGTGCAAGCACCTGGAAGCATTTTTCAATGGAGTGTGCGAGGCCATCAATCCCAATTACGAGTTCGCCTATGACCATATGATGTCCAAAGGCGACCCAACATGCCATTGGACGATCAAGAAGAGGGACGAGGTCATTAAGGACGCTCCTCTAGAGGACCCATCTCGCTCATTAGCCCTGAGATTTGGTCGTGGCGAGATTTCACTCGGAGAGTTCGAGCAGGGTATGGACTCCTTAAAGAAGCACAAGGTTGTGACGTAATGAAAGACCAGGAGGAAACTGATAAATCGGTATCACCCCCTGGCGAGTCTTTCGTGTACCCTGATATACACGGATTCGAGTTGGCGGTGAACATCCTCCGTTCTCTCATGAGTGAGGTAGGTACGAACCGGGCGCTGGAAGCTATTCGTGGCTACAGCGAGGTCTGGGGGATAAATGCGGCCAATATGGCCAAACAGCGATTCGGGCTAAAGGGCAGTGAGCTGGAGGATGTCGCTTTGCCTTACTACTTATACCATTGCGCCAGTTCTTTCGGCCACATTAAGCCACTAGAAATAAGAGACGGTAATGCGGTTGTCGAACTCTACGCTTGCCCGGCAATGCAGATACCTAATTGTCCACCTGAAATCTGTATCGCCCTCTCTCATTACATCGCGGAAGGCATTTGCGAAGTCACCAATCCAGATTACGAGATTATTTTTACGCATCACATCGCCAATCGTGATGATTGCTGTCGCTATGTGGTGAAGAAAAAGTCCATGAACGTAGACCTGACCAATCCTGGTAATTTGCAAAAGACGATCCCACTCAATCTGTCCCAAGAGGAGATATTCACGCTCGCTACGTTTGTTGCCTACTCTATGGTTAATATGTTCACCTCTGCGTCCATCCAACTGATTGGGTCTGAGCGCACGTTGGAGCTAGCTCTACCTCAGGCGAGGGCTGTGGGAAATAATGTAGGAAAAAAGCTCATGGGAGAATTAAGCTCGATAGGAGACCTCCAGGTCATAGGCGAGAAGCTGGACCTCTTTGGTTCTTGGTATGGCCGAATTGGATCATCAGCCAAGGTGAACGGTCTGATTTTAGAGAAGGAGATAACCGAATGTCCATGCAAGGGTAGCCCGATAGAGGTTTGCAAGCAATTTGAGGCTGTAGCCAATGGCATATGTGAGGCCATAAATCCTGATTACTCCCTCGCACTGGATCGCAGGATGTCCGAGGGGGAAAGCTGCTGCCACTGGATCGTGAGAAAGAAAGCCATAAAAGTCGTTAACCAGCAGGAACCAACTCAGGACGACTCATTCGGTTATTAGTGACGCCGTGAGGTTCGGGCTTAGGCTGGCTCAGAAATCCTCATCGCCTGGGAATAGCTGTCCTAGCAATATCTCGATGAAGAATCCCACAACTACGGCGACATACCCCGCGTACCAGATCATTTTTCCTACGCCTTCTTTTAATCTAGCAGGTACGGCTAGTTAAGATTTAGGTATGAGGTAGGGGCCCAGGACGTCCGGGGACGCCGTGAGGTTCGAAACCTTAGATTATGACGAGTCGAGGTGATCGCGCTCTCCTCCTCGGGAATCTTCTTCTAGAAATTTTGGAGGATCGGGTACTCCCTAGTTGTTTCGCTTGACGAGGAGCCTGTTGGCCATCACAAGGTTTTATCTATCATAAATCGTATCCAGGTGCAAGGGATTGGGGATGTTCAGAGCAGACTCTTATGAAGAGGACCACGAGATATCAATATTTAATGCCATCCAGCTGGCCAGTGCCAGCCAGGATAGATTACTTATTCATTTCCTCGTGAACCCGCAGGTTTTAGGAATACTATCGGTCACGGGCAGGCGCAGCATGACCGTCAACGACATATCGCATCATCTGAACCTGCCACTGGCCACGTGCTACAAGCTGGTGGAGCAGATGGTGGAGCTCGGCCTCATGGCGAGGGTGGGCACGACCCGCACCTCCTCACGCGGCAGGGCGGCGAACTACACCTCCAGCCTGAAGAGCGTCTCTTTGCGCATGGTGGACATGAGCATCGAGGCCGTCGTGACCTGGAAGAACGGCCAGATGGAGTCTTTCCGCCGCGAGTTCCGCCTGGGCGCCACCGAAAACGAGGCGTTGATCGTGGAGCACCGCGGGGCACTCACCCAGATGGGACAGCTCTGAACAGGGCAAGCGTAAAATAAGGCCAGAGCGCCTTTTCTCCCTGCTTAGGTATCGCGATCATGAAGGTAATCAAGAGGTCGGGAGAGGCGGAGGAGTTCGACCGCAGGAAGACCATCGCGGCGGTCGTCCGCGCCGGCGTGCCGCCAGACGAGGCCGAGGGCATCGTCGAACGCTTGGAATCGCAATTGTACGAGGGCATATCCACCGAGGAGATCTACCGCAGGGTGCACGACATGCTCCAGGGCCGGAAGGCGGCGCGCTTCAGCCTGAAGAAGGCCCTCCTCAAGCTGGGCCCGGAGGGCGAGAACTTCGAGCGCTATGTCGCCCGCTTGTTCCAGATGGAGGGATACGAGACCGAGACGCGTCTGACGCTGGATGGCAAGTGCACCAGCCACGAGGTGGACGTGGTCATGAGCAAGGGAGGGCAGAGGGTCATGGTGGAGTGCAAGTTCCACAACTCGCTGGCGATGAAGAGCAACATCCAATGCGCCCTCTATGTCTACGCCCGCTTCCTCGACCTCAAGGACGGGGCCAAGCTGGACAGCGCCATGCTGGTGACCAACACCCGCTTCTCCGCGGACGCGGAGCGCTACGCCAGGTGCATGGGCATGAGCCTGCTGGGGTGGAGGACGCCGGAGGGTTCGGGCCTGGAGGTCCTGGCCACCTCCCACAGGCTCTTCCCCGTCACCATCCTCGACCTGCGGCGCAACGATCAGACCGTGCTGCTGGCGCATCGCTTCCTGGTGGTGGACGACGTCCTGACGCGCCTCATGGACCTGAGAATGCTGCTCTCCAAGGAGTCCGCCAGGGACATCGAGGCGCAGGCTCGGGAGCTGCTAGGGGGCTGACCTGCGGCAGGAGCGCTCGCCCTCCGGGGGCCTCTCCCTGCGCTGGCGCGCAGGCTTGGGGAGCCTCCGATAATGATCCGGGTCCTCCACAGCTGTTATCTCGTTCCCGTCCGGGTCGAGGAAGACGGCCATGATCCCGCCCCAGGCCCGGCGCTCGGGCTTTAGCTTGAACGGCACCTCCTGGTCCACCAGTCTCCGGTGGAACTCGAAGATGCTGTCCACCTCCAGGACTATGCCGGTGTCGCCCCCCGGCTGCCTGGCGTCCTTCTTGGTGGGGACGTAGAGGCCTATCTTCCCCGCTGGCTCGGGGCCTCCCACCTCGGCCCAGTTCCTCTTGGCGTCCTCGACCGCCAGGTCCAATCCCAGCACGTCCACGTAGAAATCTATGGCCTCGGCCAGGTCTCGGACCGGCACCGATGATATCCAGACCCGCTTCACGTTCCCCTTCTCGAAGTAGGGCGACTCCCCGCCCATGGGGTCTCCCAGAGGCATGTGTGCTGAATCATTGCCCGGCTAGATTTAGGTTGCCCTTCGCCTTCCACGCCCATTGGTCCGTTGGTCGCGAAATCTTCGCCTCGCAGGAGAGGGCGAGATAGCAAGTTCTAATAGCTCGGCATATGTATTTCGCTAGACCTGGCCCCAAGGGATAACATGGCTGAAGAAGAGAAGATCGAAGTCAAGACGGTCCAGAAGCAGGACATGAAGCTGATCAAGAACCTCTTGCGCATCAAGCACAAGATCATCGTCACCAGCGGGAAGGGCGGGGTGGGCAAGAGCACGGTCTCTGCCAACATCGCCATGACGTTGGCTATGAGGGGGTATGACGTCGGCCTCCTGGACGCGGACATCCACGGGCCCAACATCCCCAAGATGTTCCATATCGAGGACGAGATGCTGCACGCGGACGACACAGGAATCCTGCCAATCATCGTGCCCCCGTCCCTCAAGATCATGAGCATGGCCTTCCTGGTCCGGGACGCGGACAACCCGATCATATGGCGGGGTCCGATGAAGATCGGGGCCTTGAGGCAGTTCGTGGCCGATGTGCGCTGGGGCGACCTAGACTATCTGATCGTCGATCTGCCTCCCGGGACGGGCGACGAGCCCTTGACCGTGGCGCAGCTCATGCCTGACGCCGACGGGATGGTCGTGGTCACCACCCCTCAGGAGGTCGCCCTTCTCAACTCGCGGAAGTCAGTAGGCTTCGCCCGGCAGCTGAAGATGCCCGTCCTGGGGATAATCGAGAACATGAGCGGGTTCGTCTGCCCGAACTGCCGGAAGGAGGTCGACCTCTTCAAGAAGGGAGGGGGCGAGCAGGCGGCCAAGGAGCTCGATGTCCCGTTCCTCGGGTCGATACCGGTGGACCCCAAGGTCGTGATCTCCGGAGACGAGGGCATGCCAGTGGTGCTTTTGGATTCGGACTCGCCCGCCGCCAAGGCCTTCAACGACGTGGTCGACCGCCTGGTGGAGAAGACCCGCAGCCGGAGCGGCAAGCAATGAAGATCCTGGTAACGTCCACCGGGCCTGGCCTGGATTACCTCATCGACGAGGAGTTCGGACACGCCGAGTACTTCCTGGTGATCGACCCCGAGACCTTGGAGTTCGAGGCCGTCAAGAACACCGGGCACGACGCGGAGATGGGCGCGGGGATCTATGCCGCGGAGCAAGCGGCGAAGCTCGGCGTGTCGGTCGTGCTGACCGGATGGATGGGCCCTCATGGCCAGCAGACATTGGCGAAGCACGACATCCGAATCATAATGGACGAGGAAGGGCTGGTCAAGGACGCGGTGGAGAGGTTCAGGCGCAAGAACCTCAAGAAGGGCTGAGCCCGGTCGCTCCATTTAGCTTGTCCATCAGCGCCTCCGCCGCCTGGTTGACGACGTCCTTCACCATTGACGTCGGTGGGCAGTAGGCGTTCTCGAACGAGCTGACGAACTCCTCCACCGTCAC
>JAJRAN010000142.1 GCA_028682915.1 Methanomassiliicoccales archaeon | reverse complement strand
CACCCGTCCGTGATCACGGTCGGATACACCCCGGTGTTCCACTGCCACACGGCGCAGGTCGCGTGCACGTTCATCGAGCTGCAGAAGAAGCTCGACCCCAAGACCGGACAGGTCAAGGAGGAGAACCCCCAGTTCCTCAAGGCCGGGGACGCTGCGATTGTCAAGATCCAGCCCACCAAGCCCATGGTCATCGAGAAGGCCAAGGACTTCCCCCAGCTGGGCAGGTTCGCCATCCGCGACATGGGAGCGACCGTCGCGGCGGGCATGTGCATCGACGTCGAGAAGAGGGACATGACCTAAACCCCTTCCTTACTTCTTCCTTTTGAGGCAAAAACATGGCACAACGCGCTAGGATTTCATTGAGCGGCACGGACCCCAAGAAGGTCGACAGCGTCTGCGGTCAGATCAAAGCGATATCGCAGCGCACCGGCGTCGCCATCAGAGGGCCGATCCCGTTGCCCACCAAGCACCTCAAGGTGCCGGTGCGCAAGTCGCCCGACGGCGAGGGATCCGAGACCTGGGACCGCTGGGAGATGAGGATACACAAGCGCCTCATCGATCTGGACGCGGACGAGCGCGCCCTGCGCCAGCTCATGCGCATCAACGTCCCCGACGGCGTCAACATCGAGATCGTGCTGCGCTCCTAAAACTTCCTGAAACCCTGGTCCTACGACCGCCCCCCTTCTTCAATATTCTTCGGAAAGCGTCAGCCCTCGGCCCCCAACCAAATAATTAAACCGCCAATCCGATACGCCCGATGATGGCGGTCGAGATTTTCGGGATGGAGTTCACAGGGGTCATCCTGAAGCAGATACTCGAGGCGACCATCATCATCCTCATCGGCCTGATCGTGGGCAGGCTCTTCTATTGGGTCATCAAGAGCCAGGCCGCGAAGATAACCGGCGCCCCAGCGGCCAAGACCATGGCCAAGTTCGTTGAGTACCTACTCATCGGCTTCGCGCTCACCATCGCCGTCCTCGTCCTGTTCGGGGTGAACAGCACCACCATAGGCATCATCAGCGGGGCCATCGCCTTCGCGCTGACCTTCGGCTTCCAGAACATCATTCAGAATGTCGTAGGAGGATTGCTCATCGCGGTGGATGGGAGGGTCCAGCTGGGTGATTGGATCGAGGTGGGGGACCAGCCGCTGCAGCAAGGCCCCGCCGAGGTGCTGAACATCGGCCTGACCTCCATCACCGTGAGGGAGCGCTACGGAAGGCTGTACGTCATACCCTCGTCCTACCTGGTCGTGCACAAGGTGCTCAACTACTCGGAGATAGGCTGCGTCAACATCAACGTCTCCATCGCCCTGCCTTGGACCGAGGACCCGAGACGAATGCTGGACATCTTCCTCGAGGAGGCAAGGCGCAACCCCATGGTGTACCCTAACATACGCCCTGTCCATAAGGAGGGCCGTGTCAAGCGCTCCCCGAAGCGGAAGTTCTCCCTAAGGGTCCATGACAAGACCACGCTGGACTTCGAGGAGACGCGGTACTTCCCGACCGCGCACATCGTGCGCACCGAGGACGACAAGCTCGTCTACAATGTCAGCCTTTGGATCGACTCGCCCATCAACTACCGCAACGTCACCACCTCGTATCAGATACAGGTCGTGGCGCGGCTCCGCCAGGAAGGGATGAAGGTGGCCCCGATCTTCAAGCACGATTCCAGTTAGACGCCCCCGGAACGCCTGGAAAATTACTTTTAGGGCGCTAGGCATGTCCAGGAGGGATAGAAATGCGCAGCGATGCCGTCAAGAAGGGCCTGGACAAGGCGCCGAGCCGCAGCCTGCTTAGGGCCGTAGGGATCGACGATGAGAAGATGAGGAGGCCGTTCATTGGCATCGCCAACTCCTGGAACGAGATCGTGCCAGGGCACATCCATCTCAACGAGCTGGTGGAGGAGGTCAGGAAGGGCATCATCGAGGCGGGAGGGGTGCCGCTGACGTTCGGAGTGCCGGGCATATGCGACGGCATAGCTATGGGGCACGAGGGCATGAGGTACTCGCTCGCATCGAGGGAGGTCATCTCCGACTGCGTCGAGCTCATGGTCCAGGCGCACTGCATGGACGCTTGGGTCGGCGTGACCAACTGCGACAAGATCACCCCCGGAATGCTGATGGCCGCGGGCCGGGTGAACATCCCCTGCATCATTCTAACTGGAGGGCCGATGAAGGCGGGGAAGGGCAAGGAAGGCAACCTGGACCTGCAGTCGGTGTTCGAAGCCCTGGGAGAACAGGCGGCCGGGAAGGCGTCCGCGTCCAAGGTGCGCGAGGTCGAGTGCGACGCCTGCCCGGGGGAGGGGGCGTGCGCCGGTCTCTTCACCGCGAACTCCATGGCCTGCCTGACCGAGGGGTTGGGACTGAGCCTCGTAGGCTGCGGCACATCCCTCGCCAACAGCAAGCTCAAGCGGCAGATCGCTCGCGAGACGGGCAAGAGGATCGTGGAGCTGGCCAAGAAGGGCATCAAGCCGAAGGACATCGTGGACCGCGACTCCTTCCTCAACGCCATACGCCTGGACATGGCCATAGGCGGGAGCACCAACACCGCCCTGCATCTTCCGGCCATAGCGAGCGAGTTCAGCGTCGATATCGACCTCAAGACCTTCGACGACATCTCCAGGAAGGTCCCGCACCTGACCAACATTCGTCCTTCCGGGCCTTATGTGATGGAGGATTTGGACAGGGCTGGAGGCGTCCCGGCGATGATGAAGCGCATCAAGCCGATGCTCGCGGACCGGCCCACCGTATCCGGGAGGACGGTCTTCCAGATATGCGACGAGGCCAAAGTGAAAGATCAGAAGGTCATCCGTCCACTGGACAGGCCGTTCCATGAGCAGGGGGGCATAGCGGTCCTCTACGGCAACCTCGCCCCGAAGGGGGGCGTGGTCAAGCAGTCTGCGGTGTCCGAGAAGATGATGCGCTTCACCGGCAGGGCGAAGGCGTTCGACTCCGAGGCGGAGGCGATGAAGGTGATCAAGGCCAAGGGCATTGTGCCCGGGGACGTGGTGGTCATCCGCTACGAGGGGCCGATGGGCGGCCCGGGCATGCCGGAGATGCTCTCTCCTACGAGCTTGATAGCGGGCATGGGGCTCTCGGATTCGGTCGCTCTCATAACCGACGGAAGGTTCTCGGGCGCCACCAGGGGTCCGTGCATCGGCCACATCTCGCCGGAAGCGTTCGTCAAGGGGCCGATCGCGGCGGTTCGCGATGGCGACAGGATATCCATCGACATCCCGGCCAGGAGGATCGAGCTACTGATATCGGAGAAGGAGCTAAGGGCGCGCCTGGAGAAGGTTAAGGTGGTGGACAGGGAGCCCAAGGGCATGCTGCTCAAGTACCGCAAGCTGGTCTCCGACGCGTCCAAGGGCGCCGTCTGCAGGTAGGAGGGCGGAAGGACACATCTATTAGTAAGAAGG
>JAJRAN010000023.1 GCA_028682915.1 Methanomassiliicoccales archaeon | reverse complement strand
TTGTGATCAAGAAGGACAAGGTCCTGGTGAAGAAGGGCGACGCCATCTCCGCGGAGCTGGCCGCCGTCCTGCCCAAGCACGAGAACCTGCCCATGACCGTGGGCATGGACCTGAGGGCGGTCTTCGAGGACGGTCTCATCTACAAGAAGGAGGTCCTGGACATCCCGGCCGACTACTACGTCGGCCAGATCGCCATGGCCTCTCGCAGCGCCATGGCCTTGGCGGTCGAGGTGGCGTACTTCGCCCCCGAGACGATGAGCCCATTGTTGGCCAAGGCTTACAGGAGCGCGGTCGCGGTATCTACCGAGGCGGCGTTCCCGACGAAAGACACGGTACAATTCCTCTTGGCAAAGGCGGAGGCGAGCATGCTCGCCCTGGCGGCTCGGGTTCCCGAGCTGGGGGACGAGCGTGTTAAGGCAAGGCTGTCAGCAAAGCCCTCCTCGCCGGCGCCCTCTTCCAGCAAGAAGGAGGAGCCGAAAGAGGAGAAGAAAGAGGAAAAGGTCAGCGAGGAGGATGCCGCAGCTGGCCTTGGTTCACTGTTCGGATAAGATCAAGGAGGAAAAAACATGGAGTACGTATACAGCGCTTTGGTTCTTCACGCCGCTGGAAAGCAGATCACCGAGGACGCGGTCGCCGATGTCCTGAAGGGCGCCGGGGTCTCCCCCGATGCCACCAGGATTAAGGCCCTGACCGCCTCGCTCGAAGGCGTCGACATCGACGAGGCCATCAAGAGCGCCGTCGTCGCCGCGGCGGCCCCGGCCGCCGCCGCTGCCGCACCGGCAGGCGAGAAGAAGGAAGCGAAGAAGGAAGAGGAGAAGAAAGAGCAGGTCAGCGAGGAAGAGGCTGCAGCCGGCCTCGGCGCTCTGTTCGGTTAAACCGAGCAAGGCACCAACTCGCCCCGCCTTTACCGATCCTCGGCCCACCGGCCCCTGCCCGGCATCCTACGGGCAAGGCCGCGAGGCCTACCTAAACCTCTTGGGGGCTTTGGCCCTCTACTCATCATTTTTTTTAATCCTCAATCTGCCAATCGTTTCTTAATCTCGTCGAACTCCTGAATGGAGATCTCGCCTCTGGCCAGACGTTTCTTAAGGATTGAAAAGGCGTCCGATGGAGCATTGAGATCCCCATGTTTCTTTTTCTTAATTGACCAGATACATTTCTGGTCTCCCTTTGTCATCATGGCCTCATAACGGAACTCGAATCCTGGGTCTATGCTCTTGCAGGCGCCGTCGTAGAATGCTTCGATTTGCTTACATATAAGAATAGGAGATGCCGCGAATGCGCATTCCGAGACCTCTGATTTGAATTCATTCTCATTCGATGTTATAACCATACAGCCACTTGGAGCGACTGGACTTGATTGAGCAATGATTTCACCACATGCGGTCAGACCATTTGGTTCTAATCCTGCTCTACCAATCAAGGTTTTGAAATGGGCCCTTCCTGCGTCGTGAGCGCTCTTACTAAGTACGTCCAACGATAAATCTGGTTCCATTGCGTCGTCGAAAGCCTTAGTCGCATCTACCCACCATTCACTTACATATTGAAGCAATAACGAATGCCTTTGTTCATCAGGAATATCGAAGGCTGGCATTTCCATTATTACTCGAGGGTTGCTCGGTATCTTCTCTATTGATAGGCTCCTAGGTTTGGAAACGACGCGACAGGACTTACCATCTCTTTTTGGGAAGGTATGCACTACTCCTTCGCCGTCTAGATCGTAGATATGTAAGAAGCCATCTATCGCTGCTGCGTGGACACGACAGAAGGTGCGACTACATGGACAAAAAGGGCAATCCTCGATGTGGAAGTCGACACCGAAATCAGTTACTTCCGCCACTTCCCTAATTCCCATGGTATAATTGCAAAAGGCGCCAGCAAATGCTACGGCGCTTGAGCCTTCAAAATTGCTTGGCATGACGTCCTTAAGATTGAGCAGAGCTGCCGAGGCGGAATGTTTCAAGTACGGTCTGATGGCTTTGACGGCCGAATCCTCGCCGACGCTATCTTCCAACGCCTTGTGGGCTGTTAGCGTCCAAATTCGCAATATTTCGAACTGTAACCCTCTGTTTTGATCCTGACTCAGCTTGAGCGTTGCCGCGACTCGCACCCCACCAAATGCCTGATGAGGGATATGGAATGGGCAACAGATATAATCCTACTGAGGGAATGAAAGAAGACGCTCTTACATCTTCTCGATGACTTGGGTCACTTCCTTCTCGATGAACTCCGCCACATCCTTGCTGAGCTGCGCCTTCATGTCATCGGGGACGATCCTCATCCCCAGCTCCGCGGTGCACTTGGTGAGCTTGAAAATGGCGTATCCCTCGCGCATCTTCGCGTCGAGGAAGTCCTTGACCGCCTGCTTCATCTCCGCCTTCAATTGAGGGTCCTCGTCGATCTTCTGCTTGATCTGGTGTTTGATCTCGTCCTTTACCAGGTCCCTCACGGCCTCGATGATCAGGTCCTCGGTGTTGGTCACGCCGATGGTGTTCTTCAGCATCTGGTCAACTACCATGCCGATCATTCCCCCAGGTCGAACCATGTACACCGGGATATAATTAACTTGCTTACCCCCAGTCCCTCGCGCCGGACCGGGGGAATGGCCTGCGTGCCAGCACTTTCGGCAAGGTTAAATAATCTCATCCTTCTCTTTCGGTGGTTAGGATGAAACTAGAAGAAATCTACAAGCTCGCTGTCCAGCTAGGAAGCGAGGCCGACCCCCGCACCCAGCAGGAACTCGAGGCCGAGCTCAAGGCGCAGAAGGAGAGGTACGAGAAGCTGGACGCCCGGGCCAAGCAGCGCTTCGACCAGGACCTGCTATGGAACCCTTACCACGACTCCAGGCTGCTCTTCGGCGAGGAGGGCGCAGAGGTCAGGAGCGCGCTCATCGGCATCGATATCACGCCCGGCGAGATCCTTATCGCCGACCGCCTCAGGGAAAAGGGGCAGAGGGTGGATGCGGTGATCGGCCACCACCCATTGGGCAAGGCCAGGAACATATTCCCCGAGGTCATGCACGTCCAAGAGAACATGTACCATGAGCATGGCGTCCCCATCAACGTTATCGAGGACCTCATGGCGCCCAGGATCAGGGAGGTGCTAAGGGCCGTACATCCAGCCAATTTCGACCAGGCGGTGGACGCGGCTCGCCTCCTCAATGTCCCGCTCATGTGCACGCACTCCCCCTGCGACATGCTGGGCCAGAGGTTCGTCCAGAAGCTCCTGGACAAGAAGAGGCCCACCAAGGTGAGCGACATCATCGATGCGCTCATGGGGATGCCAGAGTACGACCTGGCGGCGAGGAGCAACAACCAGCCGGAGGTCTACGTCGGTGAGAGGGGACGCAAGGCCGGAAAGGTCATAGTCAAATTCGCGGGCGGGACCGCCGGTCCCAAGGAGATGTACGACGCCCTTTCCAAGGCGGGAGTGGGCACCGTGGTCTGCATGCACATACCAGAGAACCACATCGAGGAGGCGAAGAAGGCGCACATGAACGTGTTGATCGCGGGGCACATGGCCTCCGATTCGATTGGCTTGAACCTGTTGGCGGACAGGCTGGAGAAGAGGGGAGTGAAGGTCACCCCCTTCTCCGGCTATCTTAGGGTGAAGAGGGGCTGAGGTCGAGGGATGAACAAGGGCCAGTATCATGAGAGGAGCTCCCGGATATTCAGGGACGCCTCGAAGCTCTCCTTTGACTACGTGCCGGACAGGCTGGTGCACCGCGAGTCCCAGTTCTCCAAGCTGTGGATGCTCTTCCGGCCGGTGCTGGAGCAGGGCACGTCCCAGACCGCCTTCCTCATCGGGCCGGTCGGCACGGGGAAGACCGCGACCTCCAAGCGCTTCTGCCTGGACATGGTCAAGGAGGCGCAGGGCAGGGACCGAGCGGTGGACTTCGTCATCGTCAACTGCCGCCAAAGGAACACCGAGTCGAGCGTCCTGTTGCGCCTGGTCACCCACTTCGACGAGCACTTCCCGGACCGGGGGTTCTCCTCCTCGGAGATGCTGCGCTCGCTGCGGAAGCACATCGAGAAGCGCAAGATCCATCTCGTGGTGGTGCTGGACGAGGCGGACGTGCTCATACGCAGGGGCGCGGGCGACCTGATATACCACCTCTCGCGCTTCGACGAGGAGAAGGTCGGCGGCAGAGCCTCGATGTCGCTGATCCTGGTCTCGCAGAAGTACGTCCTGGACATGCTCGACCCCGCCTCCTCCTCCACCTTCAAGAAGGCCAACGCCATCCTCTTCGACCGGTACAGCGCCAGAGAGCTCTCCGACATAGTGGAGGAGCGCGCTGGCCTGGCTCTGTTCCCCGACGCCATCGGCAAGGAGTGCGTCGAGCTCATAGGCGACATCGCCTCCGAGTTCGGGGACGCGAGGTTCGCCATCGAGCTGCTGGAGAAGGCCGGCATGCTGGCGGAGGAGGAGTCGGCGGAGATGGTGACCGCCGAGCACGTCCGCGCCGCGAAGGCCTTGACCTATTCGGTGGTCACCGAGAGCAAGATCGAGGAGTTAGACAAGCAGAGGAGATTGGTCCTGCTTTCCATCGCGCGCGCCATCAGGGACCAAGCCTACGTGACCACGGGCGAGGTGGAGAAGGTCTACAAGGTGGCTGCGGAGGAGTTCGGGGAGAGGGGCCGCGCCCATACCCAGTTCTGGGCCTACCTCCAAGACCTGGCCAACGAGGGCCTCATCGAGACCAAGGTGGTCGGGGATTCTTCGGGCGGCGGCCGTACCACTTACATATCGCTGCCAGACATCCCGGCCAAGGTGCTGCGCGAGAAGCTCGAGTCGTCCATTCATTAGGCCGCCCGGGCCAGGTTGGCCTCGGAAAAGTAATTTAGCGGTTGTTGGCTTATCAAGGGCGAGGCGAACAAGATGCTAAAGACCCCTCTCTACGACCTTCATGTGAAACTGGGGGCGAAGATGGTCCCCTTCGGCGGCTGGGAGATGCCCTTGCAGTACTCCTCCATCATCGAGGAGCACATGACGGTGCGCAAAGCCGCTGGCGTCTTCGACGTGTCGCACATGGGGGACATCATCGTAAGGGGGAAAGGGGCCAAGGAGCTGTTGGCCAGGCTGCTGACCAACAACGTCGAGGACCTTCCAGTGGGCAAAGGGCTCTACTGCCACGTCCTCAACGACGAGGGCAAGATAATCGACGACACCATCGTCTACCATTACGAGGACGGCATGTACCTGATGGTGCCGAACGCCGCCACCACCGGGCGCGTTCTCGCCTGGGTCCAGGCGCATGCGGACGAACAGGAGGTCATCGACGTCTCGCGAAGGCTGGCATGCATAGCCCTCCAGGGCCCGAAGGCCGCGGAGATCCTCGAGGGCCTGAGCTTCTCCGACCTTGGCTCGATGAAGCGCAACTCCTCCGAGCTCACCGTGCTTTTCGCCGACCCGGACATAACCGATGGCATCATCGACCGCTACCAGCCTACGGGCTTCCTCTGCGACATCGTCGCCACGAAATGCAAGCCCAACACCAAGGGCCAGCTGGGTTTCACCGAGACTGGCTATCTGTGCAGGACCGGCTACACCGGAGAGGATGGCTTTGAGATCCTGGTGGAGAACGCTGCGGCGCCGGTGCTGTGGCAGGTGCTGCTGAAGGCGGGGGAGGAGCAGGGGATCAGGCCCTGCGGCCTTGGGGCGAGGGACACGCTGCGCCTGGAGATGGGCTTCCTGCTCTCGGGGACGGACTTCAACGGGAGCCAGACATCGCTCGAGACCGGCCCGCCATGGGTGGTCAAGATGCAACGCGAGTTCATCGGCAAGGCCGCGCTGGCCCGGCAGCAGTCCGCAGGCGACTACTCCCACCTGGCCTGCCTTGAGCTGATGGAGAAGGGCGTACCGCGCCATGGATACGAGATCGTGGTGGGCGGGGACGTGGTCGGGACCGTGACCAGCGGGACTCTCTCGCCCTGCCTGAAGAAGGGCATCGCCCTGGGTTATGTCAGGCCGCCATTCCATCAAGAAGGCACCGAGGTCGAGGTGATAATCCGCGGTGCGAGCGCCAAGGCCAAGGTGGTAAAGCCTCCCTTCGTAAGGGGTTGCTAGCCTTGGCCGACGACATGGACCGGGAGGGCGCGGATGCCTAGAAGGCACGACAAGGTCGTCAGCACCCTGCTCGACCTGCTCTCCAAGCCCAGCGCCTATGGCCAGGACAAGTACGATATCATCAACTACGCCATGGACTGGTTCTCGGAGCTGGGGATGAGCGTGACCCTGCACGGCCAGGAGAGCCTGCCCGCCATCTGCGCCACCAACGGCTCGGGCGGCCTGATCCTCTCCGGTCACCTGGACACCGTGCCGATCGGCTCGGGCTGGGAGATGGAGCAGGGCGAGGTGGTGGGAGGACGTATCTATGGCAGAGGCGCCGCGGACATGAAAGGGGCGGTCTCCTCCATGCTGCACTCCTGCGTCGAGCTCATGCGCGAGGACCTGCGCTTCTCGGTGCTCCTTACCACCGATGAGGAGGAGAAGATGACCGGGGCCTACGCCTTGGCGGAGCACGACCTGGTGAAGGAGGCAAAGGGGATCCTGGTGGGCGAGCCAACCGACCTACTGCCCGCGTACAAGGAGAAGGGCATCTCCCGTTTCCGCCTCACCACCTACGGGACCGCTGCCCACGCCAGCCAGCCTTGGCTGGGGGAGAACGCCATCCAGAAGATGTCCGGACTGCTGGAGCGACTGAACAAGTGGGCTAGGGCCCCCGATTCCCCGACCGAGGACATGACCCTGTGCATCTCCATGATCAGGGGTGGCACCAAGTCCAACATAGTCCCGGACCGATGCGAGGTGGACATTGACGCCCGATTCCCCAAGCCCCTCACCTACCAGAAGGTGAGGACGATAATAATGGACCAGCTCAAGGGGGGCGACTACGACATCCACATGCTCTATGAGCTCGAGGCCTATGAGGCCGACCCGGACTCGGCCCTCTCCCTTGCGGCCAAGGAGGTCACTGGGAGCGACCTGGTGGTGGTGCCCTACGCCACCGAGGCCCCGGTCTTCGCTTCCGCCAACGACAACGTCTTGGTCTGCGGCCCGGGGGCCATGACCATGGCCCACGCCGATGACGAGTTCGTGGAGAGGTGGCAGCTGGAGCGCGCCACCGAGATATATTCTTCCATAGCCAGGAAGCTGGCCTAGGGGTAGCAGCGAGCCACGGTCCTGGGGAACGGCACCGCGTCCCGGATGTGCTCGAGCTTGCATATCCAGCGCACCACCCGCTCGATGCCCAGCCCGAAGCCGGAGTGCGGGACGGAGCCGAAGCGCCTCAGGTCCAGGTACCACTGGTACGCCTCCAGCGGTATCTCCTGCGCCTTGAGGCGGGCGGTGAGGGTACCGAGGTCGGTCTCCCTCTCCGAGCCTCCGATGATCTCGCCGTAACCCTCCGGAGCGAGCATATCGGCGCATTTGACCGTGGCTGGGTCGGTGGGGTCCTCCTTCATGTAGAAGGCCTTGATCTCCCTGGGGAAGTTGGTGACGAAGATAGGGGCCCTCTCCTCGGCGGTGAACGCGCGCTCCTCCACCGCGCCCATGTCGCTGCCGAAGGCGAGGTCGAAGCCTTTCGCCTTCAAGGCCTCAATGGCCTGGGAATAGCGCACTCTCTTGAAGGGCGGCCTGACCTCCTTGAGGTCGGCAGGGTCGCGGCCCAGGAGCCTCAGCTCCGCCTGACGGTCCTTGAGGACCTGCTCCACCATCGCGGTGACGAGGTTCTCCTGCACCTCCATGTTTCCGTCGTTATCGGTCCAGGCCTCCTCCAGCTCCAGGTGCCAATACTCGGTGAGGTGCCTGGTGGTCCTGGACTTCTCCGCGCGGAAGGAGGGAGTGAGCGAATAGACGCGGTCGAGGGAGAATATGAGCGCCTCCAGGTACATCTGCGCGCTCTGCGAGAGGTAGGCCTCGCGGTCGAAGTACTTGAGCTTGAAGAGGGTCACGCCCCCCTCGCAGGCGTTCTGGGTGAGGATCGGCGGCGTGACCTCGGTGAAATCGTTGGCCTTGAGCCAGGCTCGAGCGCCCTCCAACACCGACGCCTTCACCTTCATGACCGCCGTCTGCTCGCGGGAGCGGATCCAGAGGTGACGGTTGTCCAGAAGGAGCTCCTCGCTCTGATATTCGGTGATGGGGAAGGGGTCCGCCCCCCCGACCAGCTTGAAGGATGATGCCTTGAGCTCGTACCCTCCAGGCGCCCGCTTGTCCTCGAAGACCTTTCCGATGACGATCACGGAGGATTCCACCGGCGCGGACTTGGCCGCCTCGAACTCCCCCTCTGGAAGGTTGCCCTTCTTCACGGTGACCTGGATTACGCCGGATGAGTCCCTGACCACCGCGAAGACTATGGCCCCGCTGCTGCGGGTCCGGTAGATCCAACCCTGGATGGCCTCTTCCTGTCCTGGAACGGGAGAGGAGAGCACCTGGCCGATCTTCCTTGGCGAGCTCATGCCCATGAGCATGGCTTACGGATAGTTTTTCCTTTCGGTCCTGGGTCGTCGCGATCCCTCACCAGCAGCTTTATCCGATTACTGGGGCGATTCCTGACCGTGGATATTCGCAAGGCCCGAGGCAAGGACCTCGGATCGTTGGAGAGGATCGAGCGCTCCTCCTTCCATGAGGAGAGGTTCCAGCGCTGGCTCCTCCAGTCGATGATCGGGGAGAAGGGGTTCCTGACCCTAGTGGCTTTGGACGATGACGAGGTCGTGGGTTACGGCTCGATCCATCTTACCGGCCCTAAGCCAGCTAGGGTCATCTCCATCGCGGTGCTCCCTGAGAGGAGGGGAGCGGGCATAGGGAGATCGATCCTCGAGGCGATGGAGGCGGAGTGCGAGAGCCTGGGGGTCGCCAGCCTCTGCCTCGAAGTGGCCATCAGCAACCTTGTGGCCCTCCACCTATATGTTGCCAAGGGCTACGAGGTGAAGGGCACCATACCCGGCTATTACGGGGAGGGGAAGGATGCCTTCTACATGGTGAAGGACCTGTCCGGAAGGACACGCACGAAATCGAAGGACGAGGCCTTTTGACGTTATCTGGCCAGCGTCGGTGGATAGGATGGTCGATTAACGAATCATTAAATACTGAACCGTGCATTCGCGCTTGATATCAGCCCTCGCTTTGACGTGGCAAGAGGTGAATGACCAATGGAAGAGACCCTATGCAATGTCGAATTCCTCAAGAACAACAACACTTACATAGCCAGAGTGCAGAGCGACCTGGGAGGCATGAGGGAGTACCGCAGCTCCAGCTTCGAAGAGGTGCTGGAGCAGGTGATCATAGACCTCCAAGAGGAATTCGAGACCGCGATGTAGGCCTTCTTCAGGCGCATCAGGGTCTTGTTGAGAGGAGCAAAAGTCGCTGGAATGCGACCTGTATGTCGGGGCAGAGCCTTTCCTAAGGATATTACGGAGGTCATTGCATGGTGGATAACGAGAAGTCGGACATGGATGAGGTCATCTCTCACTATTATGGCGACGATCAGGTCACGGCCTTAATCAATCTGAAGGTCGACACCAAGGACGTGGACAAGATCGCGGAGAGGATTTCAGGTTACTTGCAGGTGGAGGACGTGTTCCTGGTCACGGGCGACACCGACATCGTGGCCAAGGTCAAGGTCCAGACCTACAATCAATTGAAGAGGTTCATCGTCGAGGACCTCTCCAAGATCGGCGGGGTCAAGGACACCAAGACGTTGATGGTGGTTAGCACCTTCAAAGAGCGCGGCGAGATGAAGTTCGAGCCGAGCGAGACGAAGGAGAGCGGGAACTGACCCGATCGCATTCAGGATACAAGGAGGCTTAGCACATGGTAGACGCGGACACGAAAATGAAGCAGATTATCGATGTTCTGGATCAGCTGGCGGAGGACACCTCCGTGCCGAGGAATATCCGGCGCGGGGCCACGTCCGCCAAGGAGAGGCTGCTCCAGCAGAAGGAGCCTCTGGATGTCAGGGCGGCCTCCGCCATCTTCATCCTGGATGAGCTGGCCAATGACCCGAACATCCCCTTGCACGGCCGCACGCTCATCTGGAACATCATCAGCCAGCTCGAGACCATTAAGTGAGCAGGAGAAATCCATTTCTAGACGCTAGCTTGCTGGCCAAGGAGGCCAGTGAGAAAAGTTTATCATCATATCCACGATTCGGTTGAAGCAAGCGGTTGTGGTCTAGTGGTTATGACCGGAGCTTCCCAAGCTTCAAACCCGGGTTCGAATCCCGGCAGCCGCACTCTTACATTATAGCTTATGGGATTTCAGCGATCACTTGATCTTGTGCCCCACGCCCTCGAATATCGCCACCACCACCTTTCCAGCGGTGACCTCAACCTTGTAGATGGAACCGAGATCGTCCTCCTTCGCCTTTCGGGCCGTGGCCACTAGCGTCCCCCTCGCCGGTTTGATGTACTTTATGCTGGCAGACCTCGCGACCTGGGTGTGCTCGCCTATGTTGCAAGCGATGGCGAAGGCCTGGTCCGCCAGGGAGAAGATGGCTCCTCCGTGCCCGGTGCCCACGCTGTTGAGCTTGCCCTCCAGGTCCATCTCCACCTGAACCTCTTCCTCGCTGACGCGGACGGTACGCATCCCCATGAAGGTAGAGAATTCGCTGTTGTCGATGGCGTGGAATCGTTCCTCTGGATCCTGATGGATGACCAGTTTCTCCTTCATTTCACAACCTCGCTCGCATCGATATGATGACTGGCATCAAAAATGTGAGGTCAGCGAAGGGGATGACAAGAAGATGGGGCGGGCTCGCGCCCGGCCCCTGGTTTGCTAAATGGTTTGAGGACTAAACTAATCGTTATGCTCTTGGCCACCCCCTCGGTGCTCTACGCATTAGCGCATAGGCATTGAATGGCCCGCCCCCGTTCCTCAAATGGTTTGTGACCTTCGAACCCTGACTCATTGGACGAGAACCACGCCCCTCAAAGGCAGTCTCCTCCCCCCAAATTTTCGAAGTCGACCCGATTAGGAGGGCTAGATTAATTAATACTTTTCATCGGGCCCAGGCGATAATTATCTTTTAAGATAATGATGAGAAACCGCGAAGCCAGGTCAGTCAAGACTGGTTAATTGGTGTCGTGGGGATTTTCTTTGAATTCCCTGTCAAGCCACAGCTTCGCTGTTGCCCTTGGCGCAGCTCTCGCCTGATTCCCGTGCGGACCGGGCGAGGTCCTTGGCACGAGATAAAGCCCTTTCGAGGACGCGCATGTCGCAGCTCCGGCACTCGTGCCGTAGATTGAGGCTCTTGGCGAAGTCCTCGGACTTGGCCGTATAATGGCCCTCATCCTCCACACCAGTGTAGATGTACAAGCAACGAGAGTAGCCCTCGAAGAGCATCTTCATGAAGTACATGGGGTCGTAGCCTTGGTCCTTCATCGAATCCAAATGGAGCTCCTTGATGGCGCCCTCCACCCCCAGCTCGGCCCAGCCTGGTGAGGAGAACCAGGTGCCTGTGCATTTCCGCTTCTCCTTCTCGTACTCGAGCGGGGTGATGAAGGCGCCGATGCAGTCGTCCGACTCGAGCATGGAGGTCGGTATTGAAACCTCCTTGTCCACGTCCCTCAGCGATTGGCATATGGCATAGCCGAGGAAGACGGCGTCGACCTTGCCCTTGAGGGCGTTCACCTTGTCCTTCACCGTGGCCTTGAGAAAGGCGGAATCGACGTGCAAGGCGAATTCGAGGTACTCCCGATGGACTATGTCCGGGTCGTCCTTGGTCATCAGCTCGATCTCGCGCTTGAGTATCTCGCAGGCGATGATCCCGACGCGAAGGCTACCGTTCGCTTGAGTCATTGTCAACCAGCTTTCTCGCTAAGGGCGCGGACCCAATTTAATACTAATGTCCAAGCTCGGCGTGCGAACTAAAGAAACCGGTTCCGATCGTCCTTGGACTTGAAACGCTTCGGCGGAGCGGCCTTGAACGCGGTCTTCTTTGTGCTGGCTGGGAGCGGGAACGTCAGGGAGGAGGATCCCTCCGTGTCGGCGCTGAGATGGGTGGGGATTGGCTCATAGGCGTTCATCGTCCATGCTCCCCTCCTCGAGGCTGGCACATGGTAGGGCGTCTTAATCTTCTTAGCGCTGGTGGTCATCAGCGCGATCATGGCCAGCAGATATCCAAGGCATACCACCAGGGAGAGCCACCACTCGTACGGGAAGACGAAGGTTATGAGGAGTATGGCCAGTAAGCCCAGGAATATGATGTAAGATATCAGGTGCGCCACCGCCCTGCCATCGCGTGCGACCGCCCCTAGGTTCTCATAGTTGATATGGCGAACGATGGGGACGAGCTCCTCCTCGATCATGTACAATGTCCAGATGGTGAGCCCCAGCGCGGCGGCGAAGAGGGCGATGTGCAGCCAGCCTTCCGTGAAGGCCACGGCCATGAGCAGGACGAAGTAGGCGGTCAGACCGTACTCGATCCTCCTCCCGCGCTTGAAGAGCTTGAGGGGGCTGGGGAGCACGATCTTGCCCATGGTCCTGGACATCACCGATGCGCTCTGCTTGATCGAGGTGGGAAGTATGCGGGAGAAGCCGCGATAGAGAACGTCGCTGAAGCGCATGAAGATCGGAGTTAGAACGCTCATCACGAAGCAGAAGAGCCCTGCGAACGGGTTCAGCACCGCCCCCATGGTGGCATTGGCGGCGCTAGAGCCGACGCTCGCGTACATGATGGACTCGGCCCCGCGCCCGCACATGGAGGAGCCCATGAAGGTGGCGGCCCTCCCGGAAAAGCCCAGCAGATAGGCGATGGCTCCGGTGGTTATGAGGTCGCCGAGGATGATCAACGGGACCGCCATGAGGACTATGGTGATCACCGATCCGAACATGGCAGGGTTGATCAGCATGCCGAAGAACACGAAGAATATGGCCACGAATACATCACGCAGCGGTCCGAGCTTTGTGTCGAACCTCTCCGCCAGTTTGGTCTCCGCGAACACCATTCCCAGGAAGAAGGCGCCGATTATGGCCGGGACGCCGCACACTAGCGCCAGCCAGCCCGAGATGAATACCAGGCCTAGCGCGAAGAGGATGAAGAGCTCGTCGTTCTTGATCCGCTGGAAGTAGACGGCGGTCTTGGGGACCACCCATATGGCCAGGAAGATGAAGAATATGTAGAAGGCCACGACCCCGACCAACATCAGGGCGAAATTATTCGCTCCAAGGCCGACATTACCGCTCGGGATCACCAGGCTGCCGACCACTGTTAGCACTATCATAGAGATGAAGTCCTCGACCACCACCATCCCCAACAGGAACTCGGTCTCAGGCGAGGAGAGCTTCTGCAGCTCCATCAGCGACTTGCCGGTTATCGCGGCGCTGCCCATGGCCACCACTCCAGCCAGGAAGATGGTGTCCACCATTGGCCACCCCAGGAGCAGCCCCAGGACGATACCCATGAAGAAGTCGATACCTGTGTTGACCATCGCCAGGATGATCGCCGGGCCCTTGGTCTTCTTCAACTTGGAGATGGAGAACTCGAGCCCGACGAAGAACATCAGCAATATCAGCCCTATCTGGGACATGTAGGCGATGAAGGTCGTGTCGGTCACCAGGCCGTTGTACTCGTAGCCGAACATGGTGATGTGGATGAATGGCCCGATCACTATGCCAGCCAATATGTAACCGATGATGACGCTTTGCTTGAAATGGGCTGCCAGCCCTGCGCCTATGAAGGCGAAGAGCATGATTATGCCTATCTCCATCATGACCTGAAGCGTCTCGACCATCTATGTCTCTCTTCCCCGGTTCTCTGCCCGCACTTCCGCCGGCGGCGGTTCGAAGATTGCACTGGCTCATCGGTCATAATGACCTGAGCGCCTTGTCTGACGGCTTTGCTGGTCTAGTCGGGACCTGTTACTACCTATTTTCCGCATCCAGACTAATATTTTTTCTTTTACTCGCAGTTCCTTACCTAGGAACAATGAGCTAGTGCATCCCGCTACCATAATACAAATGTTTAATACAAATATCTTTCTAGCCAGTTTGAATGATTTATTACTTGGGTGATCCGGATATCTGGCTTGTCTGACGAATGGCCGACGACGATTGGAATACAACATTAACGGAAGCGCACCCCTTCGGTTAGATTAAATCGGGGGGGGCCGATGTGCTAGGCCGGTGTCCGATCGCTGTTCGTTACAATGTCGTGAGGTGGTTCCTTGATCGAGGTCGATGGCTCGGAGGGAGAGGGCGGCGGGCAGATGCTGAGGACCGCGGTGGCGCTCTCGGCCCTTACTGGTCACGAGGTAAAGGTGCACGGCATCCGCTCCAATCGTGCCAACCCTGGCCTCCAGCCTCAGCACCTATGCGCCGTCAACGGCGTGGCGAAAATGTGCGAGGCCAGGGTCAAGGGCGCGTCCGTGGGCTCGAGCGAGCTTGAGTTCTCTCCAGGAAAGGTCAATGCAGGGAGATTTCGGCTTAGCGTGGGTACGGCAGGGAGCGTCACCTTGGTGCTTCAAGCTTGCATGCTGGCCAGTGCTCTGAGCCCGGGAGAATCGCGCTTCGAGGTGCTAGGCGGCACCAACGTGAGATGGTCTCCGCCCATCGACTTCTACGATCGGGCGCTGTTCCCTTATCTAGAAAGAATGGGGGCGCGAGCCAGATTGACGGAGAGGGCGAGAGGGTTCTACCCTGAGGGGGGTGGGAGGGCAGTGACTAGCTGGCACCCCCCGGAGTCCTATGCCCCGTTCTCGATTTTGGAGCGCGGTCCATTGAAGGGCATCTCCGGCTGCGTCTTCGTGCAGGGGCTCCCCTCGCACATCGGCAAGAGGATGGGGGAGGTGGTCAGGAAGCACTTCCTCGAGGCCAAGGTGCGATTGGATGATGATGTCACGCAAGGCGCATCCAAGGGCGCTGGGCTGCTCCTCGTCGCCGATTACGGGACCTGCTGGCTTTGCGGCGACTCCCTGGGAGAGAGAGGAGTACTTGCGGAGGAGGTAGGGGAAAGGGCAGCGGAGGCGCTGATGGGCGAGATGCGCTCTCCCGCCACCCTGGACGTACACTCCGCCGACCAATTGCTTCCATACATGTGTCTAGCAACTGGCCCCTGCTCCTTCCTCGTGAGGGAAGCGACAGGACATCTGTACGCCCAAGCTGAGATGGTGCGCAAGTTCCTGGGCGCCAGGGTGGCCTTCACCGAAATGAACGGGGCGACAAGGGTCGATGTCCAGCCTAGCCATACATATAGCTAGATTTCCTCTTAGAGGTGTCCTCGTCGGTGTTGGCCCTCTTCTGGATCTGTTTCAAGGTGTCCTCGATGAGGGCGGCCTCCTCCAAGAGGGGCTTGAGGTCGAGCTCGACGTGCAAGAGCATACGGTCGATGACCGTCATGATGGCCGCCGCTGCCCTGGCATCCGGGTACTCGGCGTGCGCCTCCGCGAGTAGGGTCATGACGTCGAAGTCGCGCGCCACTCCCTCGTTCAATAGCACGCCAGCGAAGCCCGCGACCACGCCGTTCTCGAAGGTCTTTACGTCGATCTGCTTCATGGTCTGCCTAGCTGCCGGGGTCGATCCCACCCCGAGGACGGTGACCCCTTCCCCAGGTGCTTTGCCGTTGGAGTTGGTCACGGCGTACTCGGCGACCTCCTTCTCCGCGGCCACCGACTTGGCATAGGCCTCCATGCGCTCCGAGTCCTCCTTGCTCAGAAGGCCCTCGGGGGAGATCACCATCTTGCACTTGTGGTCCTCCACCCAGTCCATCATGGTGATGGCCAGAGGCTTGAGGATGTCCTGGGCCGGCTGGAACTCGGAGATGAAGACCACCACCTTCTCCTGGCCCTTGGTGCCGAGCGACCCACCGTAGACCCGGACCGGGCTCAGGGGCACTCCATCGCGGACGAGCGATATGGATGGGAAATACACGGAATCGACGACCGCGATCTGCTCGAGGTTTAGGAAGCTGACCAGGTAGTTGGCGACGATGGAGCCGACGAGCCCCACCGAGGGGAAGCCATCGATGACGTAGGCCCCCTTGATGTTCTTCTCCTTGATGTCGATGATATCGATGCCGTTCATCGACCAGCTTATTCACATTCCCCATACTTTAGGGTATGCGGTTCCTTCTGCGCCCTCTGAAAAGATTTATCATACCTCCCCTCCCTGATGGCGTGCACATGAGGCCGCACGTCATCGTCAACTGCGCCATGACCGCTGATGGCAAGATCGCGGGAAAGGCCAGGAAGCAGATACGGATCTCCTCCGCTGAGGACCTGGAAAGGGTCAGGAAGCTCAGGACAGAGTGCGAGGCCATCCTTGTGGGGGTCAACACCATCATAGCCGATGACCCGCACCTTACCGTGAAGGGGCTGAGCCGCGAGGTGTGCCCGACCCGCATAGTACTGGACTCTTTCGGCCGAACTCCGGACAATGCCAAGGTGCTAGATGCCAGAGCCAGGACGATCATAGTCACGAACGTCGTTTGCAAACGAACCTGGCAGGGGGCCGAGGTCCTCCGCCTTGGGGAGGGGCGGGTCGACCTGCACGAGTTGATGCGAGAGCTTGAAGCTAGGAATGTCCAGAGACTGCTGGTCGAGGGCGGGGGCGAGACCATCTGGTCCTTCTTCAAGGCCGGGCTGGTCGATGAGTACCGCGTCTTCGTGGGCTCCAAGGTGCTGGGCGGGCGCACAGCGCCGTCCCCAGTGGACGGGGAGGGCTTCGATGATGAAGGCTGCGTCAGGCTGCAACTGATAGGGACTGAGGCCCTCGGGGACGGCGTCCTCCTTAGTTACGAGGTCGTTAGGGATGCCACCCCCTCCTAGGTTCGCGGCCGACGAGATGCTCGGATCCTTGGCACGCTGGCTGAGGATAATGGGCTATGATACCACCTATGAGAGGGACCGGGGCGACGAAGACATCCTCCGGTCCTCGAAGGAGGAAGGCAGGATACTCCTCACCAGGGACGAGGAGCTGGCTGCTCGGGGCGCGCTTACCTCGCTTTACATTTTGAGCGATGACCTAGACACCCAATTGCGCCAGGTCGTGGACGCCTATGGCTTGAGCGCGGACGAGAGGATGGTCCGCTGCACCGTCTGCAACGGAGAGCTGGACACCGCCCCGAAGGAGAGCTTGAGGGGACAGGTCCCGGACGGCGCCCTGGAGAACAACCAGGAATTCTTCAAGTGCCGAGGTTGCGGGAAGGTCTACTGGAAAGGGTCGCACTGGAACAACATACGCAAGAGGCTGGATTCGCTTCGCGCCCAAAGCGACTAGATACGATAGAAGTCCTCGCTGACTATCTTTCCCGTGCCGGCGTTGATTATCATCACCCCGTGGATCCCCTCCACGCACCAGATCGGGAGATAGAGTATCCCCTTTCCCTCGATATGCACGTCGTCGAGGCGCGGGGCGACGGTCTTCTTCTCGGTGATGGTCACGTGGCCCTCGTCGCGCACCACCTCGCGCTCTGAGGTGTGCAGCCTCACCACCTCCTTCATCGCCAGGCCCTTGGCGAACTCCTCGTCGAATGCTGGCTTCCCCTTCCTGTGGTCCTGCTCCAAGGAATAGACGATCTCCAATGCGTCGTTCCATGGCTCCACCCTTTTGGTGAGGGCGTTCACCCCCAGACGTCCTTCCTCCTCGCCCACCAATTTGTCGCCCTGGTAAAGGGGGCAGGTGTAATCGAAGATGTAATAGGGGACGAGCTCCAGCTTCTGGCGGAAGCCGCCCACCGTGCGCAGGCCAATCTCCTTCACGTCCCTGGAGTCGATGGTCGGCCGGACGATCCTCTCGCCCACCTCGGCGCCCTCGAGCTTCCTGACGTCCGCCTGGGTCATCAGCCTGGGATAATCGTCTGCGACCAGCTCATCCACGAGGCCACGATCGGAATCGCCCACCAGCTTCTCCAAATGGGTCCGGCCGATCTCCTGCTCCAGGGCCTCCCGGTCCCAGATTATTAAGTCGCCGTCCAGGCGCTCCGGGGGTATCTCCGGGACGGGGATGATGCTCACCACCAGCTTCTTTCCCTTGAACCTTTTAACACTGTCCAGGAACGCGGGGAGGAGCTTCTCCTCTCCCGCGCCGATCAGACATATGGCGACCTCGACCTCACCCTTCTTTGCTAGCAGGAACGGGTCCCGCTCGGTGATCACGAAACCCCTTGAACTCAGGATCTCAGTGACGAAACCCTTAAGCGAGGTCACCAGTGCACCCAAGCCCCCATTGGGATTTGGCATTAAAAAGCTTAGGCCAGGTGGGCGACCATGCTCACTCCTTATCGGAGAGGTCCCTCCACTCGCAGGAGTCGGTGACCCCGACCTCGAGCAAGCCTTCGGGGAAGGGCTGGAAGAAGGTCTGCCTCATCAGGTAGGGCTCTTGGAATCGTATGACCCAGGAACGCATCACCCCCAGGCACACGCTGAGCGGTATGCGCGCATCGCGATACATCTCCAACTGCTGAAGGAAGTAGTCCCTCTCCGCCTTGCTCAGCCTTTCGCTGACATAGCCCAGGCAATGCTGGAGAACGTTGATCGGTGAGGTGCACCGAGGCGGATTGGCAAAGGCCCGTCGCAGACCCTCCCCGTACCTGATCTTGAGGGATTCCAGGCTAAGGCCGTCTCGGTTCGCCACCAGGTTGCCCAAGCCCCTCATCTCCTTCTGGCTATACATCATCAGCAGCAGCTTGTTGTCGGCATGCCATTCCACCACCTCCCTCATGCTTCCCCCTTGGTCAATCTTCCTCCAGGAGGCGGAGGAGAATACCTGGGTCAGGAAGTGCTCCGCCAGCTTGACATGGCGCAGGCGGTTCTCATCCTCTATGGCCAGGAGGGGGAAATGGGTCTTCGCCGCCCCTCCGAACAATCCTGCCCCCCGGGCGAGCGCGGCAGCGTTCTCCACCTTGGGATATATCTTGGCATCGCGGATACCGCAGGAGGGGGAGCGAGACTTGAGGATGAAGCCATCGACCTCCTTCAAGGAAGCCATGAAACCCTCGCTGAACTCCACCGCCAGGTCCGTGACATCCATGCCGGTGGTCGGTTGGATCAGGCGGTTGCTGCCGCCTTTGAGCTGGACTATTCGCACTGGGTCCCGCGGCACGCCCAGCCCGATTTCGGACTCCATGCAGACCGGGATGAATTCAATGGTGTCTGACCCCTTGAGCCTCCTTACTAGCTCGTTTCCGATCATGTCACCGTTGTAGCGGCAGTGGTCGAACTCGATGCATCTGCTGATGACCACCTTGGGCCTCCCCTGCTCAGCCATGCAAGGATTCCAAGGCAACTGAACATTCATATGGTTTGCGCGGTGCGCAGAATTGATTAGCGGCTACCTGCTCACTTTGTACGACATGAGGGCCCTTCGGGTTTTGGGCTTAGCGTTGCTGGTGACAGGCATTCTTGCCACCATTCTCGGAGCCCTCAGCGGCGACATCCAGGTGGGCTTGGCGCTCTTCTTCATACCTTACCTGCAATCCTCGACCTGGCTCGGAGCCTTGGCCATCGTCCTCGTCTTCGCCGGGATAGTGACCCTGGTCCTGGACGGTATCTATCTTATTGGAGGCCGAACGTACCAAGGAGCCCAAGAGAGGTCAGAGAGCTTTGATGGCCGATCCAAGAGGGAGTTTGGGGGAGTGGTGTTGATAGGCCCTGTGCCCATCATCTTCGGCTCGAGCAACCGGGCCGCCCTGCTGGCCTTGATCGTTGCTGCCGTTGTGATCACAGCGATGATGCTGATCTTCCTCTTGCTCTGAATCCCTAGGACGAGAGCTGCCTGGCCGCCTCTTCCACCTTGATGTCTTTCTCCTTGGCCAGGTCCCTGACGTCGGAGATGAGGCGGATATAGTCATCATATGTCAAGCCCTGGTTCTTGACCTGGCGGGCTAGGGAGCTCTCGAAGAGATCGTCCTTCCTCATCTTCTCTATCGCGTCACGGAGCGCCTGCCTCTCCTCGGGCGTCATAATCTCTTCCAGGATTCAACTACCTTGAGGAAGTTCTTGAAGATGTCGTAGCCATGCTCGGTGTTCTCCACCTCGGGGTGGAACTGTAGGCCATAGAAAGGCTTGCCCTCAATCCTGAACGCCTCCACGGGGCAGTTGTCGGAATGGGCTAGTACCTCGAACCCACTGGGCAGCACCGAGACCTCGTCGTTGTGGGATTCCCAGACGGTGAAGCTCTTTGGCAAGCCAATGAAGATGTCGTCCTCCCGATCGACGTAAAGGGTGGTCTTCCCGAACTCGGGCACCTTGGCCGGCGCGGTCGCGCCGCCGTAATGATTGGTCATGAACTGCATTCCCGCACATATCCCCAGAATAGGGAAGTCGGCCCTGTCCAGGTATTCGCCGTTCCTTCCCATGCGCTCGCTCTCCATGGCGACCCTGGGGGAGCCGCCGGACAGCACCAACGCGTCCACGTCCGCCAGCTCCTCGAAGGGGGTGGTGTTGGGGATGATCCTGGTGTCGACCTTGAGGTACTTGAGCACGCGCCATTCCCGGTGCGTCCACTGCCCGCCGTTGTCGACCACTAACACCTTCATGCGGCACAGAATCCGCGCTGGGATAATTAACCGTTGTTCCGCGCCCTAAGCATCGACCACGGCTCGGCACGATGCATAAGATTTATCTGCAGGCGGGGACTGACAGGGAACTCGATGAAGGCCGTTCTCTTCGACCTGGGCCATACGCTGATAAACTATCATAATGACTGGAGGGACCCAGAGAGGAGAGCGGTCGGGAAGGTGGCGAGGAGGGTCTGCGACGCCTCGCCCGACGGGGTAGCTCCGGATCAGGTGTCCGAGTATCTATTGGACCTGCTGGAGCAGGGCAGGAAGGTCAAGCTGGAAGAGCACCTGGAGATCCCGTTGGTGGACGTCCTCGGCAACTGCTTCCACCGCTTCGCCGTGGAGGGGGACGAGGAGCTCATGGAACAGTCCCTGGGAGAATTCTACGCGGTCCTCCTGGAGCACAGGGAGATCGTTCCCGGGACGAACGATATGCTGCAGTTCGTCAAGGACAACGACTTCAAGATCGGCCTGGTCTCGGACGTGGCGTGGGGGCTGCCCTCCTACTTCCCGCAGCGGGACATGAAGTTCTACCACCTGGACGAGTACTTCGACGACCTGGTCTTCTCCACGGACGTGGGGCTTAGGAAGCCAAACCCCAAGATATTCAAGATCGCCCTTTCGAACCTAGGGGAGAGGGCGGAGTGCACGTACTTCGTGGGCAACAACCTGCAGGCCGACATCTTGGGGGCGCTCAACGTGGGCATGGTCGCAGTGCTCAAGGAGTCGAGCTTCTACGCGCATGACGACGAGATCGTCCCCGATGCCAAGGTCTCCACCTGGGACCAGTTCGAGGAGCTGCTCTGCCAGGCCGGGCCTTAGGCGAAGGTTTCTCATCCTGCGTCGCCGCTTCTCGTCCGTTGAAGCAGAAGCAAGGGATGGCATGCGCGCACCGCATCACCGGGGGGGAAGCGAGCTACTGCTTCCTGCAGTCCAGCCGGATGAGCGAGGAGGGCGAGGCCAAGAGCCTGGTATTCCATGGCGCCAAGCCGACCTGGCCTGTGCGCTGCGATCCGCTGCTCCTCTCCCTGTGCCCATTTCGTGAGGAGGGCGGCCCTGAAGAGGGCAAGGGGGCTTTGGTACGGTGCCCGCACTGCAAGAAACGGCACAGAGGGGGCTCGACCGCCAAGCGCCTTTGCGAGGATTGGCACTCGGTGAAGGCGGTCTTGAAGGAAATGAGGGAGAGGAGGCCCGGAGGAAGGAAGTACTTCGAACATGGGACGACCCTACTCCCCTATCGCCCGGACACGCCCGACCTGGTGCGCCAGCTTATATGGCTGAGATTAAAGGGGGCTATCGCTCGGCGGGACGCCTACACCTGCCAGGACTGCGGGGACTTCTTCGGAAGGGTCAGGAGGAGGAACTTCGACCGAAGCCTCAGGAGGGGCAAGGGAGGCTATCGTTGGGAGAGCCTGGAGGTGCACCACATCGTCCCTCGGTCGAGGGGGGGAAGCGATCATCCTGGTAATCTGAAGACCCTTTGCCCCAGATGCCATGGGGCTTATACGAGCGACCTGCGAATGGCCTCAGCCGAGGCTCGGAGGAGGGAGCGCGAGGTATTGAGCCGAATGCGAGAATGCGATGACGGCGAGAGCGGCTGGGACGCCCCAACGGACTATTGATCGTCCATTTCCGGGCTCATTCCCACTCTATGGTCGCGGGGGGCTTGTTGGTGATGTCGTACACCACCCGGTTCACGTTCCTCTTCATCTCGTTGGTGATCCTGACCGATATCAGCTCCAGTACCTCGTGCGGAACCTTGGAGTAGGCGGCGCTCATGCCGTCGATGCTCTGCACCGCCCTGATGGCTATCGTCTTGCCATAGACGCGGTTGTCCCCGTGCACCCCGACGGATTGCACCGGCAGCAGGATTGCGAAGTACTGCCAGGGAAGGACCATCTTACCCTGCTCCGCGGCCCTCTCCAGCTCCTCCTCCACTATGGCGCACGCTTCCCTCACGATCTCCGCGTCCTCCCTGGTGACCGGCCCCATGATCCTTATGGCCAGGGCCGGACCGGGGAAGGGCTGCCGCTCGGAGACCTCGATCCCCAGATGGCGCGCTAGCTTGCGCACCTCGTCCTTGTAGAGGTCCCGCAATGGCTCCACCAGCCTCAGCTGGACGTCCTTGGGCAGGCCGCCCACGTTATGATGTGATTTGATCGTGTCCCTGGTGTCGTCCCCGCTCTCGATCCAGTCGGGGGCGATCGTGCCTTGGACGAGATAATCGGCGTGGAATTGCTTGGCCTCGCGCTCGAACACGCGGATGAACCTCTCCCCGATGACCTTCCTCTTGCTCTCTGGATCCACCACCCCCTTCAAGGCATCGAAGAACTCCTCTGAAGCATCCACGATCTTATGGTTGACCTTGAGGCGCGAGAGCATCTTGTCTACCGTCTTTGTCTCGCCCTTGCGCATCATGCCCGTGTCCACGTAGACGGTCAGGAGGCGGTCGCCGATAGCCTGGCTGACCATCACGGCGGCGACGGTGCTGTCCACTCCCCCGGAGCAGGCTATGATGGCCTTGCCCTTGATGGTGCTACGAATATCGGGCACCATCTCCTCCATGAACTCCTGGGGGTCGAACATCAGCCCTCGACCTCCTTGGAGTCCTTCTCCACCTGGTCCGCCATATCCTTGCGGAACCTCTTGAGCTCGTTGGCGAGCCTGGCGTCCTTCAAGGCCAAGATCTCGAGTGCTAAAAGGGCCGCGTTCTCCCCCCGGTCGATGCCCACCGCGGCCACCGGTATCCCAGGAGGCATCTGGACGATGGAAAGGATGGAGTCTAGGTTCACCTTGCCGCTGACCGGGACGCCGATCACTGGTTTGATGGTGAAGGAGGCGATCGCGCCTGGCAGGGCGGCGGAGAGGCCGGCGATGGCGATGAAGACGTCAGCATCGGAGGACTCGACCATGTGCTTGACGCGGTCCGGGGTGCGGTGCGCGGAGGCCACCACGGTCTTGGAATCAACGCCGAACTTCCTCAGCGTCGCGGCGGCCTTCTGACCCACCTCGAGGTCGCTCTTGCTCCCTAGTATCACCAGGACAGCGGGCATGAGTTCCTCTCAAAGGATGAGAGGATAAAAGCATATCGGAATGGAGCAAAAATAGGATAGAAAGGGAAGAGATTGGGCGCCGATCTGCCAGCTTAGCTCTTCATGATGGCTAGCAGGAACACGCCAATCGCTATTAGCGCGCCTATGACCGCCGCGATGATGTTGAGGAAGGCGGCCCAGACTACGTCACCAAGCCAGACATCGATGATGTCGGTGAAGCCCGTCAGGTACACCCAGACGATGCCCACGATCAGGCCAACGACCAGCAGCACGATGCCAATCGTCCTGCTCTTACCGCTACCGAAGTAAGCGGTGAATGCACCTGCCAAAACCATGAACAGGGCGAATGTCAACAACAGCACGGTCAAGAAATCTTCCACGGACATCTTTCGTTCACCTTTCCTCAGAACTTTATTCCTGTAAGCGTCTTCGTATCGATTACTCCCGGGATCGAGCGTATCTTATCCACGACCACCTGCCCCAGCAGATTGAAGTCGTCAGCTTCGATCTTGGCGATTAGGTCGTATTCGCCGAAGAGAGGATGAAGTTCCACTACCTCCTTGACCTTGAGGAGCTCATTGTAGACCTCATGCTCCTTCGCAGGCGCTGTGCTTA
>JAJRAN010000070.1 GCA_028682915.1 Methanomassiliicoccales archaeon | reverse complement strand
CTTCCAGGCATGAGCTCGAACCCTTTGCCGTAAGGGCCACGCACCCCGATAGAGTCACCGGGCCTAAGGCAAGAGAGGGCCTTGGTGGCCTCCCCCACCTCCTTGACGGTGATCCCTTTCTCCCCATAGACATAGGAGGCGCTCATCGGCACCTCATCGACGCCCGGGACCCATACCATCAAGAACTGACCAGGGGCGATGGACCGATCGAAGACGAAGCGCAGGGTGGTCATCCCCTCTCCCTCCGTATGGGTGCTGGTGACCTTGGTCATAATCTGCTCATTCATGGGCCACCCCCACCATCTCCTGGATCGAGGCGAACCCGTTCTCGTCCATGAAGAGCGCCATGCCCTCGGTAATCTCCTTGAACGCCCCAAGCCCTCGGCGACCTATCGCGCTTCCGACCTGGACCGCTGAGGCGCCAGCCATCAGGTATTCGACCGCGTCTCTCCAGGACTCTATCCCCCCGACCCCGATGACCGGTATGTCCAAGGCAGCGCTCAGGTCGTAGACGCTCCTGATGCCGACGGCCTTAACCGCCGGTCCGGAGAGCCCTCCGACCTTGTTGCTGAGGACAGGTCTCCTAGCCTCGATGCTGATGCTCATCCCCTTCAGGGTGTTGATGGCGACCACGGCGTCGCCTCCCGCCTCCTGCACGGCCATGGCCACCTCGACCAAGCGGTGGGTGTTGGGAGTCAGCTTGGAGAAGACGGGGATGCTGCATTTGGATTTGACCTCGGCCACGATCGAGCCCACCACTCCCGGGTCCACGCCGATCTCCATGCCATAGCCTTTGGCGTGCGGGCAGCTGAGGTTCAGCTCGATGGCCGATGCGCCATACTGTTGCATTCGTTCGGCTAGATCAGCGAACTCCTCGGAGGATGCGGCGAAGATGCTGCCGATTATCGGAACTGGGCAAAATCGAGCCACCGACATCTCCTCGCGGAAGGCCGAGATCCCGGGGTTGGGCAGACCCATGGCGTTGATATATCCATCCTTCAGCTCGACCAGCGTGGGGTTGGGGTACCCTAGCCTTGGCTCCGAGCCGATTGACTTGGTCACCACGGCCCCCGCCCCCGCTTCCGCCGCCCGTAGGAGCGAGGCGCCCGTCTCGCCCATCATCCCCGATGCCAGCATGGTCGGGTTGGGGAGGGGCAGCCTACCGATGCTCACCTTTAAGGACCTCATTCTTTCGTGAGGAGAACTCTGTTCATCCCTAATGAATCCTCTTCTGGAGGTAGTCAGCCACCGCCTCCTTGAACGCGTCGGGGGCGATGACGGAGCATTCTACCTTGTTCGATGGCATGCCTTCGTCGAAGGCGTCAGCGACCATCTGCTTGCTCACCTTCAGCGCCTCCTCGACGGTCTTCCCTTTTATCATCTCGGTGAACATGCTGCTTGAGGCGATGGCAGCGGCGCAGCCGAACGTCTGGAAGCTGACATCGACAATCCTATCGCCCTCGACCTTGATGTAAATGACCACCACGTCGCCGTCGGTATCATTCGAGGCTTTGCCTACACCGTCGGCCCCTTTCATTTCACCGACGTTCTTGGGCCGGGTGAAGTGCTCGATTACCTTAGGGCCGTATGGCATGCTCATACCCCTGGGTTCGATGATTTTGACAACATGGCCACTGGTGAGATGGCCCTGAGCCTTGAGATGACCTCTGGAATCGCCTCAAGGTACACGTCCGCCTCCTCCAAGGTGTTCATCCTTGACAAGGAGATGCGTAACGACCCTCGGGCGTGCTCGTTCCTGACCCCGATCGCCTTCAGTACGTGGGAGGTTTCGCTGTCCCGAGAGGAGCAGGCCGAGCCCGTGGAGGCGGCGATCCCTTTGATGTCCAGACTAAGGACCAAGGCTTCCCCTTCGACGTAATCGAACCTGAAGTGGGCATTGTTGCAGAGCCTTCCTTCCTTGGGGCCATTGAGATGGCAACCGTCCACGCTGGACAAGGTGCCCATTATGATTCTGTCTCGGATGGACCCCATCCTCTCAACGTTTCCTTCCATCCCGTCCATGCAAATCTCGATGGCCATTCCCAGCCCCACGATCCCGGGAACATTCTCGGTCGAGGACCTCAGCCCCCGCTCCTGGCCCCCGCCATAGACCAGCGGCCGAAGGTTCATCCCTTTCCTGACGTAGAGGGCCCCCACACCCTTGGGCCCATGGAACTTGTGCGCCGAAATGGCCAAGAGGTCGACGTTGTCCTTCCCGACGTCCAAGGGAACTTTCCCAATGCTCTGAACGGCATCAGTGTGGAAGACCGCCCCCGCGTCATGGGCTATCCCACCCAGCTCACGGATGTCCTGGATGGTGCCTATCTCGTTATTGGCGGCCATAATCGATACCAGGATCGTACCTTTGATCATCGCCCTCTTCAGCGACTCGGGATCGACCTTTCCATCAGGATCCACAGGAAGGTAGGTGACCCGAAAGCCCTGGCTCTCAAGGAACCTGCAGGTGTTTAGCACTGCGTGGTGCTCGATGGTGCTGGTGATTATATGGTTGCCTTTAGCCGAGTTGGCAAAGGCCGCCCCTTGTAAGGCAAGATTGTCTGATTCCGTTCCTCCTGAGGTGAAGATAATCTCCCTGGGCTGAGCCCCGATGGCCTTGGCCGTCCTATGTCTGGCCTCCTCCAAGGCATTATATGACTCCCTTCCTAGGGCGTGGAGGCTAGAAGCGTTACCGTACCACTGGTCGAAATAGGGCCTCATGGCTTCGAGCACCCTCGGATCCAAGCAGGTGGTGGCGCTGTTGTCAAAGTAGATCCTTTGCATGTTCTACACCATTAACGATTGCTACATTTCTAGAGGTTTATTTCAATATGTGGAATGGCGAGGGCGAATAAAAGGATGCATTAGGCTTCCTCCCTTCACACGGAAAAGGATGAAATAGCCGCTAAGGTTTCGTTCCGCCAGAGCAAATGGACGTCGACAAGGTGCGGAACGACTTCCCGCTTTACACCAGCGCGAGCAAAGATTTCATCTATCTGGATAGCGCCTGCCAGACCCTTAGGCCGATTCCGGTCATCGAGGCCATGTCGCGATATTACCTGGAATATCCCGCTTGTGGGGGACGGAGCGTTCATCGCCTTGCCACCCAAGTGTCCATCGAGGTCGATGAGGCGAGGGAAAAGGTGGCGTCCTTCCTCGGAGCGGAGAGACCCGAGGAAATCGCCTTCACTAAAAGCTGCACCGAGGCATTGAACCTGGTGGCCAAAGGCCTCCGGTACCGACGAGACGAGGTCGTGGTTACGACCGATTTCGAGCATAACAGCAATCACGTCCCTTGGCTCCAGATGCAGAAATCATACGGCATCAAACGTAGATTCGTACTCACGCCTCCCTCCGGGCTCTTCGACATCGAGGCCTTCAAGAATGCGATGTCCCGCGAGGTCCGGATGGTGAGCATGGTCCATATCAACAACATCAACGGGACCGGCATACCTGCGAAGGAGGTCATAGAAATCGCCCATGATTACGGTTCCCTCGTGATGCTGGATGGGGCTCAGGCCGCCCCTCATCAGAAGGTGGACGTGGATCATCTCGACGTCGACTTCTACGCCTTCTCCGCGCACAAGATGCTTGGTCCATCGGGGATGGGGGCCCTCTTCGGGAAAATGGAGCTGCTCAAGACCCTGGAGCCATTGATCTCGGGCGGAGGGGGCGTTAGCCTGACCACCCATGACAGGGCGGACTTCCTGCCGCCTCCGGAGAGGTTCGAGGCGGGCCTCCAGAATTACGCCGGTATCATCGGGACCGGAGTGGCGGTCGATTACCTGGGTCGTCTGGGAATGCAGGAGATCATGGAACATGACCTCGATCTCAACAAGAGGGCGACCTCCAGATTGCAAGCCATTCCTAATGTGAGCATTCTGGAGCCTTCGGAAGCCAAGCACCGGGGGAGCATACTCTCCTTCAATATCAAGGGCATGAGCTCCCATGATGCTGCCATGATTTTGGACGAAATAGGCAAGGTTATGATCCGCTCGGGGATGCACTGCGTGCATCCTTATTTCGTAGCGAGGCACCTCGATGGGTGCGCGCGAGCCTCCTTCTACATCTACAACAACGAGAATGACATCGACAGGTTCGCTGACGCGGTCTCCGAGGTTGCCTCCAAGTTCTCGATGTGAGCCTCCAGGATCACATCGTCGCTCGCAATGGACTTGCTCAAGGTCAGCGTAGAAGCCCAATTGAGCTCGGCCTGATCCGCCCGGATCTCGGCTCCATTGTAGCGGACGAAGATCAGGAACCCTTCAGGAAGCGGTCGGACCTCTAGCACCTCGCTATCGACCAACCAAAGACCTCCTGGACGGAGGATTAGATGCTCGCCCTCTTGCCCCAGGTAATCGCTCATCGACAACTCCAACCTCGCCTCGCCCGGAGCGTTTGCAACCTCTTGAAATCGGGATGCCAGCTGGTCAAGAGAGGTTTGTGACGCCGGATCTACCATGGGCCAGGGCAAGGCGCATATGACCGGCGCCAAGGTAAGAAGGACCAAGATCGCGCAGATGGACATAGTCAAACGGGAAAGCATGAATTCGATCATCATATCCTCTCCACAAGGACTATGTCGCCCATGGCACGCTGACAGCAGGTCAGCCTCAACTCCTGCTTACCCTCGACGATGAGGCTCTGCCCCTCCATGCTAATTATGCTCAGGCTTTGACCTTCCAAGGTAACGGTCGCAGCCAGATTTCCATAATATAGAATATCGATGGTCTTGGAGGTCCCCTCTCCCTCAGCCCCGCCCAACCGAATGGAAAACGAGCCAGGTCCATCGTTCATCGATATGGAGACCTTGCGGATGTTGCCTGGGCCGCCGAGATAGGCGGACACCGCCGCCTCCTTGATGGCTTCGGCCTCCTGGACCGCCCTGCCAAGCTCCTGACCGTATCCGAGGTAGCTGAGAGAGGCATAGAGCGGCTGGATGCTCAACGCCAGGATCATCACGGTTATCAGAAGCTTGAGCGGCAGTCCCTCCAGCCCCCTCTTGTCCCGAAGGCTCATGGACCTCACTCGCAGACCACAGGTATGCTTATGCTCCTGGTCGAGGTTATGCCGCTCTTGGCGACCGTGACGGTCAGGAAGCCCACCGAAGTGCTCGTCCTCTCCAGAACAAGGCCCTCGAAGCTGGCCCTGCCCCCTTCGTCGGTGACGGCGTGAGGCCGTTTGCCATCTGAGCTTTGAACCCCCGCTCCTTCCAAAGTCACCGAAGCCCCCGAGATCGGGTCGCCATCCGGATCTAGGACCGTTATCACCAGGTCCAGACCGTCGGAAGTGTAAACCCCATCACCGTCATCGTCGCTCAGCAGCACCTCATTGGCAGATGATTGCACCGAACCGAACGTGCCTGGCGCCTCCAGGCCTCCCATCCAGCCCATTATTATGGCGGACCCGACGCCAGCCACCAGGACGATAATAAGGAGCTGCAAGGGCAGCCCCTCGATGCCTCCGTCCCTGTTCGAGCTCAGCTTCTTCCCATTGATGTTCATGAGAACGATTAGGTCCGAGGTGGGCACATTATTCGGACATTTACAATTAGCCTAACAACCCGCAGGACCTTCTTCCCGGATGGTTGCCTTTAAGAACCTGACCGCTTTATCGTGGATGGGTTCGAGAAAACATTTTAAACCTAGCCCATGTTACCGAGTTAAACCTTATCATGCTACATAATGTCAGGTCCGAGGGATGGTAGTGTTCAAAAAGGTGCTGGTCGCGAACCGGGGTGAAATCGCAATAAGGGTCATGAGGACCTGCAAGAGGCTGAACATACCCACGGTGGCGATCTACGCTCCTAACGACAAGCACTGCAAGCACGTGCTCGTGGCGGACAAGAGCGAGGAGCTCCAGTCCGACAAGGGTATGATCCCTTACCTAGACATCGACGCTATCCTGGAAGTGGCGGAGCGAATGAAGGTGGACGCCGTTCATCCGGGGTACGGGTTCCTTTCCGAGAAATCCGAGTTCGCTCGCAAGGTCGAGGAGGAGGGATTGACTTGGATCGGGCCGAGCGCCAAGGCCATGTCCCTTCTCGGAAGCAAGCTCGATGGTCGCGAGTTCATGGAGAGCTGCGGCGTGCATACCACACCGGGAACCCTCAAGCCATTGGAGGACGCCGAGGAGGCCAAGCGCGAGGCCAAGCGCATCGGTTATCCGGTGATGCTCAAGGCAGCCGGTGGGGGCGGTGGGAGGGGGATGAGGGTCGTCGAGTCCGAGGGGGAGATCGAGCAGGCCTTCGAATCGGCGAGGGCGGAGGCTGACAAGGCCTTCAAGGACCCGAAGATCTTCATGGAGCGCAGGGTCATCAAGCCCCGCCACATCGAATTCCAGATGGTCGGGGACAGCAAGGGCAACGGCTTCTGCCTGGGCGAGCGCGAGTGCTCCGTCCAGAGGCGCAATCAGAAGCTGGTGGAGGAGACGCCTTCCTGCGCGGTCAACGAGGTCATGCGCAAAGAGATGTTCCCCCGCATCGAGGCGGCCCTGGTCAAGGCAGGCTACCAGAGCCTCTGCACCTTCGAGTTCCTCATGGACGCCTCGGGCGAGCTCTTCTTCATGGAGGCCAACACCCGCATCCAGGTGGAGCATCCAGTGACCGAGATGGTCACCGGCTTGGACCTGGTCGAGATCCAGTTGAAGATCGCCACCGATAAGGACGTCAGCGAGGAGCTGCTCCAGGCCAAACCCAAAGGAGCGGCGATCGAGTTCCGTGTGAACGCGGAGAACCCGTTCAACAACTTCTTCCCTGCCCCTGGAAGGATCGAGAAGTACATCGAGCCGGCGGGCCTGGGCATAAGGGTCGATTCCCACGCATATGAAGGCTACATGGTCCCGGCCGACTACGACTCCATGCTCGCCAAGCTGATAGTCCATGCCAGGGACCGGCAGGAGGCCTTGGTCTCGGCCAGGGATGCGCTCGACCACTACACCCTCACCGGTTGCAAGACCACGATCCCCTACCACCGGCTGGTGGTGAGGACCAAGGCCTTCCGGTCCGGGGTTTACAGCACCGATTTCATCAAGGAGCATCCGCCTGCGGAGCTGCTGAAGCAGGAGAGCTTCTCCACTTTCGAGGTGGAGCGTTAGCCGATCAGCGGGACGGAGACGACCGTGGAGTACTCCGGGCCTTGAGGCCGCAGGACGCTCCTCTTGAGAAGGACCTCGGCCACGCCCTTCGCTCCGAATTTTGTTGTTTCGTAGGAGGTGGCGATACTGCGGACCGTCGATGAGGCCAAAGGATCCTTGACCCGCGCCAGAGTGAGGTGCGGCTTGAAGCCCCTTCCCTCGGGGGCGAATCCCAAAGGCTCTAGCGCCTTCTCCAATCTGGCCGAGATGCTCGCCAGGGGTTCCGCCCCCATCAGCCCAGCCCAGACCACGCGGGCGCTGCCCCTCGGCGGGAACACCCCGGAGCCCACGACCTCGACCTCGAAGGGGGCGACGCCCTCGCTAGAGGCCCGAATCGCCGCCTCTAACCCCTTGACCTTCGTTTCCTCTACGTCGCCGAGGAATTTGAGCGTGACATGAAGATTGGCGGCGTCGACGGGTTTGAGACCTCTCACGCCCATCAGGTCCTTGAGGAAGGGCTCCAGAGCAGGCAAGGGCGCCAGGTCCACGGCGATGAAGGCGCGGAAGGACATGGAAAAAGAGACGGCAGCCCCCTCATATAACCCTTCGCCGGGGCAAGGGCCCTGGCCGCTCGACATTTATTTAATGGGAGTTGGCATAAAGGGTGAGCGATGCAACTGGACCTGGTGGTCATAGGGGGAGGCCCGGCCGGGCTCACGGCTGGCATCTATGCCGCATCTCGCAAATTGAGCTGCGCGCTCATCGAGGCGGGAGATTCTGGGGGGCAGCTCACCAACATCTATCCAGACAAGCCCATCGAGAACTATCCTGGCCTGGTGGTGCTCGAGGCCAAGGAGCTCGTCAATCTGTTGATATCCCATGCCCTCGCCGTCGGTTGCACCGTGCACAACAACGAGAGGGTCCTGGACATCCTAGACCAGGAGGGCGGTCTGGTCGTGCACACCGACAAGGACGACTACTCCGTCAAGGCCGTGATCGTCGCCATAGGGGCTGGCCTGTACAAGCCCAAGAGGCTGGGCGCCAAGGGAGAGCTGGAGTTCGAGGACAAGGGGGTGGTGTACAAGCTCCCCCCGCGGAAGGAGCTGATCGATAAGAGCATCGTCTTCATCGGGGGCGGGAACAGCGCCTTGGAGATGGCGCTGCTGGCCTGCGAGGTCACTGAGGATGTCTGCGTCGTCCACCGAAGAGAGCAGTTCCGCGCCGACAGCGTCTATGTGGAGAGGATTAACGCCTCGGGCGTTGACACCTATATGTCCTCCGAGGTCGAGGAGATCAAGGGCGACACCCATGTCCGGAGCGTCCTCCTCAAGCTCAGCAACGGCGCCCGCAAGGAGGTACCAGCGGACCTAGTGGTAATCAACATCGGGTCGGCGCCTGACACCAGCGACCTGGACCGATGGGGGCTGGTCATGGACGATGGTCTGATTAAGGTGGACACGGAGATGCGCACCTCGCGTCGGGGCGTCTTCGCCTGCGGGGACATCGTCACCTACCCTGGCAAGTTCAAGCAGATAGTGGTGGGCTGCGGGGAGGGGGCCACCGCCGCCAATTCCGTCTTCAAGTTCATCCAGAAGCCCTACTGGGCATGATTCGGCAAGGCAATAAATCAAAAGCAGTGGGAAGATGGAGAAAGTTTTGACCAGGGGCAGGCAGCCCCTTCAAAGCCAGAGGTGGAAAATCACTTCTCGACTTCGATGGCGTCGTTCGGGCATTCGTCGGCGCAGGTCCCGCAGTTGGTGCAGGTCTTGACGTCGACGACCGCGATCTCGTCCACCTTGATGGAACCGCTCGGGCAGGCATCCTCGCAAAGACCGCATCCGACGCAGTCCTCGGTTTTCACTTTGGCGACCATAGGAATAACCTCTGCGCCCCTGAGAATAGATGTCTTATAAAAATCCTTCCACTGGGGGACGATGACATTTTGAAGTATTGGGTAGGGCATGGAGGGGGGATGCGCTACGTCTCCGGCAAGGTCCTGACCGCGGAAGGCTTCATCGACGGCCATGTCGGCTTCCAGGACGGGATGGTGATCGAAGTGGGCGAGGGGGGGGTCGCCAGGGCGGAGGCGAGGGGGATCATCCTTCCCACCCTTACCGATGCCCATACCCACATAGCCGACTACCTGGTCCCGGTGGACCTATCGCTCTCGCTGGAAGAGCTGGTCGCGCCTCCGGACGGCCTCAAGCACCGCATGCTGCGATTGACATCGGAGCGGGAGCTTGGTAAGGCGTTCCAGGCAGTGCGCTCGATCATGCTGCGCCGAGGCTGCTCCAGGTTCCTGGACTTCCGCGAGGGCGGGGCGAAAGGCGCCCGTGCCCTGAAGCAGCAGAAAGGGTGGCCCAAGCCTTTCGTCATGGGCCGCCCCCTTCATCTCCGCTTCGACCGCCGGGAGGTGGACGCAGTGCTCAGGAACGCGGACGGGATCGGCATCTCCAGCATCAGCGATTGGGACGAGGGGGAACTGTCCGACCTCGCGAGGTACGTCCGATCCAAGCGCAGGCCCTTCGCCATCCACGCCTCGGAGAGGATGAGGGAGGACATCGACCAGGTCCTCGACCTCCGCCCCTCATTCGTGGTGCACATGACCATGGCCGAGGACAGCGACATCGAGTCCTGCGTCAAGCAGAGGGTGCCCATCGTGGCCTGCCCCCGTTCCAACTACTTCTTCGGCAGGACCTCTCCTTTGGGTAGGATGCTCAAGGCGGGGGCCACCGTGGCCTTGGGCACGGACAACGCCATGTTCACCCTACCCGACATGCTGGCGGAGATGGAGAGTGCGGCGCGCGCCCTGAGGCAGCAGGGGGTGGGGGACGTATCCCCAGTGCTGTCGATGGCCTTGGAAAATGGGAAGAAATTATTAATGAGGCGAGCCCCAATAGGTATGGAGCCTGGGACCCCTTGCGATTTCATGGTGATGAGATCTCACGGGGGCGACCCGACGACCGACCTGGTGCTGCGGGGAAGCTCCGCAGACCCGCTCATGGTCTGCCTGGGCAGGGAAGAATGGAAGGGAGGAGAATGACGCTCTTCAAGAGGATCCTGATACCGACCGACGGCAGCGATAATACGAAGGAGGCAATACTGAAAGGTCTGGAGATGGCCAAGGTGATGGACGCGGAGGTCACCGCGCTATACGTCGTGGACCAGACGTCCTTCATAAACTTCCCGATGGACTCGACCATCGTCTCCGTCTACTCCCTGTTGGAGAAAGAGGGCAAGGACGCGGTCGAATACGTCCAGTCGGAGGGTGCCAAGCTCGGGGTCAAGGTCGCCGTCAAGGTAGAGGAGGGCTCGCCGGCCAGGAAGATCGTGGACGCTTCCAAGTTCCACGACCTGGTGGTCATGGGCACCTTGGGCAGGACCGGAATCTCCAAGATACTCCTAGGTAGCGTGGCTGAGAGGGTGGTAAGGTTCGCCGACTGCCCGGTGCTGGTGGTCAGGTCTCACAAGGGGGGGAGCGCGTGACCAATGTCGGCGAGGTGATGACCCCCAATCCCATCGTGGCACAGGTGCCGGGGAGCCGAACGGACGTCCTCAAGATAATGATCAAGCACAACCTGACCGGGCTGCCAGTGGTCAAGAGGGGCGACGGCACCCTGACCGGGCTGATAACCAGGCAGGACATATTCAACAAGCCAGACGAGGACCAGCTGGCGATGCTCATGAACCGCGACCCGCCCACCATAGGCTCGAAGGACCATGTGGAGAGGGCGGCCAACATCTTCTGCAGCAGCGGGGTGCGCCACCTCCCCGTGGTCGACCGGAACCGCCTGGTCGGTATCGTCACACCCACCGACCTACTCGGAGTGGTGGAGAAAGCGGGTTTCAACGAGACTGTGGAGAGCGTCATCAAATCCACGTGCGTGCCGATATACGAGGAGGCGCCCTTGGTCTTGGCCCTGGTCACCTTGAAGGTCAGCCGGGTCTCGGCAATGCCGGTGCTGGACGAGCACGGCAGGCTGGCGGGCATCCTGACGGACAGGGATCTGTTCAACACCAGCCTGGTCAACGGAAAAGTGGCCAAGACCGAGATCGGCATCGGCAAGGACGAGGACGAGTGGAACTGGGAGGGCCTCCGCAGCGTGATGAAGCTGTGGTACGAGGTCTCCAAGCTGGAGATGCCTGGCGCCACCGTCCGGGACGTCATGGTCAGGTCGCCCACCACCGTGTTCCGCAAGACCACCGTGTCCGAGGCCGCAAGGATAATGAGGAAGAACGACTTCGGGCAGTTGCCAGTTCGGGACGCCAAGGACAACCTCCTGGCGATGATCTACGACCTGGACATAATCTCGGTGCTCACCGGTGAATAGGAATGAACTCGGCG
>JAJRAN010000057.1 GCA_028682915.1 Methanomassiliicoccales archaeon | reverse complement strand
AAATTGGTCCCGTCCGTCATGTTGACGGCCACGTAGTCCCCGCCGTTCCATTCGTTCGTAGTACCGGTCTCGAGCTTGATCCGGTCCATCGGATCAGGCCCGCTTGCCGCGCTCACGAAGCCGCTCAGACCCCCTGTGAGAAGGAGGATTGAGAGCATGAGCGAAGCGCTTATGATGAGGGTTGCCTTCATGATTTCACCTCGGATGAGCTTTACCGCTAAGGGTAATATTGAGAAGCCACGTAGGACTGTTACTCAACAATCTTCCCTATCGGTTTATATACACGTATTTCGAGTTCGAAGGGAATGAGCCAGCCTGACATTCGGGCCGTGGACAACCCCATATCCGCCATCTTCGACCTAGCGGAGGATGTCAACAACGAGGTGCCTAGGTTCCGCAAGCTGGTCACCTACGCCACCATCTTCATCGGGGTCTGGCTGGTCATCTCCTTCCTCCTCATGCTGGCCCTTCTGTTCACCAACCTTATCCTGGGGCTAGTCGTGCTCTTCCTCTTCATCATCGGGGTGCTGGCCCTGGCCATGCTGAGGAACCTCAGCGATTTCATGCGCTACTACAGCCTCAGGCACGCGGCCATCGTCCGGGTCAGGAACGACGACCCCATAATCTACATCCCGAAGGGAGAGACGGCGGTCATCCGGCTGCTGGAGCTGATCAAGGCACGCAACCCGGCGATGGCGGCCGCCATCTCCGCGCGCCAATACCAGTCGCCCTCCATCCAAAGGGGGGCCAGCTCGGTCTTCTACAACTTCGACGCCTACCTCGCCTCCAAGCCCGGCTTCCTATGGAAGCTGTTGGGAGTGGGCTATCCCGGATACCAGCTGTTCATCAAGTGCTTCCAGACCGCTCCGCGCTCAGAGGACCTGGCCTCGCTCAAGCGTGCCGCCGAGGACGTCTCCCAGGCCACCAAGCTCCCCCCCTCGCGGGTCATCGCCCTGTGGACAAGGGCCCCCATCCATGACCTGAGCGAGGAGGCCTATCATTTCCTCGGCGAAGCCAGGGTGGAGTTCTCCCATCGGACGAAGCACTATTCCAGCACCTTGGAGCTGGTGATCGAGAACCAGGACGGGACCTACGAGTTCATCCCATACGTGGCCGAAGGGCCCTACCTCTCCGCACCTCGCGCCCAGTGAGGGAGGCCGCGATAGCGGTAATGCTCCTGGATCTGCTCGCGGTAGATGGAGAGGAAGAACTCGTTGTACTTGCGCACGTAGAGCACCCCTTCCCGGGTGATGGAGACCTCATATCGGCCCTCGCGCTCCTCGATCCTGACCAGGCCATCCTCGAGCAGCTTCTCCAGGACCTTGTTGGTCATGAAGTGGTTGGAGCGGATCTCGTGCTTGATCTCCTCCTTGGAGATGCCATTTGGCCGAGAGGCGAGGACGTCATCCAGCTTGCCTTCAAGACCTTCCTGGTACAGGTCTATCCCCAGCTCAGAGACGAGCCTGTTCAGGGTGAAGCAGCAATAGATTTTGTAGTCCTTGTAGGTCTTGGACATCCCGGGGCTCGAGAATATATCTCAGGGGTCTTACAAATCATTTGCGCGCTGGCCATCAGACGAGCTTCGCCGTCGCCGAGACGATGAAGTAGATCCCGAAGAAGAGCATGATTCCTCCCGAGGCCACGAAGAGCCACTTGTGCCACTTGGCGGCCCAGATGTCCTTGCTGCGGTTGACGGAGTAGGATACCGCGAGGTACCAGATCAGGTCCACGCTCACATGCACGACGATGAAGAGGGGCAGCATCACCCACCCGAAGGTCACAGCCCCCGCCACCAGCGCCGCCCCGGCGGTCGCCCACCATATCAGCCAGTAGGGATTGGCCGCGGTCATGATGAAGCCAGAGGTGATCACGTTGCCCTTGTTCTTGTCGCAGACCAGTACGGACTTGTTCCTGGAGCGCAGCAGGTCAGCCCCCATGTAGATGAGTATGCCGCCCCCGACCAGGCCCACGAAGATGAAGACCGCCTCGTTCTGGAGGACCACCCCCAGGCCCAGGAAGATAGCCACGATGAGCGGCGCTTCAATAAGGGCGTGGCCGAGGGCGATCCTTATCCCCGCCCTCGGGTCCTGATACCCTTTGCAGATGGTGGTGGCCAACAGCGGGCCTGGAGCCATCACCCCGCTCAGGGAGATGAGCGCCACCATGCCCAGGTAGAGGGCGGCTTCCACCTCTTCGGCCATCGTCCCTCGAATGAACGAAACTCTATTAAGACTTTGACGGACCTGGGGCGAACTTCTAGCGATACCATTGCTCCGAGCGGTCGATGTACTCCCTTGGCTCGACCTCCAGGATGGTCAAGTTCTCAACGTCTATCACTTGGACGCTGTGGATGTGGGCGTTGACGATCTCCTCGTTGGACACCGGAGGGTTGGAGTAGTACATGTCGCAGTAGCGCTTCACCATGTCGATCTCCGGCTGCTCCCGCGTCCTCGGAGGCTTGGTGAGCATCCTCGGTATGGGCATTACGTAATGAGCTGGCGACCCTAGCGAGAACTTGTTGCAGTAACCCGAGTAGCGTGCGATCTTGGAGGCGATGCGGGCCTTGATGTAGTCGACAGGGTCCAAGGCGTGGGAGGGAGGAACGTAGCCGGTCTCCACCTCGACGATGAAGGTCCCCAACCCCTTGCTCGCGAAGACATCGCAGGTCAGCCCCGACTCCAGGGTGTGCTCCAGCGAGACCTCGTACCCATCCTGTATAAGGTACTTGGCCACCACCAGCTCCAGGATGGAGTGGTTGATCTTGAGCATGTTTCGTTCCCTAAGGTCCTTCAGCCTTTGGGCAAGCGAGGGCAACTGCGCCCGGAGCTCAGGGGTCGAGCCATCAAGCATCCTCTGGATGAGCTGGTCTACGTCCTTCTCGTAGACGTTCTGCGACTCCTTCGCCTTCCTTCCCGGAGCGTTCGGGTTACCTGAAAGGGCCATTTGACTCGTCCGCGTAGCACTTCTGGCTAGATGAACTATTTGCATTCCTTGCTGACGATGAGAGTGAGCGTGGAGCGAATGCCCTTGAGCTTGCGCAGCTTGGTGGTGACGCAGTTCTCCAGGGCTTCCATGTCCTCAGCCCTCACCCTCGCCACCACGTCGTAGACGCCGTAGACGAGGAACGCCTTCTCCACCTCGGGCATCTTGCATAGCTCGTTCAAGATGTCCGTCTCCTTGCCGATCTCAGAATTGATCAGGACGATGGCCGCGGGCATGTGCCTCGAATGGAAAAGATTGGCGGCGGTGTTACTTCAACTTGTTGCCTCTCCACGGTACAAATAAATATAACGATGACTCTGGCTTAAGCTGGCGGCCGGGTGGACCCGGTTAGTCCAGCCATCTCGCGCAGGATGAAGAGAAGAGGGTCAGCTGATCCGCAAGGAAATGACGATCCCTATGAGTGCAGACTGCTCCGGACCGCCTCTCCCGTGAGATCGACGCCGCTCGCCGAACGAGGAATTCCTCAGGGTGGACGCAATTGGAAAAGTCTTGACCCAGGTTTTAAATAATACGCCTCACCCCTATTGTTCACCGGGTTCGGGACTATGTCTGCGCCATGTGGAAAGATGTGCGTCGATTGCCCGATGTTCGGGACGTCCTGCGAAGGTTGCGAGAAGGAGATGAGCTTCTCCTTCGCCTACCATTGCAAGTTGTATGACCAGTCTCTTTCAGGTGAACAGCCGGAATGCACGGGCATGCCGTGCAAGGCGGTAGACGGCAAGGCGTGCCTGTGCCCCCTGGTGCTCCTGAAGAGCCAAAAGTCGATAGCTATGAGCGGCTTAGGCCCCAATTCGCCGGTCGAATGAGGCCCTTCTCACGAGGAGCCCGCACTCAGCTGCCTTGGGCCTCCGTGCACCTTCCATTTTTTTCTAGCGGGTCCGCCTCAACCTGATGTCGGCGCCGGGTGTCTCCCCCGGCTCTATGTATCTCTTACCAGCTTTTATGCTGACGACCTGGGAATCGTCCGGGATGAGGATGTCGGCCAGCCCATCCAAGAGGGCTCTCACCAATTTGTCGAGGTCAGGCCTCTTGGTGTTCGACCTCACCTTCTTAGGAAGGCTCTTGGGGCGGACAAAGAGGAACAGGGCCTCCACCTCGTATCCGAGCCCCTTGTCCTGCCGGAAGAAGGAGATCTCCCGCGACTCATTGGCGCGTTGGGCCTCGGTGGCGATCCTCAGCTGCCACTGCTTGGTGTTCTTGTTGGTGGTGGTGGTGACCACCCGGTCGATCTTCTTGACGTAGAAGGAGCGGGTGCTGCCCTTGGGCTGGGGCTCACCAGCGACGAAGAATCGGATTTCGTCCTCGACCTCGCCCCCACCCTCCGCCATGTCCTCGACAGGGCTGCGCTCGTATCCGTCCAATTGCTCCCTCTCGGCCGGTTACGGGATGCGGTGCCTTGAATTCTTGCTTTAGACTAAGCCTCAAGGAGTGAGGCGGGTGCGGTCGCGCGGGAACAGAATGGTCTCGCGGATGTTGGGCAGGCCGAGCATCTTCTGCACCAATCTCTCCACTCCCAGCCCCCACCCCCCGTGCGGGGGCATCCCGAAGGCGAAGGCGTTGGTGTAGAACCTGAATGCCTCGGGGTCGAGCCCTTTCTTCTCGAACCTCTGCACCAACCGGTCGAAGCGGTGCTCCCTCTGCCCTCCAGAGGCAATCTCCTGACCGCAATAATCCAAGTCGAACGAATAGGAGAACGGCGTGCCGTCCTTCTCCATGATGTAGAAGGGCTTGGCCTCCTCCGGGTACTCGACGATCCAATAGACGTCAAATCCCTCGGCTGACATTATCTGGCCCAATGCCTTCTCCCCCTCGGTCCCGAGGTCGTCCCCCATCCTGAGGGCCATTCCCTGCGCCTGGACCTTTTCCAGGGCCTCGGAATATGTGATGACGGGGTACGGGGTCCTAGGGATCCTGACCCTGGTCCCAAGCTTGGTCAGGTGCTCCACAGCTTCCCTGGCTACCCCCTCGATGGTATATTGTACGCATCCTTCCAGCACGTCTAGGACATCCCTCATGGAGCTGATGTGCGCCATCTCGGCGTCGAAGGATATGAACTCGGAGACATGGCGGATGGTGTCCGAGGGCTCGGCGCGGAAGGCGGGGCCGATCTCGAAAACACGGTCGAGGCCGGTGGACATGAGCATCTGCTTGTAGAGCTGTGGGCTCTGTGCCAGATACGCCTTCCTCCCGAAGTAGTCGATGTTGAACAGCGTGGCCCCTCCTTCGGCGCCCGAAGCCACGATCTTTGGGGTGAACACCTCTACGAAGCCGTTCTTGAGCAGGTATTCGTCTATCATCTTGAGGGCGATGGACTTGATCTCGAAGACCGCCCTCACCTCCGGCTTCCTGAGGTCCATGAAGCGATGGTCGAACCTGGTCTCTGGCTCCACGCTGACCTTGTCCACGACCCCCATGGGGAGTGGGGATTGGGCGGGGCTGGTCACATCCATGGAGGTGGGCACAATCTCGAAGCCGGCCTTGGCCTGGTCGCTCTTCTTCACCACGCCAGTGATGCGAGCCACGCTTTCCCTGGACAGGGAGGTCATCGCCGCGAACAGCTCGGGCGGCACCTTCTTCTTAGGAACGGCCACCTGGACCACGCCGTAGCGGTCGCGAACGATAACGAAGGTGATTCCGCCTAGCGCTCGGACATCTTGGACCCACCCTTCGATGGTTACCTCTCTCTCGAAGTCCTCCGTCCCGATGCTCTTCGAGTAACGAATGGCCGACGACATGCTTCGCCCTCCTTTGCCGGATGTCCCCAAGCATATATAAGTGGATGGCTAGAGGGCGAGCTGGTGCCATGGGTGGCCAATTTCGATTATGTCCGTTGCTTCTCAGAAAGTTTATATTATGTCGGGTCTCAATAGCAGCCCTCATGTCAGTCAAGGTTACCATAAACCATGATGAATGCACCAGCTGCGGCCTCTGCTACAACGATGAATGCCCGGATGTTTTCGAGGAAGGGGAAGAGGGGCTCTCGTCGTTAAAGAGCGACTTCAGGAAGGGAGGCCCAACGGATGGGGAGATACCAGACGACAAGAAAGGCTGCGCTCAGAACGCCGCAGATGCCTGTCCGGTCTCCGCCATCACAGTCGGTTGATCCATTGAGATCCCGGAAATAGGCTTTCAGCGCATCCTTCGGATAGCTCATTCGCCATCCGCCCTAGCCGACGCTAGCGTTTCGAAAGCCAGACTATCAAAAAATGGTTGGTGAAGTATTTTATATAGCCGTTGCATTCTTTTAAACGCTAAGCCGAGGGATGCTCATGCCAGATAAGATAACCGTTTCAGTAATCAAGGCCGATGTTGGTTCCGTCGTCGGACACTCCCGCCCCCATCCGAAGATGATGGCGCAGTGCGAGGAGATACTTCGCGACGGCGTACGGGCAGGGACCCTGAACGACTTCTACGTCACCCGGGTGGGGGACGACATCAACCTCTACATGACGCACCATAAGGGGGAGAACCACCGGGACGTGCACGGAATCGCCTGGGAGGCCTTCCGACAGGCCGCGAAGATCGCCAAGGACATGAAGCTCTATGCCGCTGGGCAGGACATACTGAAGGACGCGTTCTCCGGCAACATCCGGGGGATGGGTCCGGGGGCCGCCGAGATGGAGTTCGTGGAGCGCGGCTCGGAACCGATCCTCTTCTTCATGGCCGACAAGACCGAGCCCTCGTCGTACTCATTGCCACTGACCCGCATATTCATGGACCCCTTCACCACGACCGGCCTGGTGATCGACCCTCGGGCGCACGAGGGGTTCAGGTTCGAGATCGTGGACGTCATAGACAGCAAGAAGGTCGTCATGAGCTCGCCTGAGGAGATCTACGACATCCTGACATTGCTAGGGGACACGACCCGATACTCGATCAAGCGCATATTCAGCAAGGACGCGGGCATCGGCGTGGCGTCGGTGGTGAGCACGGAGAAGCTCAACATCTGCGCCGGCAAGTACGTCGGCAAGGACGACCCGGTCTGCGTGGTCCGTTGCCAGAGCGGACTGCCCGCGGTAGGGGAGGTCCTCCAGCCCTTCATGTTCCCACAGCTGGTGGCCGGATGGATGCGAGGATCCCACTACGGCGCATGGTTCCCTTGCTCGGTGGACAAGTCCGACCCGACCTTCTTCGATGGCCCGCCGCGCATCTGCTGCCTCGGGTTCCAGATATCCCATGGCAAGCTCCAGGGGCTTGAGGACCCTGGCTCACCGGTCGGGGTCCATACCCCGGTGGACTTCTTCGCGGGCGATGAGTGGAACGAGGCGAGGGCCAAGGCGGTCCGCGCCAGCATCTACATGCGTCGCCATGGCCCGTTCATGCCAGCCATACTGGGGCCTGAGGAGATGGAGTACACCACCAGGCCCGCCGTCATCGCGAAGCTAAAGATGAGGATGGAAGACGTTGAGTGAGCTCCGATTCCCGGCCATAATCGTCAATTTCAAGGCCTATCGCGAGGTGGAAGGAGACAGATCCTTGCGGATAGCCCTCGAATGCCAGACGGTGGCTGAGGAGTCAGGGGTTAACATCATGGCCTGTCCCCCCATGACCGAACTATCCCAGGTGGCCAGGGCGGTCAAGATCCCGGTAATGGCGCAGCACGCCGACCCCAAGTCCCCCGGCTCCGCCACCGGCTGGACGACCCCGGAGATGGTCAAAGCCTCGGGCGCCATGGGGACGTTGGTCAACCATTCGGAGCACAGGCTATCCCAAGGGGACATCGCGATAGTTGTGGGGGCATGCAAGAAGGTCGGCCTCCGCTCCTGCATCTGCGCCGACACGGCGGAGACGACTGGAAGACTGTCCGAGCTCAGGCCTGAGATGCTGGCGGTCGAACCCCCGGAGCTGATCGGGGGCGATGTCTCCGTCACCGACGCCAATCCGGAGGTGGTTTCCGATGCCGTCTCGGCGGCCAGGAAGGTGGACGCCTCGATACCGGTCCTCTGCGGGGCAGGGGTGAAGACAGGCAAGGACGTCAAGCGCGCCTTGGAGCTAGGGGCGAAAGGCGTCCTGCTGGCCTCCGGCGTGGTCAAGTCCAAGGACCCCAGAAAAGCGCTGCAGGACCTGGTTGATCTGATCTAGCATCGAGGGTTGATTGTAGCCGTCCGCTATTAGGAGTCATTCTGCGCCTGCATCCCCGATGAGGGGAGCGTGCTGCCTGGTCATTCTTCTCATTCTCCTTCCCATAGGTCAGAGCGCCCTCTCATCACATCCCGTTTCGGGCTCTGAAACGGTGCACGCCGACGTAAGGATAAGCGAAATCCTGCCGCGGTTCCCTTCGGAGCATATCGGGATAGCCAATCTCGGGCAATCGGACGTAGATCTGATCGGCTGGGCGGTTTCCGATGGGGAGGGTTGGTGGCATTTTACCAAGAGCATGAGGCTACCAGCGGGCAAAGAGCTGTTCATCGGCCCCAACGCCACCTTCCTAAGGTTGCTACATCCTGGCGCGCTCACCTTGGGCACATCGGAGCTGGGGAAGAAGGGCAGGTTGGCATTGGCCGACGAGGGTGACGAGGCGATATTGCTGGATCCTCAGGGCAACGTCGCGGACGCGGTCGCCTACGGCAGGTCAGACTATTCGGACCCAAGCTGGAAAGGGGAGAAATGCCCGACCCCCGCCGAGGGCAAGGTCCTGAGGCGGGGTCTCCTGGCGCCCTATTGCGACTCGGACACCAAGGACGACTGGGCCGTCGTGACCCCAGGACGATCCTCCTTCACTCCTATCTCTTCGAGGTCTACGGTCGAGCCGTTCCTCTGCCCTGACCATATGAGGGCTCGACTCCTCCGGGAGATAGCCTTCGCCCATTCCTCCATCGCGCTAGAGGTCTACATCCTGTCCGATCCCAACATCGCCGGCGCACTAGCCTCGGCTTCGAGCAGGGGCGTCCAGGTCCGAACGCTAGTGGAGGGCGAGCCGGTAGGAGGGCTCTCCAACGCCCAGGTCTCATTCCTACAGGCACTGGGCAAAGCCGGGTGCGAGGTCTTCCAATCTTTCGGCTTTCACGGGTTCAAGCGCTATGATTACCTCCATCCCAAGTTCATGGT
>JAJRAN010000030.1 GCA_028682915.1 Methanomassiliicoccales archaeon | reverse complement strand
GATCCGTAACGCGGTTCGGGAGTACGTCCGCAAGCGCCTGAACCGCGCCATGGAGGAAATGAAGTAAAGGGTCTTGAACGCGAGATGGGGTGTTCAAGTGGGATGGGAATACGTCACCGACGACGACCTGGCTAGCGTAGGTAAGCCAAAGATAATCATCGTCGGCTGTGGTGGCGGAGGATGCAACTCCGTCAACCGGATGAACGAAATAGGGCTCAGTTCAGTGGAAACCATCGCCATCAACACCGATCGTCCGCATCTGGCCAAGGTCAAGGCGCACCGTCGCCTGCTCATCGGCCAAGGCATAACCAACGGGAATGGCGCGGGCAGCGACCCCGAGGTGGGCCGCATCTGCGCCGAGAACGCCGTGCCTGAGATCAGCAAGCTGCTGCAGGGGGCGACGTTGACCTTCGTGACCGTGGGCATGGGCGGGGGGACCGGGACGGGCGCGGCCCCAGTGGTCGCGGACGTGGCCAAGAGGTGCGGCTCGCTGGTGGTCTCCATCGCCACGACCCCGTTCGAGATGGAAGGCAATCGCAACAAGATCGCGATACGGGGGCTTCGCTCACTTCGCAGCGCCTCCGATACCTGCCTGGTCCTCGACAACAACCGCCTTCTGGACATGGTGTCCAACCTGCCATTCCATCAGGCCCTTTCCATCATGGACGAGCTCATCTCCGAGATGGTCAAGGGCACGGTCGAGGCCATCACCGAGAACTCGCTCATCAACCTGGACTTCGCCGACCTCAAGACCATTGTCAGGCAGGGAGGGATATCCACCGTGCTGTACGGCGAGAACTCGGACCCGGACGGGGTCGTGAAGGACGCCTTGAGCAACCCGTTGCTGGATGTGCCGATAAACGGGGCCACGGGCGCTCTGGTTCACGTCACTGGAGGCACCAACCTCACCCTCAGGAGGCTGAACAAGCTGATGAAGGCCCTGACCTCCAACCTTGACCCCGACGCCAAGGTGATCTTCGGCGCCAGGTTGGACGAGAAGTTCGAAGGCTCCATCAGGCTCATCGCCGTCGTCACGGGCATCGCGGAGCTGGCAGAGGACCTCGACGACGGCCTGTTGTTATCACCCTTCACCATCTAGTCCTTCTTCGATTCGAGCCTCTTGATCTTCTTGGCCGCATCTCCCAGCACGCCCATGATGGTGTGGAACTCCCACTTGGTCGGCACCGCCCTGCCCATCAGGCGACGGAACATGACCCTGGTCCTTTCCCTGCGGAATTCCGGATAGTCCACCGAATCCAGCAGGTCGTCGAAGAAGAGGAGGAGCCTCTCGCGCTCCTGCTCGTTGGTGGGCCGCGGACCGCCTGCCTTCCTCGGCCTAGTTTGGAAGAGCTCGTACATCACGATGGTCGCCGCATGGGAGAGATTGAGCACCGGATACTCCTCGCTGGACGGGATGCTGACCAGCATGTCGCAGCGCATGAGGTCCTCTTGGAACAGGCCAGTGTCCTCGGGCCCGAACAGAACGGCCACCCTCTCTTCGTACTCCTTCATGCGCTCCGCGAACTCGCGGGGGGCGATGGGGATGCGGACGTAGTGCTTCTCGCCGGCGGTTACGATGCCGCTGGTCCCAACCACCAGGTCGCATCCTTCTATCGCCTGGTCCAGGCTCTCCACGGTCCTGGCCTGGCGAAGGATATCCCCCGCGTGCTTGGCCCTCCTGTAGGCCTCATCGGTTATCTCGCAGGGGGAGACCAGGCACAGCTCCTTGAACCCGAAGTTGCCCATGGAGCGGACCACGGCCCCCACGTTGCCGTCGTTCTTGGGGCTGACCAGGATTATGCGGAAATCGGGCATCTGAGCCGAAATCTAAATGGTCGTGCTCTACTTAATGATGATGTCATGACCTGGAGGGCGGCGGTCAAGCTGGCGTACGACGGGAGGGACTTCTTCGGCTCCCAGCGGCAGTCGGACCTCCCTACCGTCGAGGACGAGGTCATCCGCTGCCTGAGGAAGATCAAGGCCATGGACGACCCTGTATCCTCCAGGTTCAGGGCCGCAAGCAGGACGGACCGTGGGGTGAGCGCGCTCGGCAACGTCGTGGCCTTCGACACCTCGTTCCGGCGAGGGTCATTGCTCAAGGCCTTGAACTCCGCCAGCGATAAGGTGTACTTCATCGGCGTGGCAGAGGTCGCGCCCGCCTTCTCGCCCCGCCGCGCCTCCAGCCGGCTCTACCGATACTTCCTGGACGCCAAGGGCTTGGACCTTGGCAGGCTGGAAGCATGCGCGCTGGAGCTCCAGGGCAAGCACGACTTCCGCAGGTTCTGCAAGGCCGACGACCGGGCCACCATCAAGGAGCTCAGGAGCGTGGGCGTGCAGCCGGTCGGCGACCTCGTCGTCGTGGACCTGGAGGCGAGGGAGTTCCTGCGCAACATGGTGCGCAGGCTGGTGGCGGCAATGGTCGAGGTCGGCTCCGGGAGGGCCGAGTTGGAGGACGTCAGGGGGGCATTGGCGGGGCAGGACGTCCAGTTCGGCCTTGCGCCGCCGGAGAACCTGTTCCTCATGGACGTCCGATACGATTTCGACTTCACCATGGAGATGCCCTCGAACCTGATGGAGAGGCTGCGTCGGGGGCGTCAGGCCACTTTCATGGCGCTCGCCTTCTTCGAGGAGTTGTACTCCCAAGACCGATATGGTAAAGACCTGTAGTCGCGGCCCGCTCCTCGCATTCCTGCCCGGCAGAATGATTTATGTCCTCCCCTGGCTCTTGACCGGCTGTGAGGGTGGCACTGAGCGGTACCCCTGGCACAGGGAAGACCTCGGTTGGCGAGGCGCTTGCGAGGCGCGGGCACACGGTGGTAGAGGTCAACCATTTGGCCAAGGAGAAGGGCCTTCTCGGGCGTAGGGACAGGCGGAGGGAGACCAGGGAGGTCGACACCGCGGCCTTGGACAAGGCGATCTCCGAGGACGAGCGATTGAGGGGCGCCATCCTCGTCGGTCACCTCTCCCACCTCCTCACGGTCGATCTCATCGTGGTGCTGCGCTGCCGGCCCTCGGTCCTCGCGATTAGACTCGCGGACAGGAAATATCCCGAGGCCAAGGTGAAGGAGAACGTCGAGGCCGAGGCTTTGGACGTCGTGCTGATAGAGGCGGCGGAGACTGGTAGGCCAGTATTGGAGATCGACACCACCGCCATGAGCGTCGATGGGGTGGTCGAGGCGATGGAGGAGATACTGGCCGGAGAAAGGGAGAAGTATGCTATCGGCCATATCGACTGGAGCGAGGAGGTTCTGGGATGGTTCTAGACTCGAAGCGCAAGAGGGCCGACTTCATCCTGGAACCCGCGGCCAAGGCGCTCATCAAGGTCAACCCCAACACCATCTCCTTCATCTCCCTAATACTGGCTGGTGTGGCGGGAGCCCTCGTATACCTCTCCTATGACAACCTCACCGGGCTCCTACTCCCCCTGGCGGCCGCGACCATCCTGGTCAGCGGGTTCCTCGACGCCTTGGACGGCAAGATCGCCCGCCTCGCCGGGAAGTCTGGCAGGCGAGGTGATTTCATCGACCACGTCATCGACCGCTACGCCGACGTCCTGATGATCGGCGCCGTGGCGGTCAGCTCCTGGTGCAACCCTTACCTGGGGATGCTGGCCATCATCGGGGTCCTCCTCACGTCTTACATGGGCACCCAGGCCCAGGCCGTGGGCGCGGGCCGCCATTACGCCGGGCTGCTGGGCAGGGCGGACCGCCTGGTGCTGATGGTCGCGGCCTGCGTCGTGCAGTGGGCACTGTTCCTGTTCGGGGTGGTATGGATCGACCTGGGCTTCGTGAGCTTCACCATCTTCGAGATCATGATGCTCTGGTTCGCGGTGGTGGGGAACCTGACGGCGATACAGCGCGCCTACAGCACCTGGAAGTTCCTGAAGTGAGCAATCCTCTCAGGAGAGTTCCGGGCGCTCATCGACTCTCAGGGCGGCCGACGGGCTCGGCGGCCGAACCTTCCTTGGCGGCCTGGGGGGCGGGGGCGGACCTGCGCTTCCTCCTTAGCTTGGCCCGATAATATATCAACGGATGCTTCACCCAATCAAGCCGGCACAGGTCGTCCGCATTGAAGCAGACGGCATTGGTCCTCATGGTCGAGCATTCAGGCGGGGTGTAGGTGGTTCCAGAGATCTCGCCGGTTATGTGGTCGATCTGGTAGCGGGTCTTGGCCTCGTCGAAGTCGGGCGAGCCCGCGAATATCTTCATTATCTCCTCCCTGGAGAGGCCGATGTTGAAGAGGAACGAGGTGAGGGCGAAGCGCCCTGGGTGCGATATGTTCTCTCCCGCCTGCGCCATGGCCACCAGCCTCTTCATGCAGGGCGGGAAGCTCTCCACGTCCACCTCCCCGAACCCCTCGGTTTGGTAGCGGTCCTTCATCTGCTCCGCTAACATCTTTAGCTCCGAGATGTCCGGCCGCAGCGCCTCAAGCATCGACCTGGTCACCGGCAAGGGAAGTTCGTCCTCGAGCTTGTCGTGCAACGCCTGCTCCAGGACCCGGGCGAACTTCACCTTGGGCAATGCGACCTTGCCCTTCTTGACCTCTGTGTTAACCAGCTTCCATTCCTTGCTCCTTAGGCCGGAGGTGAAGCGCAGGAAGTCGGTGAAGTGCATGCTTGGCAGGTCATCGACCAAGGTGGCCTCCACCCCCAGCTCCGCCGCGATCTCCATCAGCGTCTCCACCCTCTCGGTCTGCATTCGGTCGTAGGCGGTCTTGGCCTCTGCCAAGGCATATCTGCGGATGAGGAAGCCATCGCCCACGCAGGAGACGAGGATGCGCGCCATGGGGTAGCTGAGTATCTCCTGCAGCCGGTCTTCCTCCGTCGCCATGGAATTGTCGTCGACGCTGGCCTTCTCGATCGCGTCCAGCACCCTCTTCTTCCCCCGCATCCTCGCCTGGGAGAATGCGGTGTGCCCGAGGAGGTCGTCAAGCTCTACCTTGGACCTCCTCACGAACTCCGACGCGCCCCGGACGAAGGGGAACCGGGCGAATTCCCTGACCTCCATCGCCACAAGCAAACGCCCCGGGCCAAATAAAGTCCTCGCTTAATCAAAGGTTATGAACGGGGCGACGGCGTCGGCGACGCTCACATCGTCCAAGCTGGACCTGAGGTCATCCAGGCCGTGGTAGGGCCTCCCCCTCATAATTCGCGCCGCTCGTTTCTTGCCCACCTGGGGCAACGACTCCATGGCGGCGAGCGGGCAGCGGTTGATGGGCAATGGGTGCTCGACCGCGGTGATGCTGCGATAGCCCCAATCGACCACCATGCAGTCGATGAACCTCCCCAGCTCGATGGCATAGTTGAATCCGACCAGGATGGGATAGGTTCCGATCTGCCTCCCAAAGGTGTGCTTGCCCTCACTGAGCTCGGTGAACACCCGGGTGAGCTTGGTGCCGATGGGTAAGATCTCCCTCAGAATCGGGGAGTCGATCTCCTCCCTCACCGACTCCTTGAACCTCAGGAACTGCGAATGGGTCATGTTGCCCCTGAACTCGCGCCTTATGCCGCTCACCTGGCGCACGTTTATGCGTCGCAGCCACAGCCCCCCGTCCCGCACCATCCTAAGGAAATCCAGATTGAGCTGGGCTGTACGAGGGCTCTCCCCATCCAGGCCGATGATGAAGTTCAGGCCAGGAAGCAAATCAGGCAGCCCGCTCGGCCCTCTTCCTCTCCCGACTTGGTTGATGAGCTTGATGGACTCGAGCACCTGCTCAGGGGTGGCGTTGAGGTTGTTGGCCTCCACCACCGCTGGGTCAGCGCTCTCCATACCCAGTGCCAGCACGTTCCCGCTGCTACAGTGTTGGACGATGCTCTCGAAGATGCGCCTCGATTCCTGCGGATGGGTCGCGATCACGGCAGGGTTGGCGTTGTCCAGGTGGAGCACGTCTACGCCCAGGTCGTCGATGCCTGCCAATAGCTCCTCTACCGCTTCGGGGTTGGGCTTGGGAACCTCCGTGCCATCCTCTTGTGCCATGTACGATACGAAGCAGGTCTGGGCGCCGAGCCGGAAGTTCTTCACGCCAAGCCTATGAAGCTCCCTCACCTCGGCAACGATGTCCCCGGGACTGCGATGCACTGGCCTACCCTTCAGCGGCTCGACGCAGAAGGAGCATCCCCCGCTGGCGTAGCGTACGCACCCTCGATAGGTCTCTATCTCAGCGATCAAAGGCTGAGGGAAGTCAGGATGCGCGGTAACGCTTCTCGCTCCTCTGAGCAACCACCTGTTCCATTCCTCCACGGTTCGCCAGCGGTCCTTCCCCCTCCCTTGGTCAAGAAGGTCGAATGCGAATGCTGCCGCGTCCCTCTTCGCCACATGTTCGAAGAGGCCGTCGAATTTCTCCGCCTCCAGGACCGCCGGTCCGCCCAATATCCGTTCTCCTTTGAAGCTGGATGCGATGGAAGCTATCTCACGGGACGATGCGGGCATGCCCCTCAGGTAACGGCCAGGTACGGCGCATCCCGCCATCATTATCAGAACGTCTCCATCCTTTGGTTCCCCTTTCCGGATCTGGTCGATGGAGAGGAGGTCCACATCAGCTCCAGCGTCGAGGGCGGCGCCGATGACGGCCCTCACATGCGGGGAGCTGTAAGGGGGGACCCCAAGGGAGGCGGGCTCATCGATGTACCCGTCCACCACCAGTACACGCGTCATCTCCCTCTTCATCGCTCAACAGCTATTAACAGCCTCCTGAGATCGGGAGGAAATGTGAATATGTAAATTATTATATATTAAAAATATTCTAAATAAACGCCTACGGGGCATCTTCTGCGTCTGGCAGAGGCGAAATCCGTGCCGTGACCGAGTGCCAATGTGCACCGTGGTATCTCAGCTCAATGCTCTTATCCAGGTGTCATTTCTCAATCTATAAATATCGGCCCTGGAGCTAGGAATGAAGCGGGCAAGGGCGATCTCATGGACGCGACCACATCCCGAAGGAAGCATGACGCCAATTCACCGATGGTGAAGGAGGAGGACGAGCGCCTGAGGAAGGCGAACGAACCAGCCCGCCTCGCCATCAGCTACCACTCCCTCTATTCCGGTAAAATGGAAACGGTGGCTAAATGCCCGGTCCGGAGCATGGATGATTTCGCCATCTGGTACACTCCAGGCGTGGCCGAGCCCTGCAAGGCCATCGCCAAGGACCCTTCCTTGGTGTACGAGTACACCAGCAAATGGAACACCGTGGCGGTAGTGTCGGACGGCACGAGGGTGCTCGGCCTGGGGGACATCGGCCCGCTGGCCGGTCTCCCGGTAATGGAGGGAAAGGCCCTTCTCTTCAAGTACCTGGGAGGTGTCGACGCGGTGCCCGTATGCCTCGGGACCAAGGACCCGGAACACATCATCCAAGCGGTAAAGTGGATGGCCCCTTCCTTCGGGGGCATCAACCTCGAGGACATCTCCCAACCCAAATGCTTTCACGTTCTGGACCGTTTGCGCAGCGAGCTGGACATTCCGGTATGGCACGATGACCAGCAAGGGACCGCCACCATCGTCCTCGCGGGGCTCATGAACGCCCTCAAGCTGGTGGGGAAGAAGATGGGTGGGGCGCATATAGCCATGATCGGTGCGGGGTCGGCGAATATAGCCATCGCCCGCATCATCATCGCCGCTGGCGTGGATGTGCGAAATATCACCATGACCGATTCCCAGGGAATCCTGAACCCCGCCCGCAAAGACCTGGAGTCAGACTATCACGAGAAATGGTATATGGCCACGCATTCCAACGCGGAGGGAAAGCAGGGCAAGGACAGGGAAGCGATGGTAGGGGCGGACGTGGTGATAGCCGCCTCGAGGCCAGGCCCAGGGGTCATCACCAAGGACATGGTCAGGGCCATGGCCGACGACCCCATCGTCTTCGTCACCGCCAACCCCGTGCCTGAGATCTGGCCCTGGGAGGCTCTGGAGGCGGGGGCAAGCATCGTGGCCACCGGCCGCTCGGACTTCCCCAACCAGGTCAACAACTCCTTGGTCTTCCCCGCGGTATTCCGCGGAGCCTTGGACGTCCGCGCCTCTCATATCACCGATGAGATGTGCCTTGCGGCCGCCAAAGAACTGGCTCTCGTCGCCGAGGAGAAAGGGCTGCGGAACGATAGTATCGTCCCTTCCATGGATGACTGGGACGCATTCCCCCGCCAGGCCGCCGCCATCGGAATGAAGGCGATCGAGCAAGGGCTGGCCCGGAAGCGGTTCAACCGCAAGGAGCTCCTTGACCGCGCCACAGCCATCATCGGCCGCTCGCGGCGCGAGACCAAGGCGATGATGGACAACGGATTCATCGCGCCGGTCCCAGGCGAGATGAGTAAGTAGGAAGCGAGTGAAGGCGTTTCAGATCAAGGTAAGGCCAGTGTTCTCTACGCTTTGGATGCCCTCGATGGACCGCAACTTCTCCTCGAGCGCCTCCATCACGTTGTTGGCGTCGTCCATGATGACTACGATCTCCAGCATCTTTAGGCCGAAGGCGAAGGGCTTGACCTCGGCATTGTAGGGCTTCGCTCCCTCAGGGAGGATGCTTGGGATCCGGTCCTTGAGGCCCTCCATGTCGAAGGTGGTCTCTTCTGGGAGGATGGTGAAAGTGGCCGCGACCTTTCCCATGGTTCCCACCTAGGGTCCGGAGAATCCGCACTTGTCGCAGATATAGACCACGCTCTGGTCACGGCAGTTGGGGCATCGCCCGATCTCGGTCTTGCCACAGTTGGGGCAGGGGAAGAAGGTCGTGCTCTTGCCAATCAACCTCACCCCACAGGATCTGCAAATCTTCTCATTTTCCATGGCGCTCGCCGAGGCAGGATTATGCTTCACATATTTATACGTGAGCGGAAAAGGGGAGAGGCCACACCCTGGCCAGGATTCATGACTCCAAGGCCGCCAGCCACCGGCTTCGAGGTTATTAAGCCCGCTCATCTAGTTATCATACTATGATAGCGACCGGCCGGCTCGGGCACGGGGGTCCGGTCGACCGAACCGCCTCCAGGAGGTTGCTTACCAAGCTTTAAATAATGGTACTCTTTTCTGGCAAATCCGCATCGCCGGAGACCACTTCCCAAGGGCCCGTAGCTCAGCTAGGTAGGACGCTCGCGAGAGCGCGCGTCCCTAGAAAGAGCACCTGGCTTTTAACCAGATGGTCCGGGGTTCGAAAGCCATCGGGAAAACCGAGGGGCCGAAAGTCCCCGCGGGCCCGCCTTGGAAAAGGGTGAGGGGCACATGGAAAGCACAAACGCGATAACCAACATTCGATGCATTTTTATAAGGCCACTACATAGTAGAAAAAACGGTCCGGTACGAGGGGCGAGGTGATTTTCGTGGAGGAGGACATCCAGTTCAACGTATTCTGTCATGATTTGGTGCCAGCGCACTACCTGCTTAACGACGAGGAGGCCAAGAAGGTCTTGGCGGAGCTAAAGGTCGACAAGGACCAGCTCCCGAAGATCCGCAGGACCGACCCCTGCATCCGGCTCCTCGACGCCCTAGAGCAGGAGCATGGGCGGCCGGCAATAAAAGAGGGACGCGTCGTCAAGGTCGTGCGCAAGTCCCCCACTTCCGAGGTAGCGATCGCATACCGCTTGGTCATCAGAGGGTGAATTCTTTGCGCGACTTGGTAGAGCTCTATTTCAAGGAGAGAAGCATCGTCAATCATCACATCTCCAGCTTCAACGACTTCCTCTCCACCATGGACAATCCGAACAGCCGAATGCAGAACATCGTCGACAATCTCCGCGTATCAGCCGAGGACGTGGACCGGGGCATCATCCGCCTCGACCCGGAGAAGACGGACGGCAAGATCGTGGAGATACGGGTAGGTAGGAAGCGCGACGAGAAGACCGGCCTCACCGACACCCATTCCAAGCCGACGGTCCGCATCAAGCTGCCGGAGATCCGCGAGGCCAACGGCTACGTTCACGACCTGACCCCCATGGAGGCCAGGCTGCGCAACCTTAACTACCTGGCGCCGGTCTACATCGACTTCACCGTCATCGAGGACGGCATCGAGAAGGAGCCGGAGCAGGTGCACATCGGCGACCTGCCCATCATGGTCAAGTCCAAGCGCTGCACCCTCTACAAGGAGAACATGGAGGAGGAGAGGGAGCTGAGCGAGGAGGAGTACAGGCTCAAGCTCATCTCCAAGGGCGAGGACCCCATGGACCCGGGCGGATACTTCATCATTGGCGGCACGGAGCGCGTCCTCATCACCCTCGAGGACCTCGCGCCCAACCGCGTCATGGTCGAGATCAACGAGCGCTACGGGACCAGGCTGGAGGTCGCCAAGGTCTTCTCCCAGAAGGAGGGGCACCGCGCCCTGACCCTGGTGGAGAAGAAGCGCGACGGCATGCTCATGGTCACCGTGCCGGCCGCCTCTGGTCAGATACCATTGGTGGCGCTCATGAAGGCGTTGGGGATGGAGTCGGACGAGGAGATATTCAACGCCATCGTCTCCACCGAGGACATGTCCAACATCGTTTACGC
>JAJRAN010000129.1 GCA_028682915.1 Methanomassiliicoccales archaeon | reverse complement strand
AAATCGAAGTTGCCTGTGCTGAGGACCACCTCCCTCCCGTCCGCCAGCATCAGGACCTTGACGGCGTGCCTGCCCACCTTGTCGTTGCATTGGATGAAGGCGAACGAGACCGTGAAGCGCTTAGAGTACACCCTGCCCCACATCCAATATTCGATTATGCTCTGGAACGAGAAGTCCAGCCAGTTGTGGTCGTGGTAACCGACCCCCTTGACCTGGAAGGTCCTCTCGCCGTCCGTCACGGTGCCCTCGACGGAGGCCCGGGCGAAAGGCACCACCCAGGCGAAATAGCCCAGGTCCCCGAAGTGGGACATCCCCGACCCCGGTTTCCAGCCGTTCACCTCCGCCTTGTACCTGAGGTGGCAGCCCAGGCCCTCCTCCTTGATCATGACCTCGTAGACGGGGAGGCCGTCCGCGGCCTGCTCGACCTTGAGGTAATTATCGCCGATCTTCACATCGGCCCTGTCCCGGGCGGCCTTGAACGCCCCCCTGTCATAGGGCACGAATCTCTGCACCTTGGTGCCGTCCGGCCGGTTGATCACGACCTCGACCCCGGTCTTGCCGGCCACTCCCGGGTTGGGATTGGCAGCGTAGAAGAACGCGACCACGGTCTGGCCCGACTCCAAGTGGGCGTCGAAGTACCACCATTCGTACACGCCCTTCTTGGACATGTCTATGTGCAGGCCGTCCTCCTCCGGCCTCAAAGGCGTGATGGTGGCGTCCCGCCCGTCCGGCCCGTTCCATCCCTCCCTCACCAACGGCGCTCTGTCCACTGACATATGATCATCCCTTGCCTTCGGTCCGTCCCTCGTCCTCTGGCTCGGCATAGAAGAAGGGGTCGGAAGCGGTGTTCGGGTCCAAGGCCCTCTTGATCTTGCTCATGTACCTGGGGTAGTCGCGGCAGGCCGGGCCGAAGCGCTTGTTCATCGCGCTCCCGAAGGCGGCGATCGGTATCCCCATGCCCTTCTCGATGGCCGCGCCGCATCCAGCGTCGATGATCTCCGCCGAGGCCCTGACCGCCTTGGGGCTCCCGGAGGCGTAGAGGAAGATCCCCTCCAGGTAGCCTAGGTGCGCGTTCTCGAAGGTCCCCCCGCACCCTAGGTCGCCCCCGTCGTCCAGGAACGTCCCCTCCTCGATGTACCTCCTCTTGGCGTCGGCCACCCATTCCGATTGCGCTATCCCCATGTCCCAGGTGTCGAAGGACCCCATCATGGTGGACATCCCCTGGGAGGGACGGAAGGTGGCCTGGGTGTTGACCGCGTTCCTTATGAGCAGCCAGAACAGCCTGGAGTCCTGCTCCAGCTTCTGCTCCTTGCCGAAGGGCGCCTTGTTCGCCAGGTCCTGCAGGAACGGCAGTGCGCGCAAGATGTCGAGCGGGTCCTTGATGTTCTTCAGCAGGGGGCCGGCGAGGCGCATCAGCCTCGGGGTGATCTTGACGTTCATGGGCACCCTCACCCCGCCCGTCTCCCTCATTATCTGGCGCATGGCCTTCATCTTCCACTTGAACTCCCCTTCCGAGTAGCCGATGACGGCGTTCACCAGCACGTGGTGAGTGGCCTTCTGGAAGAACCCGCTGTCGAGGGCCACCTTGAGCTCCTCGTTGTTCTCGGTCATCCCCAGGGCGGTGAAGAACATCGGGGTGCGGAAGCAGGCGAACTCGATCTCCGCCTCGCCCAGCTTGTAGCCGGCATCCGCCATGGCCTTGGCCGAGGGGAACGCGTGCACGTTGAAGGACATCCTCTCCGGCAGCCTGTCCATGATGTAGACGGGGGACTTGCCGTGCACCTTCCAGCTCGCGGGGCCGTTCCACTTGTACAGCTTGACGGCGCATTTCGTGAACACCCCGAGCCCGCCGAAGGTGCCCTGGAAGCCGCGCATCACCCCCCGCAGGGAGGGGCCGGGGCCGTCCGCAGTGAACCAGCCCGCGCCCGTCCCCCCGCTCCCCAGGGTGAGCACCTCCCCGGTGGGAAGGACCCACTCCACGCCCAGGAGGTTGCGGCCGCTGTAGCTGGTCGACGGCCCGCTCGCCCCGTATCCCCAGGCGGCGGCCGTCGAGGCCAGGAGGGAATGGTTCGAGCCGGAGGAGACGGTGTGCACCGTCAGCCCCCTCTTGAAGACCTCCGACTGCAGGTCTATGGCCCGTACATAAGGCTCCACGATGGCGTACTGGTTCTGGGCGTCGATCTCGACGATCCTGTTCATCCGCTTCATGTCCAGGATGATTACCCTGTCCCTAGAGGCGGCGCATACCGCGTGGAACCCGGTGGATATGGGCTTGGTCATCAGGCCGGTCCGGTTGCAGAGGCGCATGATCTCTTGGACCTGGTGGGTGCTCTCGGGCATGACCACGGCCACGGGCCTGGGCAACCAGGTCGAGCCGTCCGTCACCACCGTCTCCGGGTTCATGTACAGGGAATAGGTATCCATCATGCAGGGGGCGGTGCAGACCCATTGCTCACCGACTATCTCCTCGAGGCCTTTGGTCTCCTCCTCCGTGATCATGTCAGAGCCCCCATTTGCCTTGGTTCAGCACCCGGTTCGGGTCGAATATCCCCTTGACCTTCCTGAGCACCTCGAAGCCCAAGGGGTTCTGCGCGAACGCCACCTCCCCCGCCGACCCGTATGGCCTGCTGAAGAACGCGCCCGCCCGAGTGAGCTTTCCTACCGATTCCCGCTCGAGCCACCTCATCATCTCGGCCTCGTCCTCCGAGGCAGGGTCGAAGGGGCACATCAGCTCCACGTGGCACCCGTGGTTCTGGACGATGGGCTGCACGTAGGTCCCGATCGACCCCTCCTCCATGCCCGCTCTTCCAGCGAGGTCAAGGAAGACATCGATGAGGTTCGGCGCCTTGTCCAAGGTGGTCAGGAAGAAGACCGACAGGCAGCCGCCCTTGGAGCGATGGCGCCAGTCCACCTCCCCGCAGGGGCGCGTCGACGCGTCCAGAAGGGACCTGGCGTCGACCTTGCCCAGGGTGTTTGTCAACGCGACCTTGTTCTTCGATGCGATCGAGGCTATGTCCTTCCTCTGGTAATCCACCCTCTCCCTCGGCAATCTCTCGAAACCGGCGATGTTCTGCAGGCAGAGGTACCTGGGAAGCGATCCTTTTATGGAGTTTAGCTCGCCGAGCCCCT
>JAJRAN010000115.1 GCA_028682915.1 Methanomassiliicoccales archaeon | reverse complement strand
ACCAGATCGGCTCGCCGACGCATACCGCGGACCTGGCGAGGTTGGTATCGGACATGGTCGTCACCAGCAAGTACGGCCTGTACCATGCGACGAGCGAGGGCGCCTGCTCCTGGAACGAGTTCGCCCAGGCGATACTTACGATGTCGGGCATCGATGCGAGGGTGGAGCCGATCACCACCGAGCAGTACGGCGCGAGGGCGGCAAGGCCGAGGAACTCCCTTCTAAGTAGGTCGTCCTTGGACGCGGCGGGCTTCCGCCGGCTCCCTTCCTGGAAGGGGGCGTTGCGCCGATACCTGGTCGAGGACAGCATCCTTTCGACCATAGGCCTGGAGTGAGAGCGTGCATTCAAGAATAGGATAGGTGCGGGCGTTGCGGAAGATACTGGTGACCGGCGGGATGGGCTTCATCGGAAGCAACTTCATCAGGTTCATGCTGAAGAGGCACAAGGACATGACGATCGTCAACCTCGACAAGCTCACCTACGCCGGGAACCCGGCCAACCTGGCCGATGTCAAGCAACGGCATCGGTTCATCCATGGCGACGTGTGCGACCCGGTCGCCGTCGATTCGGCGATGGAGGGGTGCGAGGCTGTCGTGCACTTCGCGGCCGAGACGCACGTGGACCGTTCCATCATAGAGGCGGGGGATTTCGTGAGAACGGACGTCTACGGCACCTTCGTGATATTGGAGGCCGCAAGGAGACGGAAGCTGAAGAGGTTCGTACAGATATCGACCGACGAGGTCTATGGGGAGGCCGAGGAACACCCCTGCCTGGAGACGGACAACCTCATGCCCAAGAGCCCCTACGCGGCCTCGAAGGCCGGGGCGGACCGCTTGGCATGGTCCTACTTCGCGACGTACGGCCTGCCCGTGACGATAACCAGATGCTCGAACAACTATGGGCCTTACCAGTACCCGGAGAAGCTGATCCCCCTCTTCGTGACCAACGCTTTGGAGGGCAAGAAGCTGCCCATTTATGGAACGGGAAAGAACACCAGGGACTGGATCTTCGTCGAGGACCATTGCTCGGCCATAGACGCGATCCTCCAAGCGGAGGGGGTGGAGGGGGAGGTCTTCAACATATCATCGGGGAATGAGCTCAGCGTCCTGCAGATCACGGACAGGATCCTCAAGAGGCTTGACAGATCGAAGGACCTGCTGTCATTCGTGCCAGACAGGCCAGGGCATGTGAGGAGGCACGCCGTGGACTCCCGGAAGCTGAGGAAGGCCCTAGGCTGGAGGCCTGAGCACTCGGTCGACGAGGCGATGAAGAGCACCATCGATTGGTATATGAGGAACGAGGCTTGGTGGAAGCCGCTCAAGTCCGTGTGAATCTTAATCGCCCAGGTGCTGGTTTAAGAAAATAGATGGGGGAGCCCCCCCAAGGTGAAAATTTTTCTAAGTCGACTCGGCATACTTCAGATCAGCGGAGCTGACGCCGAAGTAGGCGATGTGGACCTTTGCTCCCGGCCCGACTGCGATGTCGTTCTCATTCCCAGCGTTCGAGGACCCGTCCACTACCTTGGGCGCGTTCCAGGTTCCACCAACGTTAGAAACGTACTTGATGATCGTCTTGGACGATCCAACGGGATAATCCATGTAACTGATGTGCACACAGCCGTTGGAGTCGATCGCAATGGCGGAGTGATGGCAAGCAGGGTCAATGGAGTTATCCAGAACCGTGGAAGTGAACGAACCTCCGCTCAGAAGGGCATGGCACAGGGCCCGGTCCGGGTATGTGAAGTAAGACAGGTGCACCGAGTTCTGCAGACCGATGGCGATGTTGGCCAAGATGTCGACCCCAGACATCTCGATCGTCGTCGTCCAATCGAGGCTGTTGGTGTACGTCAGGACGCGGGTGTTCAGATTGACATAGACCATATGGGCGACGTTGTTCGAGTCCACCGCCATCGACATGTACCAGCTCAAGACATTGTTGTTATCTCCGTAAACGACCTGCTTGGTCGTCATGGCTCCAGGCGACCCGTAGCCGTAGGTTATCCAGCTGCCGTCAAGGTCAGATTGCCAGTAGCAAATGTGGAACATCCCTTGGGAATCGATGGCCATGCTGGGCTGACCCATGACATCTTTGCTGGCGAGCAACGGGATCGGGCTCGACCAGGTGCCGGCTACGTTGTTAACGTAATCCAGCTCGTTATTCATGGTACTGTTGACGTAGATTATGTGCACCTTCCCATTTGCGTCGAGAGCCAGATCGGCCACTCCACCTGTCGGGAAATAATAGCGATTACCGACCGTGGTGACGGTCTGCACCGTCCAGCCACCTTTGTTCGTGGCATACTTCAACGCATGATTGGTGCTGTCATAGTAGGTGATGTGCATCGCATAGTCCGGTGCGCCACCGATCACGGCCCTGGGATAGCGACCGACATCGCCCCGCGAATCCAGTGTCATAAGATTGAAGTCGCCGGACACCGGCGGCTTCACCGGCTTCCCCGCCATGACCATGGGCATGCATGTCGCCAGGACCATGGCGAACACGACGACGATGATCATGGACAACCAGAGGCGCGAATGGCGCCTCCCGTCATTCTTCTTGATCTCCATTGTGTTTACCTCCGTTGATTCTCTTCAAGCCTAATGATCGATATTTCCTCCTGAGACGCTTAGGAGAGAAACCAGAATGGATCCGTGAACTCATTCGATGACTGGCTGGCGATTTCGCTGCTATGAAGTATGATTCGCCGTTCCAGTTTCCCCAGAAATGCTAGACATTAACAGTACTTAAGCGAATGCGCCTTCTTCGAAAATACTCGGTAAACGATAGTCCGTAAATGAAGGAATGAAGAGTATTAGGGAATGGAAGCCGCGTTCAGGCTGGCGTCTTGAATGGCACGTTCTGAGATATCCGAGGATTCGTTTCTTGAAAGCCATGGAGGCACTGGGCGCGCTACCAGGGGAAGGTCAATTTAGCCAAGATTGGACCTTTACCTGATATGGCTTGAGTCCTGGAATACGAGGGCTTTGGAATCGGCCTCAAAGCAATCGGACCATCTGGCACATCCCCAGCTGATCGTCCCGCCTCAGCAACCTGAAATTGCGTCTCAGGTAGAACTGCATCAATGCAGGTCTATCCAGGCAGTCCACGCGGACGAAACGCCCGCCAATGAGGTCCTGAGCATCGTATAGCATGCTCAATGCTGAATGAAGCAATTCTTCCCCTTCGATCCCATCGGGGAAAAGGTCGTTCTTGGCCAGCTGACCTACGAGATAGGAGGGGACATCATTGTCCATGAACATGCCGCAGAGCTTCCTTCTCAAGGTCTTAGTGATGTCGGGCTCAAGCCTGGTGATGGTCAGCGCGAGTGAGAAGAATCCCAGGATATTCAGTCCTTCTTCATCGGTGCCTTCCCTATCGACCACAAGATACGTGCAGCTCCTTCTCGATTTCTCGAAGGGTATGGCGAACCTTTGCAGGAAGTCCTCGATCCCTTGGTCTCTTCTGCACTTGAAATTGCCAAGCATCCGAAGGACCGAAGCCTCGTCGTCGACAGCTTCCATTACTTCCTTGAGCCTGAGTATTTCTCTCTTAGGAATTCTCGGCCACTCTCCAGCATCTTGGAGGTGTCCAGGCGGACAAAGTCATCCGTGTTACATTCAGCCTGCTCCGCTAGCTCTATGAGGATGCGAGCTTCCTCGTCTGTGCGGATGACCAGCGGCCGGAAGAACGAGATTGTGGCCATGTCAGGATGTTATCCCCCGATTCGATATTTCAAGATTCGCCGTAGATGTAATGCCCAGAACCTCTCAAGGCTCCAGCGCGATTAAGGTCAGCGCTTCGGAGGCGGGATCCGTCGCCGCCCTTCGATGGCCGATATCGCGCGGTTGAACGACATCTCTCCGATTTCGCCCGCCGTCA
>JAJRAN010000091.1 GCA_028682915.1 Methanomassiliicoccales archaeon | reverse complement strand
CCGTGGACGGTCAGGTTGCCAGGTGAGATCTCGTAGACGCCGTCGTCCCTCACCACCTCGTAGCGGCCTTCGGAGACCAGGACCTCGTCGACGGTCTTCCTCAGGGAAATGACCACCGCCTGGAATTCGTCGCTGACCTGGTATATCCTGGACACCTGGTTGAACTCGAGGTCAGGGTCGGCCACTCCTCGTTGGATGGAGAGCTGAGGCTCCCCGCCCTCGACCCGGCAATGCTCGAGCTTCATTTGGAAGTCGGGGCACAGCCCCTTCTCGATTCGCAGGTTGAAAAGGTTGCCGGGACGGTAGGTGTTATAGGAACGACTGGAGTCAGGCATCAGTGTGTCACATCAACGTCGAATATATAATCTCACATTGATAATATAGGTTTGCCCCAGGCTGTTCGACGTCGTTCATGACCACTAGGCTCCGTGGCCACCGCCGACCTTCTCCATGATCTCGGTGGCGATCTTCTCGTAGTCCTCCCTGGTCCGGACCACGCGCATCTTCATGCGTGCCCGGTGGCACTCCGCGCCCTTGATGCAATCGGCGAACGCGCCCCGCATCATGCCGAGGTCGATGGTGGGCATGCCCGCCAGCTTGGCCATGGTGGAGGTGTGCCCGAACCTTATCCACGCGGACGTGGCCTCGATGTCGGCGATCTGGTGGTAGCTCGCTGGGACGATTAGCCCGTCGTCGTTGTTGAGGTGCAGGTGGAAAACGTGGGTTATCGGGCTGGAAGAGGGCATCCTGGCCTTGGGATAGGGCACGTCGAATCGGCAGGTCAGCCCCTCGAAGTACATGCGGTGGGTGAGCAGCTCCCTCAGCTGCCTGGAGATGACGTTCTCGCCCTTGAACGAGTACCCCATGCGGTAGAATTCCATGTTCTTCCTCATCCGGCGGCGAACCCTCGGGTCGGGGAAGCAGCCCTCGAGCAGCTCAGGGAAGTGCCTGAAATGACGGTCGTCGAGCCACATGTAGGGGGTGAAGGGGACGCATCGCCCGTCCGGGGTGAGGAAGGCGTACTCGTCCGAGAGATAGTCAGCCCCCTTGGCCATTAGCGATAGTACCAAGGAGGTCTTTCCCGACTCGCCGAGCAGGAGGACGGCCTTGCCGTCGATCTGCACCGCCCCGCCGTGGACCATTATCGCCCCCCTGGGCACCAGGATCTCATTGGCCAATGGACGTAGGAGCTGGTGCTCCAGGAACGGGTCCAGAGGCTGGCCGTGGATGGTGACGTTGCCGGGCGAGATCTCGTAGACGCCCCCCTGCCTGACCACCTCGTAGCGGCCGTCGGAAACCAGGAGCTCATCGGCGTTGGGCTTCCAGACCGATACCACCGGCAGGAAGCTGTCGGTGACCATGGTGGTCTTGTCCCGGGGGTTGTCCTCGATCACCGGGTCGGTCCTGCCTCGCTGGATGGATATATCAGGCTCACCTTCCTCCACCTGGCAATGCTCGAGCTTCCTCTGGAAGTGCGGGCACAGGCCCTCCTCGATTCGCAGGTTGAGGAGGCCGCCTAGGCGGTAGGTGGCGTAAGAAGGATCGCTAGGGCTGGGCATCGCTGGTCATACCTATGCCCGCAAAATAATCCGATATCGATAATATAGGTTTGCCCCCTGACCCCGCAGGGTGATAATGTCAGGCGGAGCACGGCAAGTTCCATATCCCGCCATTCCATCTTCGTCCTTGATGAAGTCGCTCCGCGTGCTGCAGGACTTGGCGCTGGTCCCGGAGGGCAAGAGCTGCGCCCTCATCATCCGCCACGCCGACCGCAACGGCCAGGTGGACAGGATCGTCCCCAAGGACGAGTCGCTGACCGAGACCGGGAGGAGGAGGGCGACCGAGCTGGGGAAGGCATTGAGGCGGTTCGACCTCCTCCGCCTGCTGTCCTCTCCCATAGGGAGGTGCGTCGAGACCTGCGAGAGGATCTCCGACGGGTATGGGGAGAAGGTCGAGGTGGAGACGACCGAGTTCCTGGGGATGAGGTGCCCGACCATGCTGAAGCCGGAGGAGGCCTACAAGCTGATGTGCTCCATGGGCCTGCACTCCTTCACCGAGGCCTACGTCGCCGGCCGATTGGACCCCAGGATAGTGAGGTCGTGCGAGGATGGGGCGAAGATGCTCTTCTCCTACGCCATGGACCAGATCAGGGGCAGGGACAACCAGGTGGCGGTCATCGTGACCCATGACATGCTGCTGACGCCCGCCCTGGTGAAGTACTTCGGCTTCGACGTGCGGAAGGCGGGCCTGGTGGCCTTCTTGGACGGCATGGTGCTCTACTCCTCGGACTATGGGTACAGGGTGGCGTACGGTCAAAAGGTGCTCAAGGTCACCAAGGACGGGGAGCCTAGGCTTTAGGTGGCTCAGGGCCTCCTCTGACCCCACATGATCAACCAATACCTGGGTTGCCAACAGGATCCATTCCCTGATGAGCCCGATCGATAGCTCCCGTCTTCAGCCTCAGACGTTGCCAGAGGTTGATCCAGCCAGGACGCCGTTTATGACCTTGCCTGCATTCTCCGCCCCATCTGTTCTTATCGGTGGATAGGTCACCTTCTTTCCTATGTTCTGGATCGCCGCCTGGGCTAGCATCTCAGGGGTCGTCCTCGAGAATCTCATGTTGACTCCTGCCCCTATACGCTTGCAGCGGTCAGCAATAAGTAGTTCCTGCTCGAAATGCTTTTCAAGCGGGAAAAAGGCGAAGGGGACCCTCAGCGCGGTCAGTTCCAAAGTCGTCGTGCCTCCGCCCATGCTGATGCTGAAGTCTGAGGCGGCAAAGTGCTTGTAAAGCTCTGGGACATAGCCTCGGACCTCGACCCCATCGGCTTTCTTGATCGACTCTGGAGCCATCCGGGGCCCGGCCACTACCACCATCCTCAGGTCGGGTATCTCCTTCTTCATCAACGGATAGGAGGAGCAACAGAGGTCGAGGAGCGGTCTCCCAATGGCCGTTCCGCCGGCTGACGCGACGATCAACGGCCCCTCCCCATAACCGAGCTCTTGGCGAACTCTCCTCTTATCAAGGAAGTTGTTAGGGTCAAAGGGGAACACGTATCCCACGCACTCGAAATTACTCTTGGTAAAGGACCTCCGGCTAGGCAGACCCAGCCCCAATGGCCTATCTGGTACGTCCTCGAGCTCGCCGATCATAATGAGCTTCTTGAGATTGTATCTGGGATTCGGCTTCGTCCAGCTCTTGTTCATGATGCGGACAAAGAGCCTTTCCTTTGGGTTCATCGAGACCGCATCAAATCCGAGGAAGTCCCAAATGGCGACCATCGGCGGGCCCTTGTACTCCTCGTCTCGTGGAATCTCGGTCACGATGTCGTAGAACTCATCCCCGACCACGAGATCGAAATTCTCCTTGGCCAATGCCTCCTTGTAGATCTCATAGTTCTGACCGAACCCTTTCATGTCCTTCATGTACCATGATGTGAGATTGAGGCTGTACCCTTCAGCCTCGCTCTCCATCAGATCATTTCCGTATCTGGGCATCTCAACATTGGGAACGAATTTTTCACCGACGTCTTTGAGCACTTTGCCGGAGCTGGGGTCCGCGAGCCACTCGATCTCCACCTCAGGATTCTGCTTCCTGATCGCCCTTGCTATGGCGATGTCCCTCCAGACATGACCCAGACCAATAGATCCGCTGACGAATAGAATCCTAGATCTACCATTCTCCATGGTTAATCCCCCAAAAAGCATCTTACTGCTTCCTTATTAATAGATTGGCGATGAAATGCCAATGGCAGTCATTGCTAGACGGACGTTTTTCCTTCTTTGACTGCCCTCGCGGAAATCTTCTTCCGAATCACCCTATGGCAGTTCTGGCCGCCCGCACACATCTTCGTGGTGAAGCGCAGCTCGAAGTCCGGGCTGACCGCCTCGCACATACCATTGCAGAAGGCCTCGCACTGTGCCCCAATTGCCTCCCCGCATTGCTCCCCCATCTCGGTCGGGGCCACCGAGAAGGGACAGATGGTGATCTCGGTCTCGTTCTTGTTGGTGCTGTTGAAAATGGTCCTCCCTTCCTGGTCCATGATGGTATTGTAGGTGTCCAAGACAGAGAGCAGCGACACCAGGTCATTTCCGTTCTCACCGATCACTCTAGCCAATTCTCCTCCCCATTTACGTCCTAGCGGCCTCACGGCGTCCTTCAATCTCGCTATGGCGTCTGATCCTTTCCATTCCATCAAGGCCTGGGTTGGGAATAGCCAGAGTTCTCCGAGTGCGAGTATTCCGAGCTGTCTAGTCAACTCTTCATCGAATGCATGGAAAGGTACAATTGTATCTCTACTTCCAACGCTCTTCCAGTTTATCGAAGGGTCGATCCTATTTCGCCAAATTGCTCTGCATTCAACATCACCCGTGTCCAAGCACTGCCTAAAATATTCATAATCTTGAACGCATGGATGGGTGAATCCAAGGATAACATCATCACATATCATCCTTCTAAGACAAGATGGGGCGGAAGCCAGGTAGCAACCCCCTGGGGTGTGCCATTCTATGCCTCTTGCCGTCACAATCGAATCATGCATAGGGGCCCGCCAGATAGCCCTATCGATGAAGGACGTGATCGACAAGAAAGAAAAGATGTCTTGGATCTCGAACCCCAGAAGCTTCTGGGAATTTATCAGCAAGGCCATCCCACTATTGAGCATGTGAGGCTTGAATATCTCCCTGGCTTTCTCTTCGCCGATCTCCTGCTCGAGGACGCGGAAAGCCTCGAAGTTCAGCTCCATGAGTATGCGTCGCTGGAAATCCTCGATGTCATCCCCTTCTGAACGCGGAACCATCCAAGGGGGCCTCAACAATCGATTGATGTACACCAGGATAAATAGATGCCCGCTCACCGATTGATTGTATCAATTAGGCAGGCAGCCTACGATTATCTCAGCCGCCTTTCGAGCGCCATCAACGGGCACGTCCACATAATCCACCTTCTTGCCTAGATTAGCGACCGCGGCCTCCGCCAGCATCTGCGGGGTCGTCCCGGGGTAGCGCATTTTGAAGCCGGCACGGTGCCTCTGAAGACCATTCGGCACGATTACCTGTTGCTCAAAGTGCTCTTCCAATGGGAAATAGATGAACGGGCGCTTTAGTGCCGTCAATTCGAATGTTGTGCTCCCTCCTCCTTGGACAATGGCCAGATCGCAGGCAGCGAAGTGCTTGTAGAGCTCTGGCACATATCCCTTTACTTCGACGCCTTCAGGGGCGCTTATCTCTTCTGCCTTGATCCTGGGCCCCGCAACTATCAACATCTTGGCCTCCGGCACCTTTTCTTTGATGAAGGGATAGGCTCGAGCGCAAAGACCCAGGAGTGGTTTTCCAATTGCCGTTCCGCCGATGCTGCATATGATTAGCTTCTCCTTCCCATAGCCAAGCTCCTTTTTTATAGCGGCCTGGTCCAGATATTGCCTTGGATCGAAATCTGGGGCGTACCCTACAATTTTATAGAAATCTCTCAAATCAGACGCTCTTCCCAGAAACAGGCCAAACCTCTCC
>JAJRAN010000088.1 GCA_028682915.1 Methanomassiliicoccales archaeon | reverse complement strand
AGCGCTTCACGGTCTCGTTCGCCTTCATCCAATGCAACGACAAGGTGGGCAGGCACGCCGTCAAGGTCCTGATGCTGGCGGACGGGAGGGAGGTGGTCCTCAGCACAGGCAACTTCGATTTCATCAAGGAGGGGTTCGTGCCGCATCCGAACGCCGCCTACACTTATCCAAGGAAGGTGACCATCCGGGTGCCGAACGAGCTTGATGTCGAGCTGACCGTGAGGAAAGTCCTGGAGAGCCAGGACATGCTCGCGAGCTTCGGCGCTCCCCTGAGGTTCATCGCCAGGAACGTCCTGCGGCTCAGGCCCTGGTACTATAGGCTGGAGTCGGACTTCGTGGTCAGCGCATCCCGTGATGAGAAGCGGGAGACGGAGAAGGGCACCACCCTGCACGAGATAGTGATGTTCCGCTCGGCGGAATGAGCTCCTCGTCCCAGCTCATCTCTCCTCGATCGGGACGAAGGGCCTGCCGAACTCTCCGACGTACTTCGACGAAGGGCGGAGCAGCACCGCGTCCTCGTACTGCTCGATGGTGTGCGCCGCCCAGCCCGACACCCTGCTGCAGCAGAAGAAGGGCGTGAAGAACTCCTTGGGCACGCCCAAGGCGTCCATGGCCACCGCGGCGTAGAAGTCCACGTTGGGATAGATGCTCTTGCGGTCGTGGACCCTCTTCTCGATCTTGACGCACTTGTTGTAGAGGCTCATCGTCCTCTGGCGGTGGCAGAGGTTCTCGACTATCCCCCGCAGGTGCTTGGTCCTGGGGTCCTCGGCCCGGTACACGCGGTGGCCGAAGCCCATGATCTTCTTGTTGTCGTCCAGCAGCCCTTGGATGTACTCCTCCACGTGCTCCTCCATGTCGATGTCGTCGAGCATCTCCATGACCTTCTCGCCCGCACCTCCGTGCAGAGGGCCTTTGAGAGTGCCTATGGCGGACGTGACCGCCGAGTACATGTCCGAGTTGGTGCTCGCGGTGACCCTCGCAGCGAAGGTGGAGGCGTTGAAGCCGTGGTCGGCGTGGAGTATCATGAGGCGGTGGAGGACCTTGGTCTCCTCCCGGTCCGGGGCGGTACCCTTGAACATGTGGAGGAAGTTCTCGACGAAGGTGTAGTCGTCCTTGGGGCGCGGCACCGGGAGGTCGTTGCGGCTCCTGTACAAGGTGGCGACGATGGTCGGCACCTGGGCTATCAGGCGGATGGCCCTCCTCATGTTGGCGTTCATGGTCTGGCTGCCACCCTCGGGGTCGAACTCGCCCAGGTGGGAGACCTCGGTGCGCAGCACGTCCATGGGATGGCAGGTCTTGGGGGTGGACCGGATGCTCTCGATGACCTCGCTCGGCAGAACCATCTGCGAAACGAGGTCGGAGCTGAACTTGTCAAGCTCCCTCTGGTTGGGCAGCCTGCGGTAGAGGAACAGGTATGCCACCTCGGCATAGTAGATGCGCCCCACCAGGTCGTCGATGTTGTATCCGACGTAATACAGCGAGCCGCTTGGGTTCACGTAGCTTATCCTGGTCTCGGCCGCTGCCACATCCTTCAATCCGCGAACGACGTCCCTCTCGGTCTCTTCACTCATTCTCGATCGTCCCCGTGGTACGAATGCAGATGCACGAGGTCCCGATAAGGGTTTCTTCGCAGTAAAAAGTTGGCAGGAGGCGGGAGCATGGGGCGGTCAGAGGCCAATGCCCCTCAAAGGACGACGCGACCAGCATCAATACCGTCCCAACTGCAATCGTTAATACCGGAGAGCCCCATTCGCAACATGGAGAATCGCCCAATGCCCTTATCCGGTCTAACCTCGGGGGTGGATGACCTTGATGGTGGAGAATGAGTTCCGAGCCTACCTGGAAGGTCGGAAGCTCTCTCCCGGGGAGATCGATTTCGCAATAGAGGCCGCCAAGGATCTCGAGGGATATCTCGAGAGGCACGAGACGGATCTGATGAGGGCCGACCTTGGCTTGCTGAAAGGGTACGTCTCCCTGCTGATCAGCGAAGGGAGGAACTCGGAGGATAGGCTGGTGGCCATCGCCCGTTATTGCCGCTTCGCGAAGAAGAATGAATATTTCATCCACATCGCCGGCCTGGTCAACGCCGTGGAGGTGCTGCCAGGGATACAGGACAGGCTCGGGGAGCTGGTGGGTGAGGATGTGCGGCGCAGGGTCTTCGAGGGGGTGGAGCTGCCTCCGCTGGGAGCGCCCCAGGAGGAGTACCCGCGCCTCACGCGATCGGTGGTGACGAGGATGGAGGGGGAGCTCTCCCCCGAGATATGCAAGGAGGTCCTTACCTGGAACTATCACAGGATACCGACCGAGGCGTTCCTCGGCCACCGTGAGCGGTTCGAGAGGGCGGGGGACATCGATGCGTACCTGAAGGGCGAGCATATGAGATTCATCGAGGAGCTGTCGCGCTTCGCGGACGACGGCAGCGTATGGTACGAGCAGGAGATCACGCCGGAGGTCGTCGAGTTCGTGAAGCGGGACCAGGAGATATCCATCGGCAGGAGGGAGGGCGACACGATCTATGTGACCAAGATACCGTTCGCGCCCAAGCAGTACCTGGAGGAACGGGACCCCAGGCTGAGGAGATATTACGCCTGCCATTGCCCGCTGGCCCGCGCCGCCATCCTTGATGGCGAGTCCGAGGTCCCCTCCATGTTCTGCTATTGCAGCGCCGGCTTCACCAAGGTCCTATACGACGTGATCTTCGGAGAGCCGACCGAGATCGAGGTTCTGGAAAGCGCTCTGAATGGGGATTCCAGGTGCAGGTTCGCCATCAGGATCCCGTCAAGCCAGATGCGGTCCGAGCGCGGCCACGATTAATTATGCGCCCTTACATGACGCATGGCGGGCTCAGAGCTCCTTCACCCTCTCATAATAGGCATGGAGGTCGTGCATGATCCTCTCCTGCGTGTAGGAGAGCTTCTTGAGCTTGCCTATGACATCCTTCGAGCGCCAGGGCCGCCCGTAGAGGCCGCCGATGACCATGGCGATGCCGGTGTACCCGTTGGGGTCGTTGCCGTCGAGGGAATAGCGGTCGTTGAGGTAGAGAGCGTGGACCAGCGCGTCCTCCGGCCTCTTGCTCCACTCGAGGATCTTCGAGGCCCAGTAGGCCCGCAGGGAGCCCCGTATCTTGCCCGTCTTGACCAGCTCCGTCTGCGCCGCGTTCCACAGGGGGTCGTGGGTCGTCCCCCGCTCGAACTCCCCCAAGGTGTAGAGGTGCTCCCTCGGGTCCTTCCTGTGCTCGTCCAGGGACCTCCTCGCCCAGATGGGGAACGCGCCAATGGTGTCGTACTCGGGGGTGTGCAGGCAGAAATTGTCGGCCAGCTCCCTCATCACGATCAGGTGGTCCAGGAAGTCGTCCTTCTCCTCGGCCGGGGCCTCGGTGCGGATGACGTCGCGGGCCACGCGCTGCGCCGACACCTGCCCGAAATGCAGGTAGGGCGAGAGGTCCGATTGGGCGCTGACCACAGGGTCCATGGCCTTCTCCTTGTAGCTGAACAGCCCCTTCTGGCAGAAGAGGGCCAGTGCCTTAAGGCCCTCGCTCTCCCCCGGCCTCAGCCAGTTGACCAAGGGGACGCTCCGATCCACCTTGCACCTGGCGAGCGCCCCCTCCCAGTCCGGCTCGGGGGCGTCCAGGTCCCAACGGCTCTCCATCCCCTTGAGGTCGGGGAACGGGGTCAGGAACGTGGTCAGCTGAGGCATTATCCTGGCGCGGAAGGTGTCGTAGGTGGCGATCCTCCGCTGGGCCGCCAGCCAGCAGGGGACGATGTTGTGCGCGTCCACCTCGTGCATGGCGATGTCGATGGCCCCCGCCACGCGGCGCTTCCAGCGCTTGTTCGTGATCAGAGGGTCGAAGTCCACCACGAGAAGGCCGGCGTCGGCCTCGAAGAGGAACGAGGGCAGCTCCACCTCGGGGTAGCCTTCCAGGAGACGGAAGCCGATGCCGAGCTCCCGCAGCCGCGCGGGCAGCTCCCGCAGACCGTCCACCATGAACCGGTACTGCCTGATGCTCGCGCCTATGTACTCCGGAGGAAGGCAGAAGGCCACGCACAGCTTCGCCCGGTAGGACCTCGCCACCTCCACGGCATAGATCAGGGACCAGTTGTCGCCCGTCCTATGCTCCCTCGACATCCAGTAGACTATGTTCCCTTCCTTGTAGGGCCTGTCCTTGATCCTCCGGACGCGTTTGGCGAGGCTGTCGAGCATCTTCCCTCCCCGACGGTAAGGAGAATACTGCCGGCGGTGCCGGATTAGCCTTTCGTATTCACAATAGGTCGGCCCGGAAGGTCGGAGCCGCTCACGAACGACCCGCTTCTTGCCGACGTTCCTGGGTTTTGGTATAGTAATTATAAATGCTTACCCTTTCACCAGAAGAAGATAACATGAAGAAGCTCCCGGTCGATTTCAAAGAAACCATCCTCCAGACGATCGGCAACACCCCTTTGGTCAGGATAAACAAGCTCAATCCGAACCAGAACACCACGATGTACGCCAAAGTGGAGGGGTTCAACCCTACCGGCAGCATCAAGGACAGGATCGCCCTGAGCATGATCCAGCAGGCCGAGGATGAAGGCACGCTGACCAAGGGCAAGACCATCATCGAGCCGACATCGGGGAACACCGGGGTGTCCTTGGCGATGATTGGTGCGATCAAGGGCTACGACGTGGAGATCGTGATGAGCGAGTCCGTCTCGGTGGAGAGACGGCAGATGATCAAGGCGTTCGGCGGGACCGTGACCTTGAGCGATGGGAGGTACGGCACGGACGGCGCCATCAGGAAAGCGAGGGATCTGGTCAGGGAGAACCCTCAAAAATACTTCATGCCTGACCAGTTCTCCAACCAGTACAACAAGATCGCGCATTACAAGACCACTGGAGACGAGATCTGGAGACAAACTGGGGGCAAGGTGGATTACATCGTGTCAGCGCTCGGCACGTCCGGCACGATAATGGGCGTGGGCAAGGCGTTGAAGGAACGCAACCCCCGCATAAGGACGGTCTGCGCCCATCCCGTGAAAGGGCACTACATCCAGGGATTGAAGAACATGGAGGAGGCCATCGTCCCCGCGATATACGATCCCGCCCAGATCGACATCACCATCATGGTCGAGACGGAGGCGGCCTATGAGATGACCCGTCAAATCGTCAAACAGGAAGGCATCTTCGTGGGCATGAGCAGCGGCGCCGCGATGTACGCTGCCATCGAGCTGGCCAAGCAGATCGAGTCCGGCGTGATCGTGACCATCCTACCTGACAGGGGCGAGAAATACCTGAGCACCGACCTGTTCTCAAGATAGGGGCCGCCTTTCATAATGGCACATCGCCTCAAGCGTCCTAAAGTAGGAAAGCCATAAGGAAACGAGCGCCCGGCCATAGTCGTTCAGATCGCACCACCTACGCCCTCAAGTCCGCGCTTCCTTGGCCACGGCCCGCCGGTCCACGAAGTTACGCTCGCGGAGGGCGAGGCGCGCGGAATCGAGCAATAAGACCATGGCAATGAGCTGAAGGATGGCACCGACGGCCCATCCCCACTCCCAGTCGATGAACGGTTCCCCCAAGGAGTTGTTGTTGGTGAAGAGGAGGCTGAACAGCAGGGGCAGGTAGATGAGGAAGCACCTGACCACCAGCCATCGGTTCTCCACGCCCCAGATGAGCAGGAGGGCGATAGGGAAGGTGTAATAGCTGGCAGTGGTGCGGGGATAGATCAGGACGAAGGCCGTCAGGACGATGAGCATGCCTTCGAGGATGGTGCGCTTCCTCTTCAGCCCGAGGTAGAAGGCGAGCAGCATGACGCCGAGAATCATTATGAGGAAGAACCATGACGGGAGCTCCAGCCCGCCCATGCTCAGGAAGTCCCAGATGTTCAGGTTCGATGTCGGCGTGTCCCCCGACCCTGAGCTCAGGAAGTAGTACTTGGGGAAGCTGAGGAACTCTACGGGGCAGACGATCAGGAAGGGCAGGCAAATTAGGAAAGATAGGCCGAGGACGATCCCCAGGAGCACCCACCTCTCCCTCGGGGACTTCGCGTCCCTCCACAGGAACGGGAATAGGATGGCATTTAGTAGCTTGGTCCAGATGCCGATGGTCAGGGCGACTGCGCTCCAGCGCAGCCTCCCGATGACGGCGAGGAGGATGGACAGCACCATTATCCAGACCACGATGGCCTCGTCCTCGAGGCCGATAACGGTCTCTATGGTGCTCACCGGGACGAAGAGGAATATGAGCGCGACCCAGAAGGCCTTGGCATCATCGTAGCGGCGTAGGGCCCAATAGATCGTGAGCGAGGTCATGAGGATGAAGAACGAGAACCATATCTGATAGGCGAGGTCGCTACCGCCCGCCATCTGCGCCGGGAGCATGAGATAGACTATCAGCGGCGGGGACTCGCATGGGATGTCGCGGTAGAGCCACAGGCCGTCGAGGACGCCCTGGGTCCTCTCCCGGTAGAAGGAGATGTCGACAGGAGAGCCCACGTTGGCGTTGAGGAAATCGCGGAGATAGAGCGCATCGAAGGCGATCAACGCCCCGAAGAAGAGGGCCCAGACTGCTATCAGCAGGTAGGTCCTTCTCCTCGGGGAGACCGAGCCTAGCCTGCTGTTAAGTCCCTGGACGAGGCCCTGCGGCATCCTTATCGCATCCTCAAGGCGTTATTTCAACGTTTCCTGGGAACAACGGAGGCGGAAGAGCACGGAGCATTGTCGGCGTTCCGCCTGAGTACTCCTCTGATCCTGTGAGGTTCAAAGGATCGGGTGGACCGAAATCAGTAGTCAATTCCGAGGGTCATGGTCCATGCCCTTGGCGGGGGGAGGCATCGACCCCGTCACCCCCTCAGGGACCGGGGCCTCGATGGGATCATGCACCCCTTGGCCATCATCGACCGGTACGGGTCCCTTTCCTTTTCGCGCCTGACGCGAGGCCACCCTCTTGAGCGAGGGGCTGAGCTGGAGGCTGTCGATGAACTCGTTGTCCGTACGGCGCATGAGGTAGATGGTCACGGCCACCGATACGATGATGGTGCCGGCCTCGTTGCAGACCATGTCCCTGATGGTGTCCCAAGGGCTGTACTGCATGTTGATGCCGGTCGTCGTGTCCACCACCAGCTCGAGGACCTCCCAGTAGATGCTGAAGGTCGTCATTATGAGGGCGATGAACAGCGGGATGCCCTTCGGCCCGAAGTGCGTCCCATGGTCGAATTGCTGGACCGCGATCAAGGCATAGAAGGCCAGCACCGCGATGGTTATCGAGGCGGCCAGATGGGTTATGGTGTCGTACCATACGATGTCGTCGTACAGGAGCAGGAGGACGCCATACGCATGGATGAATATCGATATCTCGATCATGACCACCAGTATCAACGGCAGCTTCATGATGCCGGCATGCCGGAAGAGCATCGGGATCAGGCAGAACAGGGCACAAAGGATGCCAGTCCATAGCTTGTAGGCGGTGCGGTCCGTGTCCACCGCCGAAAGGTAGGTCATGAAGAGGAGTATCGACGCGGCGGCCATGCAGACTAGGTCGGAGAGATCGATCCTCTTTTCTCCCAATCTCCGGCCATGACCTTGATCGCTCTTGGTCCCTAGCTCGAGATCCCCTTGACCACGACCCTGCGGCCCATCTCGCCGCATCCCGTCGATCCGCTCCCTTTCATGATGGCGGGTGGGATGGTCCGCGGGTATCAAGTGGGACAGTTCCAAGGAGCTGGTGCGCTTCATGTACTGGTTGATGATGAAGCCATAGACGATGGTGGCGAACGTCGTCATCGTCATCGGGAGCATGAG
>JAJRAN010000031.1 GCA_028682915.1 Methanomassiliicoccales archaeon | reverse complement strand
TGGAGGTCATTTCGGTATTCGCCCTTCTTGACCCTGTATGCACCGATCGCTCTGAACGCCTTCATGCCTATCGCCTTCGGCACCGAAGCAGAACATACGAATAAAGCTTTTGCCCATTCGCACATTGATGGCATCGGCTCCTGGAAAAGTCACCTTCTACCGTCCTGGGAAGTCCTTCCCGGCCGTCTCCGTCACCGGCCGGCACTGCGACCTGCGCTGCGACCACTGCCAGGGCCACTACCTCGAGGGAATGCTGCCTGTAGGGTCCGGGGAGCAGCTTCTCGTCCTCGCACAGCAGCTCGAGCAGAGGGGCGCGAAAGGCTTCCTGCTAAGCGGGGGCTGCGATCCCCGGGGAAAAGTGCCTTTGCAGGGGTTCTTGAGCGCCGTGGCGGGCATCAAGGCCCGGACCAGTCTGGCCATCAACGTTCACACGGGCCTGCTGGACGAAATCGATGAGGTTCGGGCCTTGGTGTCCAGTGGTGCCGATTGCTTCTCCGTCGACATCGTCCAGGACCCCGAGCTGATCGCCAAAGGGATGCATCTGCGCCGTGGGCCAGAGGACTACCGCAGGACGCTGGAACTGCTCTTCGCCGCGGGGGCGGCCCGGGTGGCGCCCCACATCTGCGTCGGGTTGTCCGGGGAATCGACCGGGGGCGAGCTCGATTCGCTGAGCTTGATCTCAAAGTTCCCCGTCGGCTCGGTGGTCCTGCTGGCCTTCATGCCCGCTCGGGGCACGCCGATGTCAGGAGTCAAACCTCCCACCCCAGAGCACGTCCTCGAGGTTGCGAGGGCGGCGATCGCCAAGGTCCACGCCCCGGTGATAATAGGGTGCATGCGCCCTCGAGGCGATTGGAGGTTGGAGGTGGAGCTGCTCCGCTCCGGCGTTCAGGCCATGGCCATGCCCTCGCCGCGCACCGTGCGTTGGGCCGAGGAGAACGGCATGGGGGTCAAGTGGCGCGAGGAGTGCTGCGCCCTTCACCGGTAGATGGCGGCCTCGGCGTACTTCCTCTTCAGCGGGGTGAGGTAGATCAGCCAGCATGCGTAGGCCACTGCGAACAGCAAGGCGTAGAACGGCACATAGCTCAGGAAGGTCTGAGAGATGGCGCTGCTTATGGTGTATGATATGGAAGTGGCGGAGCTGGCCTCAGTGTCCAGGACCAGGTAGTATACCCCATATTGCAGGTTCTCCACCTCTATGGTAAGGGACGGATTGGCGATGTAATCGTTGGAGTTTATGCGATAGGACGCCATGACGCTGAGGTCGTTCTTGTGCGCGTTGAAGTACTGCTCCGAGACAAGGTACACCCGGGCCTCCCCGCCGTACGAGGTAACCTTGATTTCGCTCACCGAGGTGAGCCCCAAGGGGTCGCGGTCCCTGAAGCTGGTGTAGGCGGTCGCGCTGGTGGAGCCGTTGTTGATCATCGTCCCTGTGGTGGCGGTGGCGTCCTCGATGGCGCCGTGGGTGAAGGGCAGCCATAGGACTAGCACCACGATGACGCAGACGATGATGGCGATGATGGCGCTCCTGATCCCCATCTTGCAGATGTAGAACTTGGCGCTCGCGCTCTTCATGAAGCGCAGTTCCAGCGCGCGGAAGAAGAAGCCCTCGATGACGATGATCAGTCCCATCAGCAGGACGAAGTAGAGGAAGGAGTTGATGGGAAGGTAGAAGGGGACCAAGGAGGCCCTGCCCTCCAGGATCACCACCAAGATGACCGCGGCGATGAGGATCGCGAGTTCGACAAGGTATAGATATCTCTTGGTCCGCCTGACATTAGCCAGGCGATAACCACCGCTCAACTCCTCTTTACCACTGAGCATAATGTCGGCGAAAAATGACCCCTTCGTATTATATACTTTTCCAGATGGCTCGCAAGTCCAGAAAATGAGTCTAGGCGAGGACCGCCTCCCTGCGACAGAGGAGGAAGAGCGCGGCGAACTCGGGCACCTCCACCTCCCCCTCTAGGGAGAAGCGCTCCCCCCTCAGCCGGACGTCCGTCCTCTTAACCATCTTTAGCTTGATGGGGGCATCGCCCAAGGTCCCGGGCACGGCGTCCCGCAACGGATCGAAATCGTCCAATTCGTCCCGGGTCATCTTCTGCACCCGCAGCCCGGTCTTCCCGTGCAGCGAGTAAGGCAGCCGGATCAGGCGCTTGATGTCGCTGGTGACCGGCTCGTCCACCTCCCCTCCCAGCTTGGGCCTGAGGTCCTGCTCGATCAGCCGCGCGAACAACGGCACGTGGCGGTCCCTCAGGTCGGCGAGGTTCCCCTTCTGGATCATCAAGTCCCTTCCCCTTTTTCCTGTGACGCCTCCGAAAAGGTCCTCGAAGAAGCCGACCACCGTCTCCGGCTTCTCCCCTTTCAGGGCGGAGTACCGCTCCCTCGCGCCCACCGGGCCGCTGGCCTCCAGCTCGTCCAGGAAGGATGGGAGCGCTCGGCCCAGCTTGCCCCTCCATCCCCCGTCGGACGGGCCTGGCAGGAGGCGGGTCTGATAGCTCTGCACCCTGCCCGTGGCGCCATAGCGCTTGTCGCCCACGGTCCTCTCGGGCACGAGCCAATCGACGTTGAGGTCGGTCCCGGTGATGTAGTCGACTATCTCCCTCCTCTCATGAGAGCGCAGCATCAGCACCCGCGGGTCTGAGACATGGGCATGATAGCCCCTCCCTCCCGAGAAGGTGACCTTGAGGTGCGACTCCTCGAAGCCCAGGTCCCCCAGGACGAACTCGTCCAGCAAACGGATCATCTCCGACTTCACCTTGGCCAGCATCTCCGTGTATGATAGGGCCTCGGCGCCCGGGATGTGGTCCGCGTCCAAGTCGAATATCAGGTCCGCCCCCAGCCAGGTCTTGTCCTCCATCTTCTCCGCGCCCGGGTCCTTGTAGTATGCAGAAGAGTAGTAGCAGTGCGAAGGGACGCGGTCCCTGAGGAAAGAATGGAAATCGGTCTCCTTGGCGAACCCCAAATGCCTCTGCACGAAGGTCTTGTCGAAGAACATGAACCCGAACTCTCGCCTCCCGAAGCGCTCGGGGGGAGGGGGAGGGGAGTCGGCGTAGTAATCATGGAACCGCCGCATGATGAATTCCATCTCCCCCGCCAACGCTCCACGCTCCTGGACCGCTCCCTATCTCCATTCCACCTTCATTAATCTTGAGCCAAACCTTAATTATCGGAGACCAAATATTTGGAACAGTCTGCGGGGTACGCTCCATGAAGGCTTTCATCAAGGTCATCCATTTCAGCGATGGGAAGTCGCCCAAGGAAGTCGAGGAGGTCCTGGAGTCGCACGGCTTCACCAGGGTCAAGGGGACGAGCATCTTCGAGGCCGAGACCACGGACGAGGCCGCCGGGTTCGCCCAGATCGAGAAGGCGCACCACGCGCTCAAGGGCATGGGCCTGATGTACCAGGCCAACGTGGGCAAGCCCCCCGAGTCGGGAGGCGTCTCCGCCCACGGCTACAAGGAGAAGCTCGCCAAATGGAGGGACATCGGCCTAGACGTGGACGAGCTCGCGGACCTGCTGCAGTACGACGCGGAGCGCTTCAAACTGCGGGGGATGGAGATGTTCCGGGGCCAGCTGGACCGGGTCGTGGCCGAGCGGGAGCGCGAGATCCGCGAGACCGAGGCCAAGGAGCGCATCGAGCGGGCCAGGGAGAAGATACTGTCGGCGGTGAGGGAGGACGAGGGGAAGACCTTCCAGCAGCTCTCGAAGCTGTCGGGCGTGGACGAGGACATCCTGACCCAGATGCTCGATGAGATGACCAAGAAGGGCCAGATAGTGGCCAGGCAGAGCGGTCGGCGCGTGGCCTTCGTCGGCGTGTGAGGGCACCGATCATTCCGACAAGGTTTAATAGCAGACCCTGTGTAGCGCACGGAGGTGAATGAAAAATGGGAGCGCTGGGTGCGGGCATAAGGACCGCCTTCATGTTCCTGTTCATGTTCGGCCTTTTCGCGGCCATAGGGTGGGTAGTGGGGACTTTCTTCTTCAATGACTGGGTGACCGGGGCGATCTATTTCCTGTTGATCGCCGCGGTCATAAACCTGATCTCTTACTTCTTCTCCTCCAAGATCGTCCTCTTCAGCTATCGGGCCAAGATAGTGAGCGAGGCGGAGTCGCCCCGGCTCCACCGTATAGTCCAAGGGGTGGCGCAGAAGGTCAACCTGCCCATGCCCAAGGTGGCCATCATACCGTCGCAGACGCCCAACGCCTTCGCGACCGGGAGGAACCCGAGGAACGCGGTGGTCGCGGCCACGGAGGGGCTGCTCCAGCTCCTGGACGACCAGGAGCTCGAGGGGGTCATGGCGCATGAGATGTCGCACGTCCGCAACCGGGACATGCTGGTAATGACCATCGCCTCCACATTGGCCGGGGCCATCTCCTACGCTTCTAGGATAGCTCTCTACAGCGGTTTGTTCGGCGGCAGCCGGAACAATGGCGGCAGCGCGATCGTCCTGATACTGGTGGCGATCACCGCCCCCATCGCCGCCCTGCTCGTGCAGCTCGCCATATCCCGCAGCCGCGAGTACAAGGCGGACGAGTCCGGAGCGACGTTAATCGGCAAGCCCCTCTATCTGGCCAGGGCGCTGCAGAAGCTGGAGGTCGCCAATTCCCGCAAGCCAATGCGCACGGGCAGCCCGGCATCCGCCTCCCTGTTCATCGTCAACCCGTTCCGCGGCGGCACCTTCATCACGCTCTTCATGACCCACCCCCCGGTGGAGAAGCGCATCGAGCGCCTGCGGAGGATGGCGGGCGAGATGGGCCAGTACTAGGAAAGAGAATCTCTTCCATCCTTACATTTCTCAGCGGAGCACCTGGTCGTCCAGCAGATGCATTTCTTCCAGGAACCGGTATCCCTTGGCGACGTTCGAGACCTCGGTGAGGGTGCGGTGGGCGTCCGTGCCGACCGACACTCGCACCTTGCCCTTGAAGGCGCGGAAGTGGCGCTCCGCGTGCTCGTAGTACTGCCTTCCGTTCCTGGCGTACAGGGCAGCGGTGTTGGCCTCCACGAACAGGCCGTAGGACTGCAGCAGGTTGGCCAGGTCCTCCGGGGAGATACCTCCGAACGCCTTCTCCAGGTCGGTGTGGACCAGGCCGCAAGGCACGCTCAAGCGGGAGAGCAGGGGGTCGAGCTCGAAGACGCTGCAGCCGCCGTTATATTCGTCGTTGACATACTCGAAGAGCACCAGGTCCAGCTGGTTCAGTTTCTCCACCGGGAGGGACGGGATCGGGCATCGCTCGGGATTGGTGTCGATCTCCACCCCCGCGAGGACCCTTATCCTGCCATCGACCCTCCGCCGCGCCTCTCCGATCTCCCGCAAATATTCGTCGATCGATTCCGAGGTAACGCATCGCCTGACCTTCTGGGTCTCGAAATGGTCCGTTATCGCCACGGCGTCGAGCCCGCCCCGGATCGCCTCATCGACGATGTCGTCGATGGAGAAGCTCCCGTCCGAGCGCTGCGAGTGCACGTGGAGGTTGGCGCGGAGCGGCATCGGGTCCGAAAATCCCCGAGGTCATAGATAACTGATGCGTTCCCTCTCGCGAGGCGAGAACCACCGCCTCAGCGGACCTGCTCCCACTTCTCCAGCTCTTGCACGCTCGAGAGCGTCCCGCCCCTGCGTATCTCCTCGCGGATGCGGTTCTCCCGCTCGTACACGTCCACGGCCCGGTTGGCCACCTCCACCGCGCTCTCCTGCGGGACCACGATGACGCCGTTCTCGTCACCGACGATCCAATCGCCGCTGCGCACCACCTGCCCGCCGCAGACTATCTCGTGGCCGATCCCGCCGTACCCCTTGGGCTCGCCAGCGTGCGGCACCACCAGCTTCGAGAAGCAGGGGAAGCCGATGTCCAGGATGGTCTCGATGTCCCTGGCGGCGCCGTCGATCACCACGCCCCGCACCCCCTTGAGCTTGGCGCTGATCGATGCCAGCTCGCCCCACACCGCCACCCCGCTCCCTCCGACGTCGATGACGATGACGTCGCCGTCCTTGGCCCGGTCGATGGCCTCCACCGGCTTGGCCCAGTCCCCGCCAGCCGTCTGGACGGTCAGGGCTCGGCCGACCATGCGCTTGCCGTGGGCTATGTGCGGATGGATGTCCACCATCACCCCGCGCTTGTGCTGCGCGTCCGCTATGTTCGGCGTGGAGGCCTTTGAGAAAGCATCGTACAGCTCGTCCATGCCATACTTCTTGGAGATGGCCTTGGCGCCCCTCTTCCCGGATACCATGGCCTTCTTGACCTCCTTCGCGGCAGAGCGCACGTCCTCCGCCTTGATGATGGCGCCCCCGACGATGATCACGCTCGCCCCCGCCCTCACGAAATCACGGACGTTGGCCTGGTTGATGCCGCCGGCGACTGCCACAGGAACGCTCACTGCCCCGACCACTCCCCGCACCAGTTCCGTCGGGGACACGCGCCCGTGCATCTGCTCGTCGATGCCGACGTGCAGGCAGACGTAGCCCGCGCCGAGCTCGGCCGACCGTATCGCCCTCGCCTTCTTGTCGGGCACGTTCATCAGGTCGACCATGACCTTGGCCCCGTACCTCCGGGCCGTGAGCACGCTCTCGGAGATGGTCGCGTCGTCCGCGAGGCCCATGACTGTGACAACGTCCGCACCGGCCTTGACAGCTATCTCCACCTCGAACCCGCCGACGTCCATGGTCTTCATGTCGGCAACGATGGTGCGGTCGGGGAAGGCCTTCCTCATGGCGCGGATAGCCTCTGCCCCCTCGCTCTTGAGCAGCGGGGTGCCGACCTCGACCCAATCTGCCCCCCCTTGGACCGCCTCCTTACCGATGGCCAAGGCGCGCTTGAGATGCATCATGTCCAGTGCGACCTGCAATACCGCTGTCATCCCCCCGCACTAGGCCATGCCCCGACTTAATCTTTTTCGGAGGGATTGCAAAACCCTAATATGCCTATATGAGATAGCGAGGCACATGGCCAAGAAGGGGGAGCGGGGACGCTGCGCCACCGGCATCGAAGGCTTGGACAATGTTCTGGGCGGAGGGATCCCCACTTCGAGCATCGTCCTACTGGCTGGCAGTTGCGGGACTGGCAAGACCACCTTGGCCTTCGAGTACCTGGTCCGGGGGGTCATTTCCGGGGAGCCCGGGCTCCTCATCACCACCGTCGAGACCCCGGACAGGATGATCTCCAACCTCCCCCGTTTCAGGTTCTTCGAAGCTTCCATGCTGGTGAAGAGCAAACTCTCCATCATCAACCTCCAGGAGATAATAGACTCCGCCGGGCTGTCCGGCTCGGACATGGACGAGGCGGCGATCAAGAAGCTGGTGGCGGTAATAGCCAAGCTAGTCGTCGCTCACAAGGCCAAGCGCTTGGTGATCGACACCATCGACTCCGTTCTCATGGAGATAAAGGATGAAACCCTGTCCTCGATGCTGATGGCCGACCTGAGCGCCGCCCTCCACCGCAGCGAGTGCACCGCCATGCTGGTATCGAGCGCGGAGAAGTGCGACCGCATCGAAGGCAGGGTGGCGGACGGGATAATCATGATGGACAATCTGGAGAGGAGATGGGTCCTCCTTAGGACCATGCAGGTGGTCAAGATGAAGGGCACGAGCCACTCCCGTTCCAGGTACGTCATCGACCTCACCGACGCGGGCGTGCTGGTCACGCCCCTTCTGAAGGGAGGGGTCTGATGACGGAGAACCTCCATTCAATGATAGCCACCAAGCTTGAGGAGGTGGGGCCCTCGACCGCGGTCGCTTTCGAGATCAAGATAGACAGCTACTTCGATGCGGTGAGGGGGATACTTGACGACTTCTCATCCGGGAAGGACCTGGTATGCGTGTACATCACCGCCTCGGTGCCTTCGTCGACGCTAAACGCGGCCCTCGAGGCGCTCGAAGTGAAGGTGAAGGACCTGAGGTTCGTCGACTGCATCTCCCACACCCTCATGGCGTCCATGGAGGACTCGGAGAACACCGCCTTCGTGGAGAGCCCGACCATGCTGGAGAACATCATCCTCAAGGTTGAGTACTTCTACCGCCTGGCGCAGGGAAAGAAGATGCTGGTGGTGCTGGACTCGGTCAACTCCTTCGCCCTCCATAACGAGAACAAGATGCTCACCGAGTTCCTGACCATCTTGACGAACAGCCTGAAGGCCAAGGAGGCTTATCCCGTCCTCCTCGCCATCCCCGATCAGCTCAGACCCGAGACCAGGGAGACGATGGCCATGATATGCGACGTCATCATCCCACTTTGACAAGGTTGCTCGAAATGATTCCCACCGATGAGAAACAGGGGATGCCAGTTGTGGTTTCACAAATGATTCCGGAACAGATATATTTATAATGCACAAATGTTGAATATGTTTTGTTGGTAGGAATTTTCCTGCCAAGGAGGACTAAACAATGAAGAAGATATGGAAAATGAAGAAGGACGCGGTCTCGCCGGTCATCGCTACCATCTTGATGGTCGCGATTACCGTCGTGCTGGCCGCCGTTCTTTACGTGATGGTCATGGGGTTCGGTGGCCCGACCGAGAGTACACCGACGGGCGCGTTCACCCAGACTCAGAAGCTTAGCGCCACCACTGAAAAGGTCCAGTTTGGTGTGATCACACCTACGACGAACTGGGACCAAGTCAAGATCATCGTATCCGATGGAACTAACTCTGAGACCTATGTCTATGCGAGCGGTGCTTATACAGTAGTCACTAGCACTGTCGTCGCGGTCACTGGTATAGCGCCGGTCAACCTTGGAGGGGACGCCGCAATCAGCAACGGTGATTCTATCACCATTACTCTAACTGCTGCAACAACCCCCGCCGTGAGCTACACGGTCACCATGCTGTACACCCCAACCAACGCAGCGATTGACGATATCACATTCAGCTGGTGAGCGGAAAAAGACAGCAATAAAACCACTTACTCTTATTCTTTATCTCTCTTCTTTTAGCCAACAAGCAAGAATATCTAACAGTGAATGGCCATTGTTGCAGTGATGATGATGGTTGAGAACACTGAAACTTCGATACTTGAATATCTAACCACAATTCCAATAACTACCTCAGAGCTTCAAAAGAAATACGTTCTTTTAGATCAACACTGCCCCGATGACCTTGTTAAAATTTTGATGAAAATGAGGAAGAAGGGGCGAATCGAAGGCACATTCTCAATCAACGAAGGAGGGTGGGTTTGGTGGAAAAAATGATTGATGCCCATGGTGAAAGGGCACGGCATCATTTTGATATCCCACGATATTACTATAATTTCGAGAGCCACTCAGCTCGCCCGTCTGTCATCATTGGATCAGAGCTGGGTTTGTCATCACGGTGGCAGGACTCCCTAGCGTCTTTCCTGAAATAAACCTGACGAGCGATAGGGTGATTTTAAGAATTGTGCTGCGATGCACCTTCTGATGAGCGATCAGGAGCTGAAGAAGAGCCCTTGGAAGAACACCAAGAACCTGGCGGCAATTTTCTGGGTTGCCGTGGTCATTGTGACCGGCCTCCTGCTGCTTCCTGACAACTGGTTCTTCTGGACGATCATCCTCGTCGTCGGGATCGTTAGGATCCTCCTGCTCCTCACACCCAAGACCCATTACAAATGCAAGAAGTGCGGCAACACCTTCCAATGGGTGGGTCGGAGGGCCACCCTCATGCCCACCGCCAAGGACCTCGAAGCGGCGAACGAAGGCCCGAAATGCCCGAAGTGCGGCAGCAAGTCCGTGGTCAAGGAGAAGGTTAGGAGCTGAAATGGTAAAGGTTAGGCCCTTCAATTCGGTCGAAGGCAGGGCTGTCCCCTGCTCCCGCGATCGCGTCGGGACGAAGAAGGTCCTATTCATCTGCACCCACAACTCGGTCCGCTCGCAGATGGCCGAAGGCCTGTTGAACTACATGTTCGTAGATAGGTACCAAGCCTTCAGTGCCGGAGTGAAACCTGGCTGCATAAATCCCCTCGCAATCGATGTCATGGCCGAGATCGGCATCGATATCTCGCATCAGCGGTCGAAGAGCATCGAGGAGATAATGGACGACTTCTACGACACCGTGGTCACGGTGTGCGAAAGCGCTCGGGAGTCCTGCCCTGTGGATCCTGGCGGGGCCGAGCTGCTCCATCACCCATTCGAGGACCCTAGCTCGTTCGACGGGACTCCTGAAGAAATGGCGGACAAGTTCCGCGAAGTCAGGGACAAGATCAAGGAATGGCTGGAGATGGCGTTCGGTCCCTCCAGCCCTCGCTATCTCTCCCGTCCCTCGGGAATTTCCTGAGCTTACTGGTTGGTAGACTGGGGCTTCTCGCCCGAGGCCCTGATGGCCTTCTCCCGCTTCTCCGCCGGCAGGGCTATCACCTTGGTGGAGGCGACGTGGTCGGTGAACCTCTGCCTCGGGTCGCCCTCCATCGCCATTCCAGCCAGCACATCGAATGGCAGGAAGATGTACCAGAAGAACTTGGGCACGGAGCGGACGGCGGCGTGCACCAGGCTGTGGCTATGCCCCTCTGTGACGACGCTCAGGCCGAGGAGCCGCTTCCCCCAGGTCTGCCCGAACAGCCCCTCTAGCATCGTACTGTATAGGAAGAACCCAAGCCCGGAGAGCAGGCCGGCCAGGACGATGTCCGGGCTCTCTTGAGCAACGAAGGCTAAGGAGATCGGGGCTACGACGATGGCCAGGTCGATGAATCCCGCCAGTATCCTCTTCATCCAATGGATTTGCAGTTGCTTGCTTCCGCTAAGCAAATCGAATCCCGTATGCATCCCATCACCTATATTGTCAATTGAGCGTTTAACTAATTAAGCATTATGCTAAACAGTGGCTCGGTTGGAGCCAGCTTCTTCATTAACGCAGCCCTGGCAAGTGAGAAAAAGAGCACGGAGTGATGGCAAGCATGGATGAGCTAGCGATAACAGAAGAAGGCCGCTCGCGGGGCAATTGAGGTGGTCGCTGCCCGTCCAGCTGTGCAAGCTAGAGTTAAAAGGCCATATTGTAGCTAGGAACCGGATCAATTATGGGATTGCAAAACAGAAGAGAAAAGGTTGCTAGGGCGGGTCTATGAACAGCATCACGCCCTGGATCCGAGAATCCGGCCGCCAAGTTTTCTGAGCCATTTATCCTGGAAGCGAACGAACTCTTCCTTTGTTGCCCGCTCATTGGTCGCCTCGCCGTCTAACGCGATCACGCCCGCCGTCAGCATGGATTTTCCAATACCGTCTCTCTCCAGCTCCGTAAGTTCTTGAAGCTCCCTCGATGCAGGCACGCGGCGAATCCCGTTCTCAACTACCGCCCATGGAATCATTATATCACCAAGAACGAGCAGGCAGTTCAGGATAACGAGCTTTCTACCGGTGTACGCCGGTAGTCGTTTCGACCCCCTCTCCAAATCACAAACCTTCTGGCAAACGCCTATACCGGCCTGGGCCGGTAATAAGATTAATACACCATCTTACCATGATAATTGCATGGCCCTTTGTGAGGCGACGATCGAAGTCGTGTTCAATTCCGCTTTTAGCAGCCTAACGAATAAGTACCCCAACTCCAAAGTGATGATCTGGTGCAACGCCCAGACCCACCTATACGAGTTCCACTCCAAGGACGAGGAGGAATTGAGGAGGATCGGGGAAGAGGCCGAGGCGCTTATCGCGGCGTCCGCGCCGATAAAGGAATCCCATACCCTCAGGTTCCTGTCCACCATCTGCGACTGCGGCAGTGAGAACGTGTCCACCCTCTTACAGGACGAACATTGCTGGTATGTACAACCGGTTATCTTCGAGGCGGGAAGAGCGCATTACAAGGTGATTTCCCCGGACCGGGAGAGCGCGCGGAAGGCGCTGGGAAAGATTGCAAGCAAGGGATACCAAGTGGACCTGATCTCTATAAGGGATTTTGACTTCTGCACGTTCGCCAGCGAGATGTTCATCTCGCCCTCCAATATCCTGACCGGGGTAACACCAAGACAGCTATCGGCACTGGCAGACGCATACTCCGAAGGATACTTCGATGAGCCCGCCAGGGTCGACATGAATGTGTTGGCAAGGAGGGCAAAGATATCTCGGTCCACATACTCCGAGCATCTCAGAAAGGCAGAGGCGAAGCTGCTCTCCAACCTGGCCCCCCTCATCAAAATAGCTGTGGAAACGAGGTAAGATTATCTGCCGTACCCTCGCTATGTGCCTCGCGAGTCAGCCCAACAACGCCTTTCCCAACGATCATAGCTGGCCCGGACAGGCACAAGGATATGTGCCGCCCCGCCCATGAACCACGGAGCCTAGATGCGCAAGGGAGCGATCGATCCTGTTCCCCCCCAGGGGGCAAAGGTATTTGTCTACGACGAAGGCCAATGCGACCCCAAGAGGTGCACCTCTAAAAAGATGCTCCTCCTTGGTCTGGCGCTGGAGGTGCACGACCTCCGCCGCATTCCCAAAGGATGTTTGGTGCTTGACCCTGCAGCGGAGAAGGCCGTCTCCGCGGAGGACCGTGGCACGGTGGAGGCTCACGGCGTCCTGGTCATGGACCTTTCCTGGAAGAACATCGACTCCTTCCCCAAGCTCGCCAGGCACCATCACTCGAGGGCGCTCCCCTACCTCCTCGCCGCCAACCCAGTGAACTGGGGCAAGCCTATGAAACTCTCCAGCGCCGAGGCGGTCGCCGCCGCCCTTTATATCGTTGGCCTCAAGGGGCAATCCAAGGCGGTCCTCTCCCGGTTCTCCTTCGGGGAGCAGTTCCTGATATTGAACCAGGAACCCCTCGAGAGATATTCCCAGGCACACACCAGCGCCGAGGTCGTGGCCATTCAATCAGACTACATCTAATAGATGCGAGTTTCAAGCCCCCCCCCGATGCAGCTAAATAACTCGGGATCACGAATGTGAAAGGGCTCGACATGACGCGTCACGATGCCAGAGGCGGACCGGCATTACCTTTTATTCTAGAAGCGCATAGTGGTCAATTCGCCGGTTCCGTCAAGGGGAGAGGTGAGGCTTCTGGCAAGCGATTACACTGATGAGGACCTCCTCGCCCGGTGGGAGGAGTTCTTTGAGGCGACCGACTACCGGGTCAAGATAATCGAGGTCGCGGACCAATACCCGGAGCAGCGTAGCGTGTACGTGGCATATGACCAGCTCGACCTCTTCGACCCGGACATGGCCGACTACGTCCTGCAGCATCCGGTGCGGTGCCTGCATTTTGGCAAACAGGCCATGGCCAAGCTAGTGCCCCCCGGAAGAGAGAAGGCCGCCATCCAGCTGAGGATGATCGGTCTCCCTAGGGACAGCAAGGTGGAGATCCGCAAGATAAGAAGCGAGCATCTGGGTACGCTCATCGCCGTCGAGGGATTGGTGAGGAAGGCCACCGAGGTGCGGCCGAAGATCGTCGACGCCATCTTCCAGTGCGCCCGGTGCGGCATGATCATCAAGGAGCCCCAGGAGGGCATGTACTTCAAGGAGCCGATGGAGTGCTACAAGGAGCAGAACGGGTGCGGCAGGACAGCATCCAGCACCAAGTTCAAGCTGCTCAGCGAGGACTCTCGGTACGTAGATACGCAGAAGGTCGAGATCCAGGAGAACCCGGAGGGGCTGAGGGGAGGGGCGCAGCCCGAGAGGCTGACCGGCTACATAGAGGACGACCTGGCTGGCTTCGTTTCGCCCGGCGACCGGCTGACCATGAACGGCATCCTGCGCTCGGTGCAGAAAGGCACGCAGCAGAAGTCCACACTGTTCGATATCAACCTGGACGTGCTCAGCGTGGAGCAGAGGGACCAGGAGTACCAGGAGGTCTCCATCACCGAGGAGGACGAGATGGAGATCCTCCGCCAGGCCCGTGACCCATCCCTTTTCAAGAAGATCGTGGCTTCGATTTCCCCCACCATCTACGGCTACGACCGCGAGAAGGAGGCCATCGCCCTGCAGCTCTTCGGCGGCGTGCACAAGTCCTTGGACGACGGCACCAAGATACGCGGGGACATCCACATCCTACTGGTTGGAGATCCAGGCGTGGCCAAGTGCGTCACCGGGGACACCGAGGTCCTCCTCTCCGACCAGAGCTCGACCAGGATCAAGGACATCGTGGACGGGGCCATCGCAAAAGGGCCAGTGGAGAAGGTGGACGACGGCGTCTGGGCCCCATTGGACCTAAGCCTATTCACCTTCTCCAACCGTGGCGCGATCGACTTCGGCAGGGCGGTCAGGGCCTGGAGGAGGACATCGCCGCCGAAGATGCTGCGCATCACCACCAAATCCGGCAGGACGCTGACGGTCACCCCGACCCATCCGCTCTTCGTTCAGAACGGCCCATGGATCCAGTTCAGGTCGGCGAGCCTGCTGTTCGTGGGGCAGCACGTGGCCGTGGCCACCCAGGCCGGGCTGACCGGCTATGATGAGACCCACGGGTTCCAGAGGGGGCTGGACTGGGACCAGGTCGCCTCCAAGGAGGAGGTCCCGGCCCTGGAGGAGTTCGTCTACGACCTCGAGGTCGAGGGGACGCACAACTTCATCACTAACGGCATAATCTCGCACAACAGCCAGATCCTGCGTTACATGGCGGACCTCGCCCCCAGGGGCATCTACGCCTCGGGCAAGTCCTCCTCAGCCGCTGGCCTATGCGTGCATCCCGATTCAATGATCAACGTGGACGGCAGGCCCACCATGATCGGCGAGTTCGTGGAGGGCATGATCACCCGGCCCGAAGAGGTCAAGCCCGGGATATGGTCGCAGGGATGCGTTGGGCACAAGATCGACTCTGTCTGGCATGGCACGGACCAACCGCGCGAGCTGAAGGCGGTCTGGCGCATCAAGACCCCGCCCGCCCTCGTCGAGGTGGTGGCGGGCGACAAGCGCATCGTCGTCACCCCCGAGACCAGGATCAAGGCCAGGCGGTTCGGGATGGCGGACGGGTTCTCGCGGGTTCAGGACCTGAAGAAGGGGGATGAGGCGCTGGTGCGGAACGACGGCAAGCTGGTCTGGGCCCCCATCGATCGCTGCCTGCCCTTGAAGGACGACCTCGTGCCGTTCGTATATGATCTGACCGTGGAAGAGAGCCACACCTTCGTGGCCAACGATTTCATCGTGCACAACACCGCCGCCGCGGTGAAGGACGAGTTCGGCGAGGGCAGGTGGACGCTGGAGGCGGGTGCCCTGGTGCTCGCGG
>JAJRAN010000003.1 GCA_028682915.1 Methanomassiliicoccales archaeon | reverse complement strand
CTCAAGATCGTGCCTTCCAGCGTGAACATCACCTCCATCGATTTCGAGGGGCCCGTGGTGGTCATCTACACCCAGGACATGGAGGCGTTCGCTTCCAACAACGACATCGTGAGGCAGCTGGCCCAGGGGCTGAGGCGCCGCGTGGCCATCCGGCCCGACCCCAGCACCCTGGCCGACCCGGAGGTGGTGGAGAAGCGCATCCGGGAGATCATCCCCGTCGAGGCCGAGATAACCGACATCTATTTCGAGCAGGACACCGGCGAGGTGACGATTGAGGCCATGGCCCCTGGCCTGGTCATCGGCAAGCAGGGCGCGGTGCTCAACGAGATCAAGAAGGAGGTGGGCTGGGCCCCCAAGGTGGTCCGCGCGCCCCCTATCCCGTCAAAGACGGTCTCCGACATCCGCAAGTACCTGCGCCAGGTTCAGGACGACCGCAAGGACTTCCTCAGGAAGGTGGGGAAGCGCCTCTTCCGGCCCAAGCTGGAAGGGAGCGAGAACTGGCTTCGCATGACCGCCCTGGGCGGGTTCCGGGAGGTGGGCCGCAGCTGCACGCTCCTGTCCACCCGCGACTCGAAGATCCTCATCGATTGCGGGGCCGACCCGACCAGCACGGAGAATCACCCTTATTTCAGCGCTCCCGAGCTCATGCCATTGGACTCGATCGACGCGGTGGTGGTAACCCACGCCCACTTCGACCACTGCGGCATGCTCCCAGTCCTTTTCAAGTACGGGTACAAGGGGCCGGTGTACCTCACCCCGCCCACCCGGGACCTGATGGCCCTCATCCTCCTGGACTCGATCAAGGTCCGCAACGTCAAGGACGAGGACGACAAGAAGGACCACGATGAGGACTCCGGGCCGAAGAAGCCGCCATACTCCTCGGCGCACGTGCGCGAGACCGTCACCCACTGCATACCCCTGAAGTATGGCGAGACCACGGACATAGCCCCGGACATCAGGCTGACGTTCCAGAACGCCGGGCACATCCTAGGCTCGGCCGTTTGCCACTTCCATGTCGGAGACGGCCTCTACAACATCGCCTTCACCGGCGACATGAAGTTCGAGCGCACCTGGCTCTTCAACGCCACCGTGAACAAGTATCCGCGCCTGGAGACCTTGGTCATCGAATCCACCTACGGGGGCTACCACGACATCCAGCCCTCCAGGACGGACGCGGCCAACCAGCTGAAGTCCATCGTGGAGCGAACTCTGCAGAACCGGGGCAAGCTGGTCATACCGGTGTTCGCCGTCGGGCGCTCGCAGGAGGTCATGCTGGTGCTGGAGGAGCTCATGCGCACGGGCAAGATCGAGAAGCTCCCCATCTACCTGGACGGGATGATCTGGGAGGCCACCGCCATCCATACCGCCTACCCCGAGTACCTGAACTCGCAGCTGCGCACCCAGATCTTCCAGATGGGCCAGAACCCGTTCCTCTCGGAGATATTCAAGCGGGTGGACAGCAAGGAGATGCGCGAGAACATCTGCAACGACCCCAACCCCTGCGTCGTACTGGCCACCAGCGGCATGATGAGCGGCGGGCCGGTCATAGAGTACGTCAAGGCCTGGGCCACCAACCCTAACAACACCCTCATATTCGTCGGCTACCAGGCGGAGGGGACGCTGGGAAGAAGGATCCAGAAGGGCACCAGCGAGATCAACATCATGGAGAAGAAGCAGCAGATGTCCATCCCCATCCGCATGAACGTGGAGAACGTGGACGGATTCTCCGGCCACTCCGACCGCAGGCAGCTGATCAACTACATCGCCACCCTGGAGCCCAAGCCGGAGAGGATAATAATCGGACACGGCGAGGAGCACAAGTGCACCGACCTGGCCTCCGCGCTGTACAAGAAGTTCAACATCGAGACCCGGGCCCCGATGAACCTCGAGACCATCCGTATGCGCTGACCGGCATCGGTTTAATGCCCTCCTCGCCCCTAACATCGCATGAAGATGACGGCGAGCGGGATGATGTTCAAAACGGCCGTGGGGCCGGACTGGGACTATATTCTGGACCGGTTGGTCTCCACCTATTACGAGACGGCCAAGTGGCCCGCTCTGAAGCAGAGGGGCGAGGCCGAGGTACGCCAGGAGATGAGCTTCTACCTCGCGCACGATAATGAGCAAGCCGGTCTCGCCCAGCTCCTGAAGGAAAGACCGGAGCGGAGCGAGGCGCTGATCGCCTGGGACCGGGATGGAGCAAGGGCTGGATGCATTTTGATGAGGATCCGGCCCGAGGCGGGCTCGAAGGTCGCCTGGATATACCTGGTCTATGTGGAGCCGTCGCATCGCAGGAAGGGTTTGGCCAAGGAGCTGATGGCCAGGGCGGAGGCCTGGGCGCGCGAGGGCGGCGCGAGTTCCCTGATGCTCAGCGTGGCCGCCCGGGAACAGGGTACGATCCGGCTCTATGAGTCCGCGGGAATGTCGCCAGAGAAGATACATCTGAGGAAGTGGCTCTAATCGAACTTGAGCTGGGTCTCGGCGTCACTCTCCCCCAGAAGGACGACCCTGCTGTCCCTCTTCTCTTTCAACAGGCATAGGCCGAGGGACGTGGCCAGCCTCTGGCCGAACTCGGCGACCTCCTGGTGCGAGGGCATGTTGTCGATGCTCATCCGCTGCCTCGCGTCCCCCACGAAGACGAAGCCCTTGGGCTCGATGAAGGTAGGCTTGGCCCGCTCATCCAGCTTGGCGTACTCCTCCTCCCACCCCAGGTTGTACTCCCGGACCAGGGTGTGCCTTATGACCGTCCTGGTGCCAAGGGAGGGCAGGAGTTCCAATGTGCGCATCAGCCTCTCCCAGCCATCAGGGATCCTGGGCTGGCAGACGTCCTTGTACACGTACTTGTTGGGCGCGGCCACCGTCACATAGAGCTGAGAGGGGAGAGGGTCCAGCCTCTCTAGAACCTCGGGCAGCGTCCCATTGGTCACCAGGAAGGTGGTCATTCCCCGCTTGTGGCATTCCTCGATGAGCTCCCCCAGGTAGGGGTACAGGGTCGGCTCTCCGGCTAGGGAGATGGCGACATGCTTGGGATCCTTGGCCTCCTTGTACTTGGCCATATCGCATCGGGCGTCCCCGGGGAACCCGGTTATGAGCTTGCGCTGATGCTCGATGAGCTTGTCCAGCATGTCATGGGGCGAATCCCACTTCCTCTCCGCGCTCTCGAAGCCGCGCACCCTCCAGCAGAATATGCAGTTGTGGGTGCAGTCGTGGACGACCGGGGTCATCTGCAGGCAGCGGTGGGAGCCGATGCCGTAGAACTCCTGCTTGTAGCAATGGCGCTTGTTCAGGAGGGACTGGCGCATCCAATGGCACAGCTTGACCGCCGCGGTCTCACCCGCCATCCGGTATTGCTGCCTATCAAGTTTCTGCTTGAGCTCCTGCCTCATTCCCGGTCCTCAGTATTCGAACAAGCTTCTCTGCTTTAGGCTTTCGTCAGGAGCTTTGTCCTCTTTCGCGGCTTTCTCCGCGGCCTCCTCGATCTTGGTCGGACGGAGGTCGTGCTCCTCCGCCTCCCCGGACCGCTTCCTCTGCAATGCCTGCATAAGGTGCTTCACCGCCGAGGAGTCCATCTTCTCTTCCAGGAGGAACGCGGCGTCCTCCTCGTCGAGTCCGAAGATGGACATGGCGGCAAGCCTGAACTCCTGGTCCTTCTTGAACAGCTGGCGGATGTAGGGCATTATTTCCATGATGGCTGTATTGGAGGAGGTATGACAGACAGACCCCAATTTCAGCCCCAGAGTTTGCTTGGCCCCGCGCATGGACTTGCTGCGGCCCATCTTCAACAGGTAGCCGGGGAATTGATATCGGATGAAGCCGCGGTATGGCCTGCTCTTGGCTGCGCACATCCCGAAGCTAATCAGGTCGCTGGCATAGCTCCAGTATCCGAAGTACTGCCTCCGCTTGACGCGACCGAGCATCACATCGGCGCGTGCTAGCAGCTGGTATCCACGCCAGAGGTCCTCGCTGTCGCGGTAGGCGATGGGGAGGTTCTCGTCCACCCAGAGCAGGACGAACTCCGGCGTCTCCTGCATGTCCCACATGTGCATCTGGGCCAGGCGAGGGGCTGTTCCTTGGAATATCTCCCCCATTAATTCGTACATGGTCCTCGACGACAACCGGTTGTCCAGGGCCATTGCCTGCTCCTCCTTGAGCTCGATGTTGCCCAGCCCGATCGCCTGGAGATCCCGAAGAGCGGCCCTCAGGTCGCCATTGGAGTTCTTGGCGATGATGTCCAGCACGCCGTCGGAGGCGGATATCTCCTGGTCCGCGGCCACTTTGCGGAGAAGCGTCCTGATCGTGGGCGAGGGGATCCTGGTGAACTTTATCTGCAGCGTTTTCTCCTTGATGGCCGAGCTTTTCCGGCTCAATCCGTAGAAATCGTTGACTATCAGGATGACTGGATGCTTGGTCTTGGCGATAAGCTCGACGACGGCCGGGACGCCGCCCTGGTCCTCCCGGCCGAAGATGTTGTCCGCCTCGTCCATGATGATGAGCTTCTTCCGACCTTGGCGGTGGGATAGGTACTCGCCCTCGCTGGTGAAAGTATCGGTGAGCGCGCCTCGCAGGGCGACGCGTCTGATCGCCTCGCCGTTCCTCTGGTCCGAGGCATTCATCTCGATTACTCCCCATCCGAAATCATTGGCCAAGGCCAAGGCCGACGAGGTCTTGCCTACGCCAGGCGGGCCTATCAGGACGGCGACGCGCTTGGGTGGTATGCCTGCCTCCCATGATACCGCCCAATCCTTCAGCTCCTTGACCGCTTTGGAGTTGCCGATGACCTCCTTTAGTGATTTGGGACGATAGAGCTCGGTCCAATCATCGGACATCGATTTACCTATCTCCAGCTTCATAATAAAGATGCACTATGGGTATACGAAATTCTAATGCCCTCGGGGCAAGGCTAGAATTAGTCGAAGGTTGTTTGCTGGCAAGGTGACCTTCTGCCGAAGCTGAAGAATAACGTGGTGCTCTGCGATTTTGATGGAACGATCACTGTCCAGGACACGGCTGAATGGATTCTCGACGAGCACGCCGAGGGGGATTGGCGAGCATTGGATGATGATTACGTCCAGGGAAAGATCAGCCTCCTTGAATGCATGCGGGAGCAATTCGCGATGGTGAAGGCAGGAAAGGCCCTTATTTTAGATGAACTGGATAAGAATATAATCATAAGGAAGGGGTTCCGGGAAATGGTGGACCTCTGCTTGAAGCACGATGCCGAGGTAGTAATAGTATCCGCTGGGCTGGATTTCGTGATTGAGCATTTCTTGGCGAGGCTAGGAGTTGAGGGCAAAGTGTCTACTTATTCGGCTGGCACCTTCAACGATGACGGACATATCGGTTTCAAGTTTCCGGCCCTTGTCGTGCCTGGATCCAGGACGTTCAAGGACGATCTCGTCCTTCAATATCGGAGGAAGCGCTTCCAGGTCGCTTATTTTGGTGATGGGATGCCAGACGCTGAAGCCTGTGCTCTTTCCGATCATCGATTCGCAGTGAAGGGAAGGAGATTGGAATCTGAGTTGGCCAGAAGAAATCTTCCATTCGTGAGCTTCGAAGATTTCCATGACGTAATTCCGAATCTGGTAGCTATTCTGAGCGCTTGATTTGAATGATTCCTTAATGCATCAATCATTATGTGCTATATTATTAGTTATGATATCGATATTAACAATAATAGTTTAGTATTATTCTTAATTACGCCATTTTACCACAGTCGATATCATCTAAAGCGGATTAAATCACGTGATCAATCGGGACTTGACGCTAGACATCATTGGAATAAGAACGGGATTTTATTGAAAAATGGACCAATGTCTAGCGTTTTATGCTCAAAATTATTTTATTATTGTCAATATCGATATTAGCTAAACTAATTAAATAAGATATCATATTGTACAGTATTGTACTGCCAATTCCGAGGAGCCACCCTCTGCTCATTCCTTATCGGCCATCTCTCTTTCGTAAAGATCGCATAGCTCATTGATGAACTGATTATAGCTCCGTCTGAACTTCAAACGGAATAACCTGTCTCTCGTCGATGGGGTGAGTTGGATGCTTGTCTTCTTATCTAGAACGGTTCGCTCATCTTCTTCCTCGTCCTCTTTTTTAGAGGCGACTGTTTTCTGCCTTCGCTCGATGGTTGCCATAGTACTATGGCCATTATGTACATCCATATAATATATAGTTTACATGAATTTATCATTAATATTGATTTTAATAATATTATGTATTCGCTGTTCAAAAGAATTCATTTTAGTCAACGACGGTCTCCCGAATATCAACTTGATTATGGAGGATTGTCGCAATAAGTCGGGCTCAACAGGGTTGTTTCTCGTCCTAAATCGAAAAAGATTGAGTTATCGACCGATTATGGGGCGGATTGCCTCCCAATCGATTCTAGCATCCGCAAATAAGCCCTCCTCCTTGACTCGTAGGCAGCCTTGCTCGAACCGAACGGGACGTACTCGGAGACTCTCCATTTATTCTTTATGAAATCTAGCTTGGTTTGATCGGAGAGCCCTTTGAGCATTCCGAACTCGACCCTCTCACTTATTTCGGCGGCCTTCATAGTGGTCCATACTATCAGCTCTGAGTCATGTGTACTGACGCAGAATGAAGCCCCGCTATCGATGAGGATCCGAGCGAGATTCTTGAATCTTCCTTGGATGTCCATGTAATCCACCACATCTCCCACATACGCTCCCTTAACCAGCCTCACCCTTATGCCAGATGTAATCGCGGCATTAATGTCCATGGGTGTTCTGTCCAGATAAGCTTGGAGAGCCAGAGTGATGGGATACTTCGACTGCGAGCATTTCCCCGCAGCCTCAAGGGTGAAGTCGACCAATGACCTGCCCTCCATATCCATTTCGAAGCCGACCTTCCTAGCCGCCGATTCCTTTGCGATGGCAAGGATGTTGTCCAAACAGGCAGATCTGTCCAAGGTGTAGCCAAGGGAGCTGGCCTTCACGGATATCGAGGCATACAGTCTTTCATTGGAGATGTTTGTGACCAGGTCCAAATAGGCGTCCCTTGCGACCTCAGCATCATTCAAGGTTTTCGATGCTTCCCCAAGGATGTCGAGCACCACTTTCATGCCCTGGACGTTCCTGGCGCGCGTCCAGAGGAGAGCGCTTTTCCAATCCGGAAGGGACCACCTGTTCTCATACTCGATCATAATATCAGAAACGCTGGAATGTGTAAATAAGCAATCTCTTCCGATGATTTGGGCGGGATGGATGCTAATCGAAATAAAAAAACAATTTCCCGGAGGGGGTTTCCCCTCCTAAATCGTTTATCCTTCCAGCTACTGGTCTTCCTTCATCCCTTGATGAGCAAGGGCAAGACTGGCTTTCCCTTGAGCACCAGGACTCCAACGGCTGCAACGAAGTACAGAGCGAGCAGCATGGTTATGATTGCGAAGACGCCAGTAAGCATCTGGTAGGTGTCGTTCGCCAGGTCGCCCCACCACAGCCCGATGAAGAAGAACATCAAGGCCGCCATTAGCAGGAATATCGGCACCAGCCTGATCGGCTGAGCGATAGAGACGATGGTCAGAACCAGCAGGACAACGCCTACGAACAGGATGGCCATTCCGCCGTTGTTGGCGGTCTCAGCACCAGTTAGCGTGGCGACTGCGAAGTCCGGGAACAGCAGGGTGAATACACCCAGGATGCCGAACACGCAGCTCATCAGGTAGTTCTCATTGAAGAATGCTACCACGGTCACAATCAAAAAGCCAATGCCACACCAGTAGCTCACAGCCAAGATGGCAGCGCCTGGGGTCACTTGGTCAAAGCCCCACATCGCTACCATGAAGGTCAAATAGGCCACCAATACGCAGCCAAAGCCTTCGGCCATCCCGAGCTTCATGTGTATGTTTCTGTCTTCAATCATTTCAACTCTCCTCCATTATGGACGAATAGAAAGGTGCTGGAAATATGCAATCCCCCTTGATATGCAAAGGACTGCAAAGTGGCAATCTAGCTACGCATATCTCTTCGATTGCGATCCCCCTTTCCCTTTCCATGTCCTTGAACTGCTTACGCAGCTCCGTGCCTGATATCATTCAGATAGAATATATTAAACTTTATGTATCTCAGGCGTCTGATTGGGGGCCTGAAAAAGCATCTGAATGCCTAAAATGGGGGATGACTGGGATTCATAGCAATCGTTATATAATACCACTAAGTTCGGGGGTTTCGCCTCCGACACTGGCAGTTTACTGGATATTACAGATCATACATCCTGGATAGAGATCTTCTCCAACTTCACGATAGTTCGCTTCTTTAGATCCCTGGTCCTCTCAGCGGCCCTGGCCTGGACCGATTCGAAAATATGTTTCGGCACTATTCCCTCGTGATCGGTATTAACGAATCTACCATCCCACCTCAGGAAGCCGGCGTATAGCGGGTTGTGAAGGACGTGGCTCACCGACCAGATAGTCCAGCGGTTCCGCCTTTTGGTCAATATCCCCTGCTGGTTCAACCTCCATGCTATCGTTCCCATGGTGTCCCCGGAGAGATACGCTTGGTACATCCCCGAGACCGTGGCCGCCTCTTCCTCCGAATGGACCAGCTTCCCTCCAGAATAGTGATAGCCGAATGGGGGGTAGAAGCCCATCATCCCTCCAAGGCTCTCCGCCTTCTGGGCCATCCCCATGTAGGTCCGCTCGCCAATCTGCTCGCTCTCCAGCTGAGCTATCCTTTGGATTATGTCGACCACGAAGCGGCCGACGGCGGTGGAGGTGTCCAAGGACTCGTTCATGGAGGTGAACTTCTTTCCCCAGCGCTCTAAGTTCTCCATCATGATCATGAAGTTCTTGCTGTTGCGATGGATGCGGTCCATCTTCATCACCAGTATCAGGTCCCACCTGTCCCGCTCCTCCATCATCTTGCGGTAGGCCGGCCTGTTGGTGCTCCTACCCGATTGGCCATCATCCACATATTTGGCCGCTATCTCCCATCCTTGCGCTTCGCAGTAGGACTCCAGGCGCTCCAACTGAGCTTCGAGAGAGTAACCTTCCTTGGCCTGGTCCTCGGTGGAAACGCGGGTGTAGATGGCGGCTCTAACCATGCACGACCTCGCTCAGGCCAACGTGGACCAGATTGTCCACTCTCGGTTCCTTCCTGGCCCTCAGCCTCGATTCGATCTGAGCGGAATTAAACTGGTCCACCGTGATGACCGGTAAGTGCTGGCCCTTGCGCAAAATCCCATCCCAGTGAACATATCCACAGTACAATGGGTTCCTCAGTATGTTGGCGATGGCCTCCTTTGTCCAAGCGCCCCCCTTCTTGGCAGGTATGTTTCGAGCGTTGAGCCCGTCGACGATCTCTTGGAGGCTGGCTCCGACCAGATAGGTTATGAATATCTCCCTGACCACGGCTGCCTCCTCATCCTTCATGGACAGCTTCTTGTCCGAATAGTCATATCCATATGGCTCTCCGAATCCTAGGTAACCGTTCCCCTTCTTCGCCTTCTGCGTCATGCCCATCTTCACCCGTTCTCCGATCTGCTCGCTCTCCAACTGTGCAATGCGCTGGATGGTGTCCATCACGAAGCGACCAATGGCCGTGGTGGTGTCGAAGCTCTCCTGCATAGAGTTGAACTCCTTACCCCAGTCGCGGAGATTGTCCATCATGACCGCGAAATTGCGGCTATTGCGGTGGATGCGGTCCATCTTCAGGACCACCATCACATCCCACTTATCGCGCTCAGCCATCATACGCTGGTAAGCTGGTCTCTTGATCTCACGGCCGCTGTACCCATCATCGACGTATTCGCCTGCCAGCCCCCAACCTCGGGCTTTGCAGTAGGCGTTCAACCGTTTGGATTGGGCGGCTATGCTGAAGCCTTCCTTGGCCTGGTCCTCGGTGGATACCCTGGCATAGATCGCGGCCCGCATGTGCTGCCCCCTTCCATCCAGCAAGTCAGTCTGAGGATCCCATCCCTTCAGTATCTGACAGTTGTCTGACATATATTTCAGTTTTATATAATGATTAGCTGTATTGCATATTTTTGTACAATAAATATATTACCAATATAAAAATAACTAGTATCGATAACAGATTAATTAATAAATTACATACTTATCCGTAACTTTATGCCCAATGATATTATGGACGGCATCACCGCAGATGTCTGTCAGCCGCCCTAAGGAGCTGAACGAGAGAGGTGCGGAATAGGCTGGTATGTTCATGGCCAATATCAAGAGCATCAAGGATCTCAAAGACCGAGAGGAAGCGACCATCGAGGTCGAAGTCGCCAAGATAGCGGACACCAGGGAGTTCGAGAAGCGGACGGGAGGAAAAGGAAAGGTCAGGAACATCAACGTCCGTGACGAGACTGGCTCATGCAGGCTGGCGCTTTGGGACATGGACGTGGATTTGGTGGACAGCCTTCCCATCCAAGTAGGCGGGAAACTGAGGTGCGTGGACTGCTACGTCAAGCACACCGACTTCGGATTGGACATATCCAAGGGGAAGAAGGGGAAGATTGAAAGAATATAATGATATTTTTTTACCTAATTTAGTTTCTATCTTAATTAAATAATGTCTTTTTGAATGGAAGATGAAGCCTATATTCAATAGGCTGCCAAGCTCGAATTCTCTAAATGAGATGCATTTTCGACACGTATGGCCGAAGACCTGAGACCTAGGTTTCACATGGAAAAAAATGGAAGGTGGAAGGTGTTTAAGGCGCCTTGGGTTTCTTCTTCAGGAGGAGGAACGCGACGGCGATCAAGGCTACCGCGGCGATGGCAACGACCAGCAATATCATCAACATGCCAGAGTCCGAGCCGCCATCCGATGTGCTTTCCCCAGCGATCTGGGCGCGGTAATCAGCGATGTCCTGGATCCCTTGCTCTGCCTCCGATGCCGGGACGGAGTCCATGCTGAGCATCTCAGCGTTTATGGGGACGTCCACCGGAAGATCCTCGATCATTCCCATCTCATTGGCGACATCTTGCATGCTGGTGAGCCAATCCACACCATCGATGTAGTAATAGTCGCCTTCACCCTGTATCCTGATTGTGTACTTGCTGACCAGGCCTTGGTTGGGCAAGGTGACCTGCTCCACGGAGATGCAGTTCGCGGTCTTCGGTCCAATAACGACGGATTCCGGACCGATCACGCCATCGTTCATGGTGGGCTCGTCATTGTTCTGGATAGCCTGCGCCAGGTCTATCGGGAATGAGTCGATGCCAGCGTCTTGAAGCATTTCGTTGGAGAAGAGATCACTCTCGACATTGGCTGGAAGGCCATTGATGTCGATTACGCCTCCGTAGCTACCGCTCATCGTGGCCGTGGACTCGATCACCCACTCATCGTCGACACTCAATGGGAAGTCGTAGAGGTTCAGAGCCGGTTGGAAGTCGACCGTGACGCTCATGAAGACGTTGATGTCTGCGCTGACATCGTAGTTATCGTAAGCGATCGTACGGGTCGTCCAGTTGCTCTGTTCATTGGGTATGTTGACCAAGTCCGCGCTCCCGACCATCGACGCTTTGACGCTGATAGTGATGCTCTTTATGGCCGCGGTGTCCTTCACCAGGACTACTTCGATCTCCAGCACCGTCGCCATGTCAATGCTGACGTCGGCAGATACCGTCCTTTGCTCAGTGGGCACCTCGTCGCTCCATGCGTAGCTCCCTGGCTTGCTCATGTCAGCGGTCACGGAGATGCTCGCGTCGCCGGTGAATTTGACGGCGTAGCTACCCTTCAGACGTGCCTCGGTCTCGTTCACGGAATCGACCTTGAACAGGACGTAGGCGCTAGCCAACGCCTGGACCTCGAACTCGTTCAGGACCAGGTTCTGCGGGTTTGGCATATTGCTGATCATGTCCTCAAGGTCCTGGAGCTGGGTCGCGAACTCGGCGTCCAGGTCCACGGTCTTTCCCATAGCCCAAACATCGCCCTCGTTCCAGGTCGGCGCCTCTGCAGTGGCGGAGACCATAGGTGCCGCCAGCATCAGGCCGAGCAGGAACACGGTGGAGAGGGCCAGTATGGATCTGATAACCATTTTTCCCAAATCATCCCTCCTGGGTATGCCCCTTCCTACTCCGCCTCATATCATAAACCTTTCTTGATGGATATCAAGCGGGAGAGGGGAGTCCGATGCCACAAGAAATGAAAATTTGAAGGGATTTATGAAAAGGGTTTCGACGTTCGACCAGGCTGTTTGGCAGGATTACATCATGCCAGGCATTCCGCCCATTCCTGGGGGCATGCCGCCGCCAGGTCCGCCCGGGGGCATCGGTGGGGCCTTCCTGGAGGCGATGACGTCGTCGATCCTCAGGATCATGTTGGCGACCTCGGAGGCGGACTTGACCGCCTGGGTCTTGACCCGCAGGGGCTCGATGACGTTCTCCTTCAGCATGTCGATGGCCTCGCCGTTGTTCAGGTTCAGGCCAGCGTTCTTGTTGGCCTTCTTGCCCTCGTGGGCGCTCTTGAGCTTGATCACAACGTCCATGGCGTCCAGGCCCGCGTTCTCGGCCAGGGCCCAGGGAATGGCCTCCATGGCCTGGGCGAAAGCCTCGATGGCCAGCTGCTCACGCCCTCCCACGGAGGAGGCGTAGGAAGCCAACCTGAGGGAGAGCTCGATCTCTGGCGCCCCGCCACCGGGGACAGCCTTTCCATCCTCGAGGGTCACGCCGACGACGCGCAGGGCGTCATGCATTGCCCTGTCGACTTCCTCGATGACGTGCTCGGTCCCGCCACGCAGCATGAGACTGATGGCCTTGGGATTCTTGCATCCAGTGATGAAGGTCATGCTCTCTTCGCCGATCTTCCTGTCGTCGACGAGCTCGGCGGTTCCTAGGTCCGTGCTCTCCATCTCGACCACGTTTCCGATGAGCTTTCCGCCGGTTGCCTTGGACAGCTTCTCCATGTCGGACTCCTTCAACCTGCGGCAGGCGTAGATGTTGTGCTTGGCGAGGTAGTGCTGGACCAGGTCGTCGATGCCCTTCTGGCAGAAGACCACGGTGGCGCCGATCTCTTTTAACTTGTCAGCCATGTGCTTCAGGCTGCTCTCCTCCTCATCGAGGAAGCGCTGCATGGCCGCCGGGTCGCGAATCTGGATCTTGGCCTCGACCTCGGTCTTCTTGATCTCGAGGGAGCCGGTCAGCAGTGCGATCTTGGCGTTCTTGACCTGCTTGGGCATGCGTGGGTGGACCCTTTCCTTGTCCACTATGATCCCTTGGATCATCTCGCTGTCCGCGATGCTCCCGCCGGTCTTCTTCTCGACCTTGATGTTCTCCACGTCGATCTCGTACTTGCCGTTCTTCTTCTCGGCCACCATCTTGATGGCCTTAACGGCGAGGTCCGCAAGGAAATCCCTCTGTCCGCCGACGCTCTTACCGGTCATGGCGGTCCTGGCGATCTTCTTGAGCATGTCCACGTTATCGGGCGTGACCTCGACCGCAACGGTATCCAGGATCTCCATGCTCTTCTCCGCCGCCATGCGGTAGCCGCTGGCGATGATGGTGGGGTGGATGTTCTGCTCGATCAGGCTCTCAGCCTTCTTAAGCAGCTCACCGGCGAGTATGACGGACGAGGTCGTCCCGTCCCCGCACTCGTTGTCCTGGGTCTTTGCTACCTCCACGACCATCTTGGCCGCGGGGTGCTGAACGTCTATCTCCTTCAGAATGGTGACGCCATCGTTGGTGATGACTACGTCGCCCAATGAATCCACGAGCATCTTGTCCATGCCCTTCGGACCCAAGGTCGAGCGTACCGCATCTGCGACGGCACGGGCGGCGGCAATGTTGTTGAATTGCGCCTCCTTGTTCTTGGCCCTCTCCGTGCCTTCTCTCAGCACGATGATAGGTTGTTGGCCTCCCAAACCGTATGCCATGTAAACACCGTGCCCCGGTATTTCAGTGCTTCTATATAAGCGTTGCTCAGAATGAAATTCTACTGGCTGCCTTCCAAGTTCGGACAGGGTATGAGGGCCGTGCCCTCCCAGGGAGAGCTCAGAAGGCCGTCTGGACCGAGATGCCGTGCTCGGCGCAGGAATCGACCACCCTGGCCTGCGCGCGCTCGAGATATCCCTGGTCCTGGCAATGGACGAAGAACCCCTCCCCCAGCTCGCTCGCGCACGGCAGCGCCCTCATCCTCCCGATCATTCCCGGGCGCAGCCGGAGCGGGTCGGTCATCGCCCTTCTGCAACCGGTGTCGTGGATGGACCCGATCAAGTCCTCCAGCCTTCGCTCGGTCACCAGGGGCAGGATGGGGCCTATGAACGTGTAGCAGTCGATGCCGCGCTCGACCAGCTGGCGTAGCGCCTCCAGCCGGCGCGAGGGGGAGGGGGCGCCGGACTCGAAGCAGGCCGCCCATCGGTCCTCTATGGTAGTAATGGTGATGCCCACC
>JAJRAN010000131.1 GCA_028682915.1 Methanomassiliicoccales archaeon | reverse complement strand
GGGCATCCACGCCGCGACCGGGCCGCTGGTCGCCAAGGTGAAGCGCTTCTCCGACCGGACCGTGTTCGCCCGGGACATCATCGAAGAGATCGGCGGTATCGTGAGGGAGGGCATGACCTGCCTCAAGGCCAATGACCTGGAGGCGCTGGGCCGCCTCATGACCCGCGACCACAAGCTACTGGCCATTCTAGGGGTGTCCCACCCCTCCCTGAACAAGCTGGTGAAGGCGGCGCTGCCGTACTCTTACGGCGCAAAGCTGACCGGGGCGGGGGGAGGAGGGAGCATGATAGCCCTTACCGACCGGCCCGATGCGGTGTCGGAGGCGATCCGGATCAAGGGAGGGATGCCGATCAAGGTGGTGACAGGCGAGGCCGGCGTTCGCCTGGAGGACATGAAATAACTATAATATTAAAATATATTAAAATAAAAAAAATATATTGTGGAGTCGAGGGCTCAGATGAACTCCTCGAACTCCTTCACCAGATCGGGCATCCTTTGCTTCAGCGCCGCCAGGATGTTATAGACGTTCATCTCCCGGATGTCGCAGCCTGCCAGGATCTCGATCACGCCATCGAGCTGAGCATCGGTCAAGGTTATCATCTTCTCCTTGGCCATCCAGTTGCGGTACAGCTTGTTCTCCAGCTCGTCCCGCCACAGTTTCTCGTACGGCTTCAGAGCCGCCTCCGAGAAGTCCTTGGCCTGGGCGCAATCTCCCAGCACCTCGCCCGCGAACTTGCCTTGGATGCAGCCGTTGGCTATGCCCCCACCGGTGATGGGGTCGATGACCCTGGCCGCGTCTCCGACCAGCAACAGGCCATTGGCGATGCTCTTCTCCACCGGAGGGGATACCGACACGGCGGCCCCGACGGCCTCCAAAGGCTGGGCCCCGGAGAGCCTGGGGTCCTTCTTGATCCACATGTCGATGTATTTCTTGACGTCGCCCGGCTTCTTCAGCATGGAGGCGAGCACCCCCATGCCCACGTTGGCCGTGTCGCCGCCCTTGGGGAAGACCCAGGCGTAACCTCCTGGAGCCACCGACCCGAGGACGAACTCGCAATAGTCGGGCTCGGTCTTGAGGCCGGTCAGCCGGTATTGGAAGCAGGAGGTGATGTCGCTCATCTTCACCACCGTGTCCAGGCCGCCCCATCTCCCTACCTGCGATTCGAAACCGTCGGCCCCGACCACGCAGCCAGCAGTGAGCTTGAACGGCTCGCCGAACGAGGTGCCAGTGATCCCTTTCACCGCATCGCCCTCCTTGATGACGCCGTTGGCGGCGGTCTTGAGCCTGATCTCGGCGCCGGCTTTGGCTGCCCTCCCCGCCAGGTACTTGTCGAAGAGATGGCGCTCCAGGACCAGGCCGACCTCGTCTCCAGCTTGCGACTCGTCGATGCGGAAGACCGAGCCGTTGGGAGAGACCAGCTTGGCCCCTTTCATCTCGGCCGATATCCATTTCTTATCCAGGGGTATCTTGGCCTTGTCCAGCCCCTTCTTGGAGATGCCCTCGGCACACCTGAGGGACGAGCCGATCTCCTGGCGCTTCTCGATCATCAGGACGCGGGCGCCCTTCTTGGCGGCGTGGTATGCCGTCATGCTGCCAGCCGGGCCGCCACCAACCACTATGACGTCGTAGTCAGTCTTCATTTCTTCTTCGCCTCCATGGTGATCGCCCCTACGGGGCAGAGCCTGACGCAACGGCCGCACCTGGTGCAGGAGTCGTTGAACTCCACCAGCACCTCATGCAAGTAGATGGCGTTCTCCGGGCAGGTCCCCGCGCAGGCGCCGCAGTGCATGCATCTCTCTACCTCGACATGCATCCATTCGTTCTTCAAGTGTATTCCTCCCCGTGCCTCTTGCGCCACTCCGCGATGGGGACGGAGAACTTCTTCTCTATCTCGGTCCTGTAGGTCGGGCCGCCGTTGTAGGCGCAGAAGGGTATGATTCTGCCATCCGGGGTGGTGTAGTGGATGGCGCAGCGCTTGACCCTCTCCACGTCGTAGTTGTAGCTGTCCTGGAAGTGCATGCCCCCGATGAACATCATGTTCCAGGAGAATTTTGCTAGCCCCTCCTTGGAGGTGTCGCTGAAAACCGTCCCCATCATCTGCAGGAACTTGGTGGTGGAGAGCCCCTCGGGGACCTTCTCCTTGATTATGTGCTTCTTCAGGATGTTGAGGGCTTTGACCTTGGAGGGCAGCTTCACGCTGGACTTCTCCGCCTTGACGCTGAGCTCGTACAGGTCCTTGAAGAGGGCCTCGACCTCCACGAAGCGCGTCAGAGGGACCACGGTGTTCTCGTCCTTGACGAAGAGGTATGTGGCCAGGCCGCAGTGGGGATGCGTGGTGAACGTGACCTTGCTCTGCTCCAACAGGGCCGAGGCCAAGGTCGATATCGGCACCACGGTCGGCACGGGAAAGAAGTCCTCTTTGGTGACCTGGGAATTAGACTGCTTCTCCAGGTCCTTGACCAGGTCGGGTAAGGTGTAGCGGTGCTTGCTCCTCTCTTCCTGGTCGATCCTCCCGGTGAAGGCCACCGGCTGGAAGTTGATCCCGCGCACCACGTCGATGTTCTTGAGCGCGAACTTGTAGATCTCGCCCACCTGGTCGTTGTTGATGTTCTTGACAACGGTCGGGACCAGGACGATGGATGGAGGCCTCTCCATCTTGCGTACGTTCTCTATGACCTTCAGCTTCGTTTCCAGCAATGGGACGCCTCTGGATGCCATGTAGATTTCGTCCTTCAAGCCGTCGAACTGCAGGTAGATGGTGTTCATCCCCGCCCTGGCGGCTGCCTCTAGGAACTTCGGGTCCTTAGCGAACTTGATGCCGTTGGTGGCCACCTGGATCTGGGCGAAGCCCATCTCCTTGGCCTTGGCGATCACCTCGATGAATTTGGGGTATATGGTCGGCTCTCCCCCGGAGAACTGCACGGCAGGCGTCGGGACAGGCTTCTCGTCCCGGAGCATCTGGAGCATTTTGACGACCTCGTCGAAGCTAGGCTCGTAGACATAGCCTGCCTGATTGGCATTGGCGAAGCAGATCGGGCATTTGAGGTTGCATCGGTTGGTCAGGTCCACATTGGCCAGGCAGGTATGGGTCAGGTGAAGCTGGCACAGGCCGCACTCATTGGGGCAGACCTTCGCGTTGGGAATGACCGGGTTCTCGACCCCGGTGCCATCATAGGCGAAGTTCTCTGCCTTGAGGTAGAGGTCCTTGTCAGACCAGTACACGTCCACGACCCTGCCGTGGGCTGGGCAGTCCTTCTCCATCATGACCTTGCCGTCCTGTTCAAAGATCCTCGCTGGGATGACCATCTTGCACTCGGGGCACAGGGACTCGGTACTCTTGGGTAGCCCCTTCCTTAGAGCGCTTGGCTTTGCTATCATAGGTGTTTGCACCTAGAGGAAGTAAAAATGCAGGTAAATTTAATACTTATGTAGCTGCATTAGCTACAATTAAGCCTTATGAATCTGTTTGACGTTCTGAAGCTGGACATCGAATCCCTCGAAAGCGAGTACAGGAAGTTATCCTCTGTTTTAGAGAAGATAGGCCTCTCGGAATACGAATCAAGGGCCTTTGTCGCCATCATCGTCAAGAACCAAGCCTCAGCCGATGAGGTCGCGGAGCTGGCCGGCATGCCTAGGACATCGGCCTACAAGGCGTTGCAGTCCCTGATGGAGAAGCAGTTCGTCACCTCCGTGCAAGGGCGCCCGACCATCTTCTATCCCGTGCCCCTGGAGCAGATCCGCAACCGCGAATTGGGGGGGCTCGAGGAAGCCTTCAACAAGCTGGAGGCGGTGAAGGGGCTCCTTAGCGAAAAGGGGATGCCCCAGCTGGTCTACACCATATCTGGGAAGAGAGGGGTGCTGAGCAAGTTGGGGGAGATGCTGGACGCGTCCAAGACCAGGTTCATCATCTCCACCCCTGCGATCCAGGAGGTGAGGTCCGAGCATGGCCATCGATTCAAAGAGGCCATGGGCAGAGGGGTCGAGGTCATCATCATCACCGAGCCGATGCTCAAGGTCCCCCAATGCACCCGCTCCTACAGGAAGAAGGACCTCCTGGCCACGGACGTGATCTGCGATGGCCAGAGCGCTATGATCGCCGCCCCCGACCTTTCCTTGTGCGGTTTCTCGGACAATCCCTTTATCTCCGCCCACCTGGACAACTTCATGCGCATGGTCATAGAACGATTGGACGCAGCGCAGGAAAGGGCGAGGGTGTAGGCTGCAGCTAGCCGAGACGGAGATAAACGAACGAGGTCGTGGGCAAGGGTATGCACCCAGCCCAACCCGACTTTCATGCGCCAATTTTTCCAGGCAAGAAGGACCGCTTTCGCGGCGATTCCCGCGGGCAGGCCTCCTTCGCCGTCGTGGCCGTGCTGCTTCTCACTTTAGCCGGGACCAGCGCCATTCTCGCAAGCCAGGCAGATCTCGAGGCAGGAGATGTCGACAATAGAAGGGCGAGCTTGGAGGAGATGGCCCGATACATTCCGTTGGTATCGGCGCAGGTGGAGGAGGAGGCCTATCGCGCCGGCATACAGTCGTGTCAAGAATTACGTTCCTTGAACGAAACGGTTCTCCAGTCGAGGTTCCAGGAGATCCTGGTAAGGAGTTTGGCGACCTCCTACCCATCGGAGAAGGGCGGGCTCACTGCCGAGATAGTCGACCAATCATTGCATCTCGATTTCCTCCGACTCTCCCAAGGTGAGGACGCCATGACGGGCTCCGGGGATGGCGTTGTCCGCTGGCAAATGGAGAGCTCCCCGGCCTATTTCACCATCAATGGCAATTTCTCCGTGAAGGTCAGCAAGGGGACGGGCTACATCGCCAGCGACCGGACGGTCGAGAGGCACCTCTACCTGCCTTCGCCCTTGATTCTGGACCGGCTGGATGCCTTCGAGAGGAGCGTCACCGGGGGAAAGAACCGTCTTGAGCATATGGTTCGCTACGAGCTCGCATCCCTGGCCCAATGGCGCGCTCTTTCGGGATGGGGTGCGAGCGAGACCTGGGGGGAACATGGTACAACCGCATTGCTCACCGATGACGACGCGAGGAGAGCAGTGGGAATGGCCCTCTTGATCATCGAGCTGGAATGCTTCGGGTCCTTCGACAGGAGCTCGGCTTCCGAGGTATTGAGGGACTTCCCCTGCCCTATGGGGGCGGAGGAGCTGTCCCAGATGCTTCAGGATCGAGGCCAGTTCGATCCCGCCGACCTATTCCTTATGCTGAACGGGGCCGGGGAAATCGATTTGAGGAGCTTATTGGCCCAGGCCCTCTTCGCCGCCTGCGACGCTTTGGTGCTGAAGTGGTTGGACTACCTGCAGGTCCTCGACCTTGCCCGGAACGTCGAGGGGACTTGCGTTGGTGCCACCGTCCTTCTCAACGACATGCTCGAGAAGGTTACCGGGTCGGACAACATTCAGCAGGCCATGATGGAATGGATGCAAGGCCGCCTCCAGGAGTCCGGCTTCGCGGAGGAGGACTATCGCTGGATGAACTATTGTTCTCTGGACGCCACCGCCTTCATCCCATGGCACAGTTTCACCTTCCGGGATCACGAGGGACAGGAGATCGTGACCGAAATAGGTGGATACCAAGAGTTGGATTTCCCTTCCCATGACGTCCTTTTCCTCGATTCCTGGAAAGATTTCCTCGTAGAGTACCGCGAGGGTGCCTTCCAGTTCGGAGACATGGTCCAAGGCTTCATAAAAGCCATGGCCGACGGGATCACCCAAGGGTCAGAACCATCCTCAGCCAGGGTGGTCCTGGACCCCTTCGACGGCGTCCCGATGATGGAGAAGGTGGGGGAAGCCATCGAGGAGGCGCTCGCCTCGGAAGATGATTGGTTCCCCCAAAGCCTGGAAAACGGATGCGGTCGCATCCCTTCAAAGGACCCGCTCGGTCAATCCCTGGTGGATTTCATTAGCAGCAGGTGGCAGGCCACCTTCCAGATGAACGAATCCGTGGACTGCGCACTGGACAGGGTCGCGGCCCGTATGGTCAGGGCAGCGCTCCCCAGCAACGGCGCGCTCGACGAGCAGCTCGCCCTCGCCTATGCCCAACGCGTCTCCTATGAGCTGAAGAACGACCCCATGTGGGATGCGAGGGGGTCGGTGGAAGAGGCCTTCGCCATCAACGCGCTGAAGCGTGTGGAAGTTTTCACCAAGGTCTTCAGCAACATCACCATCCAAGGGTTGGATGGGCCACTGACCGAGGCACTGGTCACACTGGCCCAAGGTGCTATCGAATCAGTTCCTGGGGTGAAGGAAGTGCTGATCGAGACCATTGACAGCATGCTCGAGGACTCGTCGCTGGCTTCCGGTCTCAGGGCGGATTTCACCTCCGCCGTCCCTTGCAGCAGCAGCGTGGAGATTCATTTGGAGGGGGCGATGAGGGCAACGGAGCGATTGGTGCCAGAACTGAGCATGGGATGGGAGAATGGTCAAGGTGGGCTATGGGCCGAGGTCATCCTGCCGGTCAGCTCGCCAACCCATGATGGTCTAGGGGGCATGCATCTCACCGATCCGAGCAACGTGTCCTTCGCGGCCTATCAATCGACGCTAAAGGTTTGCGCGGGCGGGCCGATCTCCATATCGCTCGGATGTTACGGCGACCTCTCCGACCTTGTCGCCACGGTCCCGCAGCTGCGTCTGTCATCCGATCTGGTCATCGGGTTCGAGTCATCCTTGACCTGTTCGTCCGCATGGCCGCTCCAGGGCGTCGACTACGCGCCCTCCACGACCATCTCCGGGGAGTTCGGGAAGGTCTTCGGCAGGCTTTGGGAAGGGGTATCGGAGGGTCTGGAATGCCTTGCAGGTGCGGCTGGATCCCTCTTCGATTACCTTCAGGAGCTTGTGTCGGACCTGGTATCCTTCGCCGCGCGGACGGTACAGGCGCTGTCCGATCTCTTGATGGCCATCGTCCAGGAGCTTCGAGACTTGATCGATGGCGCCATCGGCGCCCTCATCGGATGGATGGGCGAGGGGATCGCCGAGCTTGCTGGGTCGATGGCGTTGAGATTGGAGATCGCTGGCATGAGCGTGACCTTCGATTTCTCAGGCTTGGACATCTTCCTCGGCCGCTCCAAGGAATATGTCAAGGTGACGATGTCGACCTGTCTGTTAGGGGCGCAGTTGACCATATTGGCGAGGTTCGTGGACATATACCGCCAAGGGCCGGACCTGATAACGAACATCTCGCTCGCGGGCGAAGGCTGGATGGCGGAGTGCGTCATCGACCCCCGCATGATGGTCATGGACCACTTCGTGGAGGTGCGCGGCCTCTTCGATGACATCATCCTCGAGCTCACGGTGCCCGAGGTCGTGGCGTATGAGAAGCGCACCCTGCGCCTGTCCGACATACCGGGCTTGGGTCAGGCGCTATCCCGCATCCCCATTCCGATCCCAGGGATGACGGCCTCGATAGACGCCGGCTTCGAGGCGAAGTTCAACAGCCCCTTCGCCACCCACCCGGTCATCAACGAGGTGGAGATGAACCCTCCAGGCCTGGACCAGGGCCGGGAATGGGTCGAGATCTACAATCCCTCGAACGCCCCGGTGGACCTCGCTGGTTGGACCATTCGGACCGCCCACGGCTACCAGGAGGTCTCTCCGGTAGGGGAATCCTCCATAGATCCGAAATCCTACCTGATCGTCAGGTTCCTCGGGCAAACATTGGACAATGGGGGCGAATCGGGCTATCCTCTGGGCGAGTCCCTGTCGCTGGTCGACGCCCAAGGCAAGAAGGTCGATTCCATCCCCTTCCTGACGGACTTTTACAATGATGGTCGCACCTGGCAGAGGACCTTCGACGGCTCGGACCGCTGGGAGTTCAACGACTCGACCATGGGCGCTGCGAACGGCTTCCTCATGGTCAACTTCAATGACCTGGAACAATGGGAGAGGGCATTGATCGACGCTGTGGCCAGGGCTTTCGCCAAGCAAGGCGGGGTAGAGCTCACCCTGGACTCGTTGGCGGAGACGATCAAGGCCGCGATATACGAGGTGTTGGACACCATACTGCAGACCATCGCCCGTTCCATTGTCGAGATGAGCCTCTTCATAGAGGTGGCACTGCAGGACTACACGCAATCCTGCGCTGGCAGGATAAGGCTCTCCCTGGTGATCACGGGAGAAGGCGTGAGGGACGCGCTGCTCTGGGTCGCCGATGCGGTTAGGTCCGCCCTATCCAACCTCCTCAACCCCACAGCGGTGGCACCGAGGGCGCACTCCCTCCACGAGGTGTTGGACGATGTCTTCATCCGCTTCGGGGCCTTCGGCAGTGCCGGTCTGCCCAGGCTGATCTCCCCTTCCTGCTCGGGAGCGCGGTTCTCCTTCGGGGCCAACGTGGAGCTCAACCTCGCCTGCCTAATCGCCCCGACCAAGGGGACGCGCAATTGGACGGTAAGCTTCGGGGCCCTGTTCGAGGGCGTGCCCGGCTCTATGGTCCGCGCCCTCTACCCTGTGGACGCCGACGATCTGGTGGATGTGTGGTTGCTTAAGGCGACGCTGCGCTCGGTGCGGCAGTAGGGCTCCATGCCGCCCTAGCGTCCGTTCATAGGACGATGATATTGTTATTATACGATGAACAAATACGCCGGTCGTATGGCAGCGGCCCAATGGTCCACGGCCTTCGGGGCGGACTCGTCTGATTGGCTCTCCACCTATGGCTGGCCCCTCCTGCTCCTCTTCATGATTTTCGTGGCATTCCTCTACATCTGGTCATACTTGAACAAGAACCTGGAGAGGATGAAGGGGGTGGACTCGGACTATCTCGACGGGGACGTCGTGGTCTACCTCGGGCGCATGGCCAAGGCTGTGATGGTGATAGTCCTCCTCTTAATCCTCGGTTTCGTCCTGTCAGAGATGTGGCCGGAGTTCAACGACCAGGTCTGGGACCCCTACCTCACCATCTTCATCCAGCTCGTCGCGATTCTCATGGTCCTTATCTTCGCCGGCCTGATCGTCAAGGTCCTGCGCCATTTCTCGCGCCGGTCCCGGCTGGCCGGCAAGGGCGCGAAGAAATCATCCGGCAGCGCCATGGAGATCACCAGCCTCCTCCTATCGTACATCGTGTACATAGCGGCGGGAGCGGTGATCCTGATAGTCCTCCTGACCTATTTCTCCGACGTCAATGCCATCGAATGGCTCTCTCAGTTCTGGACCGACAATGCGGGAAGGATCGAGGCGCTGATAATCTTCCTCGTCGCGGTCCTAATCATCGTTA
>JAJRAN010000011.1 GCA_028682915.1 Methanomassiliicoccales archaeon | reverse complement strand
TCAAGCAAGTGGCGGAGGCCTTCCCTGGTCGCATGACCGGCCACGTCAAAGTGGTGGTCTCGTCCCCCCGGGTGGCGGTGAAGATCGGCCTGGTCGAGGGTCAGGTCCAGGTGGAGGGCCTTAAGGGAGGCCGATTCTTGGAGGGGGAAGGCAGATTGGTGATCAACGCCCGGGTAACGACCTCGCCCGAGGAAATGAAGCGGGTCTTCGAAGGTGCGGTCGATGCCACCTGTTTAATGTTCGAAGTGGCCCTGACCGAGAGGTCCATGTCCTGCTTCGCACCTCGCCCCGAGACGCCGGACCACCTGCACCGCAACTGAGATAGTGGCACAGGTCCTCCTGCGATCGGTGAGGTCCTCACTTGCACGCCCAGTTGCATTTTCCTGAGACGACCTCTGTACTCATCTTGCCCGCCGGGACCATGGGGAGGACATCCTCCTCGGGATCGACGATTACGTCCACCAGGTAAGGGACGTCAGACTTGAGCCCTTTCTTGAAAGCCTCGTGCAGCTCCGATGGTCTCTCCACCCTCAGTCCCTCAGCGCCGAATGCCTGGGCGAGCTTTACGAAGTCAGGGTTGGCATGCAGGTTGGTCCCGGAGTACCTCTCCCCCCAGAACAGCTTCTGCCATTGCTTCACCATCCCCAGCCAACCGTTGTCCATGACGCAGACCATCACTGGCAGGTTCTCTTGCATGGCGGTGGCGAACTCATGGAAGACCATCTGGATGCTCCCATCGCCAGCGACATCGATCACGGGCTTGTTGCGGTAGGCCATCTTGGCCCCCAGTGACGCGGGGAATCCGAACCCCATCGTGCCCATCCCTCCAGAGGTGATGAACTGGCGGGGATGACGCACCTTGAGGAAATGGGCGGCCCACATCTGGTTCTGCCCCACCTCGGTGGTGATAATGGTGTCGTCGGTGATCACCCTTCCAAGCTCGTAGATGGCCTTCTGTGGCTTGATGGGGGTGGTATCGATATTGATGTTGCAGGAGCATTTGGTCTTGAATTCCTGCACCCGCTTCGCCCATGGCGTGTCCTGCTTCCCCTTCCCGACCCCCTTGATCATCTGTTGCAGGGCCTTCTTCGCATCGCCCACCAACCGCACCTTCGTACGGGGGTTCTTACCCGCCTCGACCGGGTCGATGTCCACGTGGATGATCTTCGTGATCATGGGTATCTCGTTCGCGTTGGGAACGGTCCGATCCGAGAACCGCGTGCCCACGGCCAGTATCAGGTCCGCCTCTAGGAGAGCGCGTCGGGACGCTTCCCTTCCATGCATGCCGAGGATGCCAGTGGAAAGCGGGTGGATCTCGGGTATGATGCCCTTGCCCATGATCGTGGTGATGACCGGCATGAGCAGCAGCTCCGCCAGCTTTATCACCTCCGGACTTGCGTTCGCCCAAATGCCCCCTCCCCCTACCAGCATGGCCGGCCTCTCGGCGTTGAGAAGCAAGCGCACCGCCTCCAGCATCTGGGAGAAGTCCTCGGCCGGCGCGGGCACTGGGAACGACTCGTCCATCAAGCTCTCCGGCACGTCCCCGTTCATCACGTCCATTGGGAGGTCGACGTGAACTGGCCCCATCCGGCCGTTCCGGGTGATGTTCATGCCCCGCTTGATCGCCTCCGGGAGTTGCTTAGGGTCGAGCACCCTGAAGTTATGCTTGGTTATCGGCATCATGAGGCTGAAGGTGTCCGCCTCCTGGAATCCCGAGGTGCCGATGAGGTGCGTTGCCACCTGACCGGTGAGGACCAGCATGGGGCTAGAATCGGCGTAGGCCGTGGCCACTCCCGTCACCAGGTTCGTCGACCCTGGTCCAGAGGTGGCCAGGCACACTCCCGGCCTCCCTGTCGCCCTGGCGTATCCATCGGCCATGTGGGCGGCGCATTGCTCGTGGCGGACCAGCACATGGTGTATCTTCGAGTCCAAGAGGTCGTCGTAGATGGGGATGACCACCCCACCTGGATAGCCGAATATGACCTCCACGCCTTCTCGTTCAAGCAGTGCTAGCAAAGCCTTCGAGCCTTTCAAAAGCCATACCTCCTTGATTCCTACGATGTGTGAGGACACCCTCGGGGAGAGTGTCCTCTACCCCAGAACAACGATCACCGTGCCGACCAAAACATCGAGTCGTCCAGAGCACGTGATATGTGTTCGCACGGTTCAAGGACATGAAGAGCATCGTATTTAACGGTTCGTAGGCACCATTCGAAACCCGCGGCACCAGGATTATCTGCCGAAACGCGAATCCAGGGGAGGCAAGCATGTCGCTCTACAAAGTGAGCAATAGCGTCCTTCTCCAGACAAGGGAGGTGCGCGAGGCCGAGGAGCACTTCCTAAGCCTTGGCATGGTCGTGGTCCATGAGGACGAGGACAGGGTGGAGATGTTCGACGGCGATGTCCAGCTAGTTATAGAGAGAGGGGAAGACATGGGCCCCATAATGGAGATCCTTGTGCCCGATCTGGAAATGGCGAGGGAGGACCTTGAGACCCAGGGATGGACGGTCTTGGCCTGGGAAGGGAAGGGAGGACGGTGTCGCATGGCCAATCCCATGGGTGCCCTATTCAACATTAAAGAGGATCCCCAGGCTTATGAGGACGAGGAAGGAGAGGGAGAGTGACCAAGAACTGATTCTTGGCGAGGTCGTAATTTAGCCGAAGCTAGCGTCCTTGTGGAAGAAAATCCTGGAATCGATTGAAATTTGTACAAATAGGATATTATTTACTACTTTATACATAAGTTTATAATCTCACCTCGCCCTGGAGTATTGAGCTGGTCCCGATATGGCGCCCCCCACTAGGTCGGACATTACCTTGGCCGATGTACTGGAGTTCGTTCTTGCAACATATGATGTAGAACAGGATCCCAGTAATGGGCGCAACGTCTACCCCACGATCCAGCACCTGTCGGTCGACCACGAAGCCCGCGTACTTATCCTATCTCCCCATCAGGACGATGACGTCATCGGTTGTGGAGGGACGATCAAGAAGCATTGCCGCGCTGGGGCCTCAGTGAAGGTAGTCTTCATGACCGATGGGCGCTATGGGAACACAGAAGTCGAGCCAAAGGAGCTTGCCGAGATACGCCGGAAAGAGGCCACCGAGTCTCTCGCCTATCTGGGATGCAACGAAATCCAGTTCTTCAAGAATCCAGACATGGGACTGGTCTGCGATTCATCGAACGTGTATCGCCTCAACGCCGTCCTCAGGGACTTCCATCCGACCGCGATCTTCGCCCCCAACTTCGCCGACGGACCTCCCGACCATTACAATACCAGTAAGATACTCGCCTACGCCCTGATGGAGTATGACGAGGACGTCACCATCTATACTTACGAAGTCTGGCAGACCCTGGTCCCCACCATAGTCTTGGACATAAGTGATGTGATCGAGGACAAATTGAAGGCGATCGCCTTCCATCGTTCCCAAGTGGCAGTGATGGACTATCCCAGGATGGTACGTGGCCTCAATGAGTTCAGGTCTTTGCTGGGAGGGAAGGGGTGCAATTATTGCGAAGCATTCGCCAAGTTCACCAAGGAGGGATATATCCACACGGCGATGCGTCTGGGCGTTATGGAATATAAGTCACCCATCGCCCTTGAGCTGGGCTTCGATCCCTCGAAGTTGATCTGAGGCCCCTCAGCGCCTTCTTTGTTTGGCTGGGAAGTCCTCGATGATCAGCTCCCACATGAGGCTCATGGTCTTGGCCGCGTCCATAGCGGCCTCTCTATTTCGAATTCCGATCAAACGGTGCTTACCGTTGCTCAGCTGTAGGGTTATGGAGCGATCATAATCCCTCTGCCCCTGGCCATTCACCGATACATCCCTGAGCTCGATGCCCAGCAGATCCGACTTCTGGAGGAAACCGTCGACTCCTCGGAGCTTATTGAGTGTGCTGGAATAGGCCTCGACCCCTTCTGAATATATTTTGATTGGCTCGGTATAGGCATGAAAATGGTTTGCGATGAATAACACGGTAAAAGCCTCCATCAGCAGGATGCCCATCAGGACGGCCAATACCACATAAAAATAATCGTTGCCCTCCATATCCATGTAGAGAAGCAAACCTAGGAAGACCACTGCGATGATGGGTAAGGAGACCCACTCGGTGAGCAGGACCATCCTCTTCCTTTGGGCCATTGGGTCGGTGCTCTCTATGGCACGGACCAAGACGCCTTTATCCACCAACCTTGTCACCGCGTGACCTGGCATGATTGGTAAGATTAATGAACGTTTTCATTACATCAAGACAATCAGATAAAAACCACCATACGCGGCTCAGTGTTATTATTCCCCAGTCCCATGCGGTCATCGTCTTATGACAGTCGGGGAGATATTCGCAAGGGCATCCAAAAGCCGACTTCTTTCGGACCCATTCGCCGAAAAGGTATGGGAGTTAGTTCAGGGCGATGCTCTTTTCCATAAGTCCCCCGATCAGCTTCGCGAAATACGCAAGCAGATCACCAGGGAGAGCCTGCTGTTCTTCAAGCACCATAGCAATTATTACTCGGAGCTCTTCGACCGCCTCGATATCGACCCCAAGTCCGCAGGAATCGAGGAACTTGCCAAACTGGCTGTCCCCTCGGACCTGCTCCGGGGAGAGGGCCACAGGCCGTTCCTCATACCAGAGGTCGAGCCAGAGGGGGAGAGCTTCCAGTCGTCAGGGACCACCGGGCGGGCCCCGGTCAAGCTCTACCGTTCTCCCTTGGACCTGGCCATCATGGTCAAGGCCAACGCTCTGTTGTTCGAGTACGTTTACGGCGACGTGCTGGAGCAGGGCAAGGGATTGGCGCTATTTATGGCCGCCCCGGAGCTGCGCCACCGGCTTAGCTTCGTGGCCTTCGTGGAACTGGCGCTCGAGTCCAAGGGGATCGAATTGATCTACGGCATGGACTTGCATGAGGGCATGGAAGGCGACAAGCCTTGGCAGAAGCTCGAGCCGAATCGGAAGCGTATAATGCGCTTCTTGAAGAGCAAGGCCGAGCCGAAGCTTTTTTTCACCGCCCCGGCGGGCGTTTACATGCTCGCCAAGCGAAATCAGGAGCTGAACTGGTCGAAATACATCGTCCAAAAGCTTGTCACCGGCTCTCCCCCGGTCAAGCTGGGCAGGGGGGGCGCAATCGTCACCGGAGGAGGGACGAAAGGCTTCACCGACCTCCCTCCTTACGACCAGATCGTCAGCTTGTCAAGAAAGCAATTCACCGCTTCCACCAAGAAGGGGGAACCTAAGCCCGTCCCCTTCATGGACGTGCTGGGCATGACCGAGACCCTGACCGCCCTCATCGATCACCATGGCGTCATGGAGAAGGTCCCCCATCCCCTGTCGGAGGTCTTCCTCCTGGACCCTAGGACCTTCAAGCCATTGGAGGGCGAGGGAAAGGAGGGATTACTGTGCATCTTCAACCCCTTTACCACCTCCTGGCTGGAGTGCTTCTATCCCGGGGACATTATGTCCTATAAAGCCTCGGACCGCTTCTACGGCAAGGAGTTCGTATTCCAGCGGAGGCTCACGATAAAGGAGGGCTGGGAGCTCCAGCGTGCCTGTGGCGGCTCGCTGGAGGAGATGATGCGCGGGAAGGGGGGAGTGCAATGATCGAGCCCTTGTACTTCGGCGGGAGCGTGGAGAGCGTCGAGAGGGACATGGGCGGGGAGAAGGTGAGGGAGGTATCCGAGGCCGGTCTGATGCAACTCCTCAAGGAGGGAAAGGCGCTCCAGGCGGAGATGTGCGACCTCCCCCTGGACGAAAGGCTACAGGTGATCGATTGGCTTGGAGAGGTGTGGAAGGAGCGCCTGCATGCTGGTGAGCTCTCGGAGGCCAAGGAGGAGCTGAGGCGGGGCACCGGCTACCCAGGCAAGCTCATCGACCTCGAGTTCTCCCTGGTGCCCAAGGTGCTGGATGGAAAGGAGATCCAGCGTAACCTTACCGCCTCCCTGGTGGGAGGAGCCGGAGCGCTGGAGAGGTTCCTCACCATCGAAGGAGGCGAGGCGCTCCGCCATATGCCAGCTGGCCCCTCGCTCATCATTTCGTCCGGCAACTCGGTAATTCCGACCCTGATCCCGACCACCATCTCACTGGTGACAGGCAACTTCACCGTCCTCAAGCCATCCATCTCCAACTTCCGAGCGGTGGCGGAGGTCTTCTCTGGGCTCAAGGAGCTCACGGCGAGATCGCCAGCGGCCCACCTCATGGCCAGGTCGCTATGTGTTAGCTACTACGGGCACGATTCGCCTGGACTGACCTCCGCTCTCTCCTCTTCCCCCTTCGGCGTGGTCAACTTCTGGGGCGGGGAGCCGGGAAGGAGCTCAATCGCCGCGAAGTTGGCGCGGAACCCAGCCCATCCGCGATTCTTCGTCAACGGCCCTCTGACCGGTGTGGCGGTCGTGGGGGCCGAGGGAGACGATGAGGCGGTCGCCAAGGGCCTGGCCCTCAACATGTTGCTCTACGAGCAGCAGCTTTGCTCCTCCCCCACCATGGGAATCTACATCGGGAGGTACGAAGAGGCGCTGCGCTTCGCCTCGAAGGTGCGAAGCCACCTGGAGGCCATAGGAACCTACTATCCTGTCGAGCCATCCGACGACGCCCTCTTCGTCACCAACAGCGCCAGGAGGGTCCTCTCCCTCAAGGGGTCGAAGGTCCTCCAGTCGGAGAGCACCATGAACCCCTGGACCTTGGCGATCACCAAGGGCCACAGCAATTTGGACTCGGTCGTCGCCTCCTTCCCCTCATTCAATGTGCACGGCCGTCGCCGCTTCCTGGAGCTGGTCGCGGTGGACAGCATCGAGGAGGCCGTCGCGGCGGTGGTGGGCATACCTAGCATGGCGGCATTCGCTGGCATCGACAAGGTTCAGACCATAGGGCTATCGGTCCCCGGAGACCAGAGGGAGCAGGCTCTCTGGGCCCTGGCATCGACCGGGGCTTACCGTATCGTGCCGGTCCAGGATATGTTCATGCGTTCGGCTTCCGAACCATATGACGGTATCACCTTGGCCTCCCTGTTCACCTACGCCATCTACGAGCGTCGCAGCCCCCTCGCGTTGGAGGACGTTCTTTGAAAGTGCTCGTCACCGGGGCCACGGGCTTCCTGGGGGGTCATTTGGTCGAGGGGTTGGTCCGCCAGGGGCACGAAGTGGTGGCCATGGCCCGCCAGGGAAGCGATACCCGGTTCTTGGAGAGGCTCGGCATCGAGATTCGTCGGGCCGACCTCGACGATATCGCCTCGCTCCAAAGCGCCGTGAAGGGGACCGATGCCGTGGTCCACTTGGCCGCATACTACACCTTCAGCGGGAAGAAGGAGATGTACCAGAGGGTCAACGTCCAGGGGACCAGGAATCTTCTCACGGCAATGGTCAAGGCCGACGTGCCGAGGATCGTCTATTGCTCCAGCACCGAGGCCATGGGGCCTACCCCGGACGGCATCGCGGACGAGAGCGCCGAGTGCCATCCATACTACGAATATGGCCGGTCCAAGCTCAAAGCCGAGAATCTGGTGAGGGAGGCTAGCGCCGAAGGCATCGAGCATGTCATCCTCCGACCGTCGGGGATCTATGGTCCCAGGAACGTCGACGACGTCTCCTATTGGTTCATCATCACCTTCGCCAAGTCCATTGCCTCGAGCTTCATCATCGGGGATGGCAAGAAGGTGCTGCAGTTCGTTAACATCTCAGACGTGGTCCAGGGCTTCGCACTGGCCTTGGAGCGCTTCGAAATGGCCAAAGGGAAGACGTACATCATCACCGATTCGAGGGCGTACAGCTATGAGGAGATATACGGCATCATGGCCATCATATTCGGCAAGGAGCCCCCCCGTCTCCATATCCCGGTGGCGTTGGCCAAGATGATGGTGGCGCCGGTCCAGTTGGTGAATTGGATGAGGCGCAAGCCCAATTTCATCTGGAGGGTGAGCTCCATGGACACCTTCAAGGTGGACCGCAACTACAGCATCGAGAGGGCGCGGAGGGAGCTGGGTTACGAGCCTCTGCATACTCTGCCAGAGGGTCTAGCGGAGACGGTCACGTGGTATAGAAAGAACGGCCAACTTTAATGATATGGAAGCATGAAAAGAGTCGATTCTTAAAGCACGATTGGCAAGAGCTGGGATTCTATGCGGACCATCGAGGGGGCGTCACGGTGATGCAATGGTTCTTGCTACTCCGGGATGACGCGGGCCTAGAAGCACGGGCAACGCTTTAATCGCCGAGAGCCTTCCCGCAGAGAGATAGGGCCGGTCCATGGAGGGCTACACCTTAGGTTACAGAGTCAGGAACGTTCTGAGGATAGCCTACACTTTGCCCTTCGTACTGGCCTCCCTCACCGGGGTGGCATACGCCCTGACCGTAGAGCAGGAATGGCTAGTGGCCCTCATCATTCCCCTCGACGTCTTCATCCTGGCCATGTTCGTGAACCTATCCAACGATTATTACGATTACAGGAGCGGCGTGGACAAGGCCAGGTTCGAGGTCATGGACGCTGCTATGTCGGACCCGGCCAACAAGAGCCTCACCGACAAGTTCTTCTGGCAAGGGAACTCCTTCGATCGGGGCCTGATAACAGAGAGGACAGGCTTGATCCTGATAGCATCCCTGGCGCTATTGGCCATAGCGATCTCCATCCCCATCATCCTCTTCGGAGGTTGGCTGGTGGTCGTCCTGGGGCTGATCGCCTTCCTCCTCGCATTCTTCTACACCGCCCCGCCGCTGAACTTGGGGGCAAGGGGGCTGGGGGAGCTGGATGTCATGATCTCCTTCGCCCTCATCTCCTTCTTCAGTTTCTACGTGATCGCCCAGGAGCTATCCTTGGCTCCAGTACTGATCGCCCTGACGGTCGGATTGAACGCGATGAACATGCGCATCGTCGACGAGATGTCGGGCCTGGAGGCGCACCAGCGGACTGGAGAGAAGGACCTGGTGGTCATCTTCGGCGTGGACGGGGCCGCCAACATAATGCTGGCGGCGATGGTGGCCATGTACTGCCTCTGCGCCGCCCTCAGCTATTATGACCCATGGTTCCTGGTGCTGTTCCTGACCGTGCCGCTGGCGGTGCGGGCACAGAGGAGGCTGAGGAACAGGGGCGACAGGTTCCGGGTCATGCGGCCGGTCCTCGACGTGCTCAAGCTGGCGATCGTCCATGCGCTCCTGGTGATTATGGTTTTGAGTATGCGAATCGCTTGGACATCTCTCTGATGGCGCTGACGTTGCCCTTGGTTATCAACCGGTACTCGCGCACCGCATCGAAGCCGCACTGCTTGCAGGCCTCGGTGTTCTCCATGGGGCATCCATAGTAATGGGAGCAATCCGGTAGAACGAAGGCCGAGACCCAGTGCGGGCACTCCTTCCCATAATCCTCCTTGAGCAGCTCCCTGAGCGCTTTGGTGGTATTGAGGATGGGATACCCTTCCTTCTTCAGTCGGAGGGCCTCCTCCACAACTTTGCTCTTCTCCTTCAGGCTCAGCGCGATATCCTGAGGGGGAGGGGTTATGAAGTTCAGCATCAGGCCGCGGATGTGATTGTGGCCTTTGACGATCTCCGCCGTCCTCCTCACCTCGTCCTTATTCTGCTGCATGATGGTCATATTGGCGAAGATATTGGGGTGGTTAGTTCCCTCCAGGTTGGACATGAGTTTGTCAAAGACCCCAGTTCCGCGTATCTCATCATGCACTTCTCGAGGGCCGTCAAGGCTGACCGAGATGACATCGCTCTCCTCGAAGAAGTGGGTGGTGCCATTAGTGGTGTATCCGACGACGTGGTAGCCGATTTCGCGCCCCAATCTGATGAGATCGCCAAGGTCCTTGCCATCCGACACCCATAGGGTCGGCTCGCCACCTTCAAAGAAGAGGATGCGCGCGCCTTTCTCATAGAAATCGCGCATCTCTCGCTCGGCGTCCCCCCAACTCATCTGGCTAGGAGAGGGCAGCTTTTCGGCGTTGCCTGAAATGGAGCAGTGCTTACACTTGAGGTTACAATTGAAGTTGATGAGCATGGTGTTAACAAGAGGCCTCCTGGAGCCCACCTTGGACTTAAGGAACCAGCTAGCGTAGTAACCCATCTGGCCAACGCTCAAGAGCTCGCTCATCGCCTTAGGAACGGGCACGAGCTATTTATATGATGTCGCCAGAAGGGTTTGGTCGGTCTTCGGTCGACCCTTGGCAAGAGTTATAAACACACAAATCGAAGCTAATCTAGAGGTTACCTATGCCATCTGATTGGAGGAAGGACCTGAAGGAGCTGTACTTCCCGCCAGCGGACAAGGTGGTTGAGGTGGTGGTTCCTAGGCTAAAGTTCTTGACCATCGAGGGCGAGGGCGATCCTAACAGCAGCCCAGTTTTCCAGAGGGCCGTAGAGGCGCTGTACACCCTATCCTACACGCTCAAGTTCAGCATCAAGAAGTCCGATGCGGCCAAGGACTTCAAAGTCGGTCCTTTGGAGGCCCTCTGGTGGAACACCGAGGAAGGTACCCTCGTGCAGGGGAAGAAAGGGAATTGGGCTTGGAAAGCCACGATCCTTCAGCCCTCGATTATAGAGGATTCGATGGTGGCCGATGCAAGGCATACCGCCATCAAGAAGAAGGAGAACCCGTCCCTGAATCTGGTGAACCTGGAGGAGCTCGAGGAGGGCAGGAGCGCGCAGATCATGCACATCGGCCCCTGGAGTGCCGAGGCCGAGAACATCATGAGGGTAAAAGCCTTCATCGAGGCGAAGGGCGGGACCTTTAATGGAAAGCACCACGAGATTTACATGAGCGATCCGAGGCGTATAGAGCCAAGCAAGCTGAAGACGGTGATCCGACAGCCTTTTAAATAATTGTCAATCTGGGAAGGGACGATGTTTCGTTCCAACTTTGAGGCAATATTTAAATAAAAACCACTAGGTTATTATAACAACTCCCAGGAGGGAAAGCAAAGCATGGCAACACCACTAAAAATCCAAGTATTGGAAACGATTGCTGCTTTGATTACTGCAGCCTTCGGTCTATTGGCCGCATTGGCTTGGAATGAAGCGATAAAATGGGCAGTAACTCAATATCTGTCAAGCAGTCCGGGTGTGGGGTTATTCATTTACGCAATATTGGTCACAATATTGGCTGTAGTAATGACCCTATTAATCGCTCGCGTCCTAGGAAAGGCAAAGGCATCCCTGGCTCCAGAGAAGAAATGAGCATCTGATTCAAGAATATCTTTCCAAACACTTTCCCTATCATCATTTTTCAAGCTCAGCCAATAATATTTCGCACAGACTGGATGACACCGTAAGAGACATATCCACCAAGCCGCATCTACGAATGTCGAGGACGGTTCGATGACCAAGGTCAAGGTAGGCATCAACGGGTACGGCACCATCGGCAAGAGGGCTGCGTCCGCCATCCAACATATGGACGATATGGAGGTGGTGGGCGTCACCAAGACCAAACCATCCTACGAAGCGCGCCTGGCAATCAAGGAGGGGTTGTCCTTATACGCTGCGAACAAGGAGGACGTGGCGGAGTTCGAGAAGGAGGACATCAAGGTCGAAGGAACGCTCGAGGACCTCCTGCCCAAGTGCGACATCGTGGTCGATGCCACGCCCGGGGGCGTGGGCAAATTGTACAAGGCCATTTACGAGAAGGCGGGGGTGAAGGCGGTATTCATGGGGGGCGAGGATCACGGCGTGGCCGGCATCAGCTTCAACGCCATGGCCAACTTCCACGAGGCATGGGGGGCTCAGTACGTCCGGGTAGTTAGCTGCAACACCACCGGGCTGGTGCGCACCCTCTACCCCATCGACCGGGTCTTCGGAATCGAGAAGTGCTTCGCTGCGCTGGTGCGCCGTGGAGCGGACCCCGGCGACAAGAAGGGGTTCTCCCTCAACGCCATCGAGCCCTCCCTCAAGCTCCCGACCCATCACGGTCCGGACGTCCAGACCATAATGCCCTGGC
>JAJRAN010000077.1 GCA_028682915.1 Methanomassiliicoccales archaeon | reverse complement strand
CGGTCTCGAGCCCGAGCGAAGCGAAGTATTCCACCGCCTTGGACATCACCAAATCGGGGCGCAGGTGCGTGCTGGCTCCATAATGCAAGAGGGCCTGCCTCCGTGGCTAGAATGCCTTACTCGGTATAAAGGAATGCTCGCCACCAGGCTAGGGTAAAGGTTATCTCGTGGAAGGTGGCATCTGAACTGCATGGCGGCCGGGGACTTCCCTGAGCTAGGAGCGAACGCTTTGGTGGTGCTGCAGCACCGCTACCTCCTAAGAGGGGAGGACGGGAGGGTGTCCGAGACCCCGGACCAGCTCTTCCATAGGGTCGCCAAGAGCGTCGCCTCCGCGGATGAGCTGTACCATGATGGTAGGAGGGCCGGCTACGAAGAGAAGGAGTTCTTCGGGGCTATGCGCCGGCTTGATTTCCTGCCCAACTCCCCTACGCTGATGAACGCGGGCACGGAGATCCAGCAGCTGGCCGCCTGCTTCGTCATCCCTGTGGAGGACAGCATCGAGGCCATATACGATGCCGTGAAGTTCGCAGCCATCATACATCAGAGCGGCGGGGGGACCGGTTTCTCCTTCTCCCGGCTGCGCCCGGCCGGCGACCTGGTCCGCTCTACCAACGGCATAGCCTCCGGACCGGTCTCCTTCATGCGGGTGTTCGATGCCGCCACCGAGGCCATCAAGCAAGGGGGTAGACGGCGGGGCGCCTCGATGGGGATATTGCGCGTCGACCACCCAGACATAGAAACCTTCATCCACAGCAAGGACGACCTTCGCTCGCTCACAAATTTCAACATCTCGGTGGGAGCCACCGACGACTTTCTGTCCAAGGCAAGGGCCAGGGAGGAGTATGGCCTAGTGAACCCCCGCACCGGCCTCATCACGGGAAAGAGGGACGCATCCTCCATCCTGGATCAGATCTGCAGCTCGGCCTGGCGGACTGGCGACCCAGGGATGGTGTTCCTGGACGCCATCAACCGTTCCAACCCCACCCCGGGCGTGGGCGAGATCGAGTCCACGAACCCTTGCGGCGAAGTCCCCCTGCTGCCCTTCGAGGCCTGCAACCTGGGCTCGATCAACCTGGACCACATGGTGACGGAAGCAGAGGAGGCGCAAGTGGACTGGACCAAGCTCGCAAGCACCGTGGACCTGGGGATCAGGTTCCTCGACAACGTCATCGACGTGAGCCGTTACCCGCTGCCGCAGGTCACCGCGGTGGTCAAGGCGAACCGGAAGGTCGGCCTGGGGGTCATGGGCTTCGCCGACATGTTGGTCAGATTGGGTTCGAGGTACGGGTCGCAGGACTCCCTGGACCTGGCGGACCGCCTGATCGCGTTCGTGCGCAAGCAGGCTGAGGCCACCTCCTCGCGCATCGCTGAGGGGCGAGGAGACTTCCCCAGCATCGGCAAGAGCATCTGGAGATCGCCCCGCCGCAACGCCACGGTGCTTTCCATCGCTCCAACTGGCTCTATCAGCATGATAGCGGGATGCTCGAGCGGCATCGAGCCCCTCACCGCGCTCTCGTACGTAAAGCACGTGATGGAGGGCGCCCACCTGAGGGAGATCCATCCCTATTTCCTGAAAGTCTCGAAGCAGAGGGGGTTCTACGACGAGGGGCTGAACGACATCCTGGCCAGGAACCATTCCATCGCCAGCTTCGAATCCATCCCCGAGAATGTGAGGGACGTGTTCGTCACCTCCTTCGACATCACCCCAGAGGACCAGGTCAAGATGCAGGCCGCCTTCCAGCGCCATGTGGACAACGCCGTGTCCAAGACCATCAACCTCCCGGCGGACAGCACGGTGGAGCAGATCCGCTCCATCTTCCTGATGGCCCATTCGTCCGGGTGCAAGGGCATCACCGTCTACAGGGAGGGCTCGAGGCCGGGGCAGGTCTTGACGGCGGCGAAATTCCAGGCCGCATGCCCTGATTGCGGCTCCTCGATGCGCTACGAGGAAGGAGCCTTGGTATGTCCCGCCTGCGGATATGCCACGAGCTAGCCAGGCATCTTGATAAAATAATAATCACTTTTGATTACCAGCTCCTTACGTTTATAAACTCGGTAATCGAGATAGGGTACGAGCGTGAGGCCGAGGAATCGGCCCCCCGCAAACAGCCGACTCTGCCCGCATAGCTGCCTTTCCCTCCGTTAGGCACTTTCCCCCTCTCCCATTTTGGACGGAGTCGGTCCCCCTCTCTTTCTATCCAGCATTTTAAACGCTAAGGTTTCGCCATAGACTTCCGCACCTCATCCACATTATTATAAATGTACAAATAAATACATCATACGACATAAATGTTATATACTGCCAAGGAATTATCCCCGCCTAATGACCCACGCATCCGATATCCGTGTGACGCTGGGGATCGACGACATCCCCAAGAAATGGTACAACATCGCGGCTGACCTCCCAATGCCCCCACCTCTGCACCCGGGGACGAAGGAACCTATCAAGTTCGAGGACTTCCGGGCGATCTTCCCTGACGAGATTATCAGGCAGGAGATGTCCACCGAGCGCTACATCGACATTCCGCCTGAGGTTCAGGACCGCCTGGTGATGCTCAACAGGCCGAGCCCGCTGGTCCGAGCCATCAGGCTGGAGAAGGCCCTCAAGACCCCGGCCAAGATCTATTACAAGCGCGAGGACCTCTCCCCGGTCGGGAGCCACAAGCCCAACACTGCTGTCGCCCAGGCCTATTACAACATGAAGGCGGGGATCGAGAACCTGACCACCGAGACCGGCGCGGGGCAATGGGGATCCGCTCTGTCGTTGGCCTGCAAGATGTTCGACCTGAACTGCAAGGTCTTCATGGTGCGCGTCTCCTACGACCAGAAGCCGTACCGGCGCTACGTCATGGAGACGTACGGGGCGAAGGTCTATCCTTCCCCCTCGCCGGAGACCGAGTTCGGCAAGAAGCTGCTCCAGGAGAACCCGAACAACACTGGCTCTCTCGGCATAGCCATCAGCGAGGCCATCGAGGTGGCGGTGAAGTCGAAGAGCTGCAAGTACTCGCTCGGGAGCGTGGCGAACCACGTCATGCTGCACCAGACCGTCATCGGCCAGGAAGTGGTGAAGCAGTTCCAGCTCATCGACACCGTCCCCGACTACATGATCGGCTGCGTCGGAGGCGGCAGCAACTTCGCTGGATTCACCTTCCCCATGCTGGGCCAGAAGATCCACGGCAAGACGCACACCGAGTTCATCGCCGCCGAGCCCAACTCGGTACCCTCCATCACCAAGGGCGAATACCGCTACGACTTTGGCGACACCGCTGGAATGACCCCCCTGTTCAAGATGTACACCCTTGGCCACGACTTCATGCCCTCCCCCATACACGCCGGCGGGCTGAGATACCACGGCATGGCCCCCACGGTCAGCAAGGCGGTCGAGGCAGGCCTGGTGAAGGGAGTGGGAGTCAGCCAAGCGGACACCTTCTCGGCCGGGGTCATGTTCGCACAGACCGAGGGGATCATACCCGCGCCCGAGAGCACCCACGCCATCAGGGCAGCCATCGACCTGGCGTTGGATGCGAAGAGGAAGAACGAGTCGAAGGTGATTGCCTTCAACCTTTCGGGGCATGGGCTGCTTGACATGTCCGGTTATGCGAGCTTCCTCGGCGGCAAGCTGAACGGTGGCACCTGACGCCCCCCTTTTCCCCTGGCGCCGAGCCGGCGCCTACCCTTCCTCTTTTTTTCTTACTTTTAGCAAACAGATTTATCCAGACCTGACGTTCCAATCCCTAGGTCAAAGCATGAGGCCGGCCATTATAGTCCACGGAGGGGCGTGGGACATACCTCCTGATATGCGCGAGGCACACCTGCAAGGATGCTCAAGGGCGGTGGAGGAGGGATACGCCCTGCTAAGCCAAGGCAGGAGCGCCCTAGATGCCGTCGAGGCCGCAGTGCGGCTAATGGAGGACGACCCCACCTTCGATGCTGGGAGGGGTTCCTTCCTCAACTCTGATGGCGAGGTCGAGCTCGACGCCATCATCATGGAGGGTGACGAGCTGAGGACCGGCGCGGTCGCGGCCGTCCAGCACATCCTCCACCCCATCAGCCTGGCGAGGGCGGTAATGGATAGAACACAGCATTGCCTATTGGTCGGCGACGGGGCGCTTCGCTTCGCCAGGTCCATCGAGATGGACACCGTGGAGGTCCCCGAGCTCCTCACCTGCCGCGAACTGGAGAGGTGGAAGGCCATCCGCGCGGAGAAGGCCTTCGAGCAGAGGGACGTCTTCGAGGACGCCGTGACCCGATACAAGAGGAAGGGGACGGTGGGGGCGGTGGCGCTGGATTCGAAAGGTACGATAGCCGCGGCGACCTCCACCGGAGGCACACCCAACAAGCTGGCGGGGCGGGTGGGCGACAGCCCCCTCATCGGATGCGGCAACTACGCCGACAGCCGGATCGCGGGCGTCTCGGTCACGGGCTGGGGAGAGTCGATAATGAAGGTGGTGCTGGCCAAGAGGGTGTGCGATAACATGGAGAGGGGTATGCGCCCCTACGAGGCCGGGGCCGAGGCCATCGCCTATCTCAAAGCCCGAGTCGACGGCCTGGCGGGCGTCATTGTGCTCGCCCGGGACGGCGATATGGCCCATGCCTTCAACACCCCTCACATGGCGATGGCCTGCATAGACGGCCAAGGCAGGAAGAAAGCGAGCCTCTAGCCTGGATCATATCCCATTGGAAAGAGGATTTGATCCCCTCGAAGGTTTCTTCCGCAACACATATCCCCTCGTTCGCCATCGACGCAAAGGGTAGCCGATGCCTTCCATGCCACGGGTCAAAGCCATCATCTTCGATCTCGATAACACGCTGGTCGAGAGCCAGATCGATTATGGGGCGATGAAATCGGACGTCCTCGAGGAGCTGATCAGTAGCGGTGCCGATGCCGGTCTGCTCGACCCTTCCAAGACCATCGTCGAGAACATTCGACGGGCGAAAGCGGACCTGGAGCGAAGGAATCCTGGCATGGACATAAGCAGGATGGACGAGCGCATCAACGCCCTCCTCACCGCGAGGGAGCTGGAACGGGTGGAGGCCGCCAGGGCCCATGAGGGCGCCTTCATCGTGTTGGATGCGGTCAAGGGCCGCGGGCTAGCCACGGCCGTCCTGACCCGCGGCTCCAGGAGATACGCCCTCGAGGTCCTTTGTATGACCGGCCTGGATGGAAGGGTCGGGCCGTGCGTCTGCCGGGACGATTATCCCTTGGAGGAGGCCAAGCCCAATCCCCTGGCCATGAGGAGGGCGGCCGATAGGATCGGGCTTAGGGCCGAGGACTGCCTCTACGTCGGCGACCATCCTATGGACCTGGAGTGCGCGAAGTCATCGGGCGCTCGCTTCGTGGGCGTGACGACTGGATCCACCGACCGCGAGAGATGGCTCCAGAGCGGATGCGAGACAGTAATAGCCAGCATCGCCGATCTACCTGCGGTCCTGGCGGCATTGGACGGCGGCGACATCTAGAAATCCGGTCGGCGCGTTTTCTCCCTCATGAGGAGCGTCATCACCACCGACAGGGCGCCGAAGCCCGTCGGCCCCTATTCCCAGGCCGTCGCCCTGGGCGACCTGATATTCGTTTCCGGCCAAATCGGCATCGACCCGAGGACCGGAAAGCTGGTGGAGGGCGGGGTAAGGGATGAGGCGGTTCGGTGCATGGAGAACGTCAAGGGCATCCTTTCCGCCTCTGGCCTGGAGCTGAGGGACGTGGCGAAGACCACCATCTACGTGACCGACATCTCCACGTTCAGGGAGGTCAACGAGGCCTACGCGGCCTTCTTCCCCTTCGAGCCACCAGCGCGCTCGACGGTGGGCGTGGCCGCCCTGCCTCTAGGCGCCAAGGTGGAGATCGAGGCCATCGCCTGCCGGCCTAGGCCTTCTCCTTGATCTTGGCGAACTTCTCCTGGAGCCCCTTGGCGCAGACGGGGCAGCAGACGTGGTAGTCCTTGCCCTCGAGCTTGACCTTGACCCCCGCTCCCTTGAACGGCTCCTTGCAATAGACGCACTCCAGCACCGTGGACAGGCCTGGCTGGACGATGGCGCGGGGATCGTCGCGGATGGCCCCGATCACGTTCCCCATCTCGTAATCCAGTATCTCCGGGATCTCGCCCAGGCGGCTGATGAAGTCGTTTATTTGGTAGGCCTCGGGGAAGGTGCAGCTCAGCAGCAGCTTGCAGTTGCTCAGCAGATAGGCGCCCCGGACGTGCTCGTCCTTGGCCAGCTTCTCCGCCACCCCCTTCAGCTCGGAGGGGCGGGCCTTGACGGAGATCATGACGCTCATCTCCCCCAAGCGCTCGGGGTCGAGCATCGCGGAGTAGCCCCGGATCACCCCGGCCTTCTCAAGATTGGCGATCTTGTTGCTTATGGTGGGGACGCTGACCTTGACCCTGTCGGCTATCTGGCGGAAGGAGAGGCGGCCGTTCTCCTGCAAGACCCTCAGGATCATGAGGTCGGTCTCGTCCAACTGCATCGAGGAGGGGATGATTTCGGGCGTATTCAATTTTGCCACTCTTCAATAATCCCGCATCATTAGGCCCGAAGTCGTATGACTTTCCTTACCGTCCTTAACGAATCTAAGAATTTCCTTGGATTGGAATGACGAACGTTTATGGCAAGCTAGATTAACCATCGATAGCTTTGCTTCGGGCGATAGCATGGAAGGAAAGGCCTGCCCGCCAGAGGACGAGTCCTGCCCTGCGCGCAAGGAGGAGCGCCCAAGCGCCCCCAAGGGCAAGAGGACCGCGAGCTTCGGGCTCACTGGGATGACCTGCGCCACCTGCGCCCAGACCATCCAGAGGAGCCTGGAGGACCTCCAGGGAGTGGAGAGCGCCAACGTCAACCTGGCCACGGAGAAGGCCATCGTGGTCTTCGACCCCGAGAAGGTGGACGTCGACAAATTGAGCAAGGCGGTCAAGGACGCGGGCTACGACACCATCACCAGCGAGGTCACCCTGTCCGTAGGTGGAATGACCTGCGCATCCTGTTCCAAGACCATCGAGGAGGCCCTCCTCGAGCTGGACGGGGTCAATTCCGCGGTGGTCAACCTCGCGACCGAGAAGGTCAAGGTCAAGTACGACCCGCAGCGGGTGCGGGTCGGTCAGATCAGGAAGGCCATCGTGGCCGCGGGGTACGAGGTCATCGAGTCCCAGACCGTGGACGCCGAGCGCGAGGCCAGGAAGCGGGACATGCTGAGGCAGAAAAGGATGCTCGTCCTCGCCTTGGTCTTCTCTGTTCCCACCTTCGTTCTCTCCATGGCCATGATGTTCACCCCGCTGGGCGAGCAGCACTGGGCCATGGCATACGGCAACTACATCCTCTTCCTGATGGCCACGCCGGTCCAGTTCATAGCCGGCTACCGGTTCTACGTCGGCGCTTGGAAGGCGCTACGCAACCGCAGCGCCAACATGGACACGCTCATCGCCGTCGGGACCTCGGCCGCGTACTTATACAGCGTGGCGGTCACGTTCTTCCCGGCCCAGTTCTCGTTCGAGGGCACCTCCACCTACTACGACTCCTCGGCGATGATCATCACCCTCATCCTCTTCGGAAAGTACCTCGAGGCCAGGGCCAAGGGCTCCACCTCCGAGGCGATCAGGAAGCTGATAGACCTGCAGGCGAAGACCGCTCGGGTGCTGCGCGACGGCAGCGAGGTCGAGGTCCCGGTCGACGAGCTCGACGTGGGGGACATCTTCCTGGTGCGGCCAGGGGAGAAGATCCCGACCGACGGGGTGGTGCTCGAAGGCACCTCGGCGGTGGACGAGTCCATGCTCACCGGGGAGAGCATTCCGGTGGAGAAGGCCGTAGACTCCAACGTCATCGGCGGCTCCATCAACAAGAACGGTCTGTTGAAAGCCAGGGCCACCAGGGTAGGGGCCGACACGGCCCTGTCCCAGATAGTGAGGCTCGTCGAGGACGCTCAGGGCTCCAAGGCCCCGGTGCAGAGGCTCGCCGACAAGGTCGCCGGCGTCTTCGTGCCCGTCGTCATCCTGATCGCGGTGGCGACGTTCATCATCTGGTACGCCTGGGCCTATGGACTGTTCACGGACATGCCCGCGCCCCGCTTCGTCTTCTCGCTGACCGCCTTCATCTCCGTGCTGGTCATCGCCTGCCCCTGCGCGTTAGGCCTGGCGACCCCCACCGCCATAATGGTCGGGACGGGGAAGGGGGCCGAGCTGGGGATACTGATCAAGAGCGGCGAGGCGCTGGAGATCGCGGGCAACATCCAGACCATCGTCTTCGACAAGACCGGAACCCTGACCAAGGGGGAGCCGGAGGTCACGGACGTCTTCGCCCTGGACATGGACCAGGCGGAGCTCGTCAAGATTGCAGCCTCGGCGGAGAAGGGCTCCGAGCATCCCCTCGGGCAAGCGATCGTCCGCAAGGCGGGCCATGATGGCCTAGCCCTGAGCGAGCCCTTGGACTTCGAGGCCGTGCCGGGCAAGGGAGTGCAGGCCAAGGTGGAGGGCCGCTCGGTGCTGGTGGGGAGCCGGAGGCTGATGGAGGGCCTGGGCAAGAACGATGCCGCGGAGCAGAGGATCGTCAGCCTGGAGAGCGAGGGGAAGACCGCCATGATCGTCGCCGTCGATGGCAGGATCGCAGGAGTGATCGGCGTGGCGGACGTGGTCAAGGAATCCTCCGCTGGCGCGATCGCCGAGCTCAAGGGCATGGGCATCGAGGTCGCGATGATCACGGGTGACAACCGCAAGACGGCCGAGGTGATCGGCCGCCAGCTGGGCATCGACCGGGTGCTGGCGGAGGTGCTGCCCGAGGACAAGGCCAAGGAGGTGGCCAAGCTCCAGGAAGGTGGCAGGATCGTCGCCATGGTAGGCGATGGCGTGAACGACGCCCCCGCCCTGGCGCAGGCGAACGTGGGCATCGCCATCGGCTCAGGCACGGACGTGGCCATCGAGACCGGGAGCGTGGTCCTCATTCGCAACGACCTGACGGACGTGGTGGCGGCGATACAGCTGAGCAAGAGGACCATGCGCAAGATCCGCCAGAACCTGTTCTGGGCCTTCGGATACAACACCGCCGGCATCCCCATCGCCGCCGGGCTGCTCTTCCCCTTCCTGGGGATCCTGCTGCCACCATGGCTGGCCGCGGGCGCGATGGCATTCAGCTCAGTTTCCGTGGTGACGAACGCCGCGTTGCTGAAGCGTTACACCCCGGAGATCAAGAGGAAGACGAAGAAGGAGGCATGAGAAATGACCGCAATAGACCCGATTTGCAAGATGGAAGTGGACGAGAAGACCGCCAAGTTTAAGTCCGAGTACAAGGGCAAGACGTATTACTTCTGCGCCCCTGGATGCAAGAAGAAGTTCGACTCGGACCCCGAGAAATGGTCCAAGGCCTGACCTAGGTCAGGCGAATGAAAACCTTTTCCACCGTTCCTTTTATCTCGGGCCGCGAGAATGCCATCTTGGTGGTGGAGATGCCCAATTGCTGGAGATGCGGGCAGCCGTTGTCCCATCCGGATTCGCGCTTCTGCGATCGCTGCGGCGCGAGCGTCACGAGCTCGGGCGGGGCCAATGCTATTAACTACGACGAGCGTGCCGATTTCGATAGGAACGTGGCCTTACTCTTCGCCATAACTGGCGTTTCCGCGATCGTCATCGGCGTCGTGGGCGGCTTCGCCTTCCTCAGCCTCATGGAAGGCTTCCCCGCGGTCGGAGCCTACTCCGCGCTCGCGGTGATCGGAGGTCTAGCGGTGGGGGCGGTCTTCCTTTATCTGGCCTACCGGATAAGAAATAAGATGTGAGCGAGCGTCCAGCCTAGTGCTGGTGGCCGCCCAGCCCCTTCTTCTCGCGCTCCATCTCGTAGTCCTCGGCCTTCTGATCGAACTGATCCTGGCGTGGCAGGGCCTTCTTCGCTACGGTCAGCCCATCCATCGCCAGCCCGAACAGCTTCGAGCTTATGCCGATCCCATATCGGGTCTGCATCTCCAGGAGCTTTCCCGGGTTCATGACCTCGTTCTTGTCCAGCGCGTTCTTGATGGCCTTCATCTGCCGGGCGTTGTCCTTGCCTCGTATGACCTCCAGGTTGGACGAGAAGAGCGCCCCGAACCCAAGCGCGCGGCCTCCATACTCATAGGACATGTCCCCGACCTTCTTGCTGAAGGCGAAGGACGTCATCTGCAGCAAGGACGACGAGTCCAAGAAGTAATAGGGCATGAACATGACCGTGTTGCGGTCGCACATTATGCCGATTATGGCGCCGTCCATCTTCAGCCCGTCGATGAGCCCGTAGCACTTGTCGGTCATGGCCTCGAAGTCCTTCAGGCGCACGACGACCTCTCCAGGGACGCTATCAAGGCCGACCTCTCTGGCCCGATACTCATAGCAACGCTCGTCCCACTCATGCTGGCCTACTTCGGGGGACATCTTCTTCCCGCCGTGCTTGGCCATCATGGCATCGACGGCGGCCTCGTCCCTCTCCACATTCTCCTTCGAGCCCTCGAAAGCCACGTTGAGAATGGTCCCGACCTCGGGCACGTGCTTCCCAGCCTTTCGCAGGAAATCGAAATGCCTCCCGTCGGAGAAGCCGATATGCAACGGGACGACCTGGGAGCGGCAGAGCTCCCAGAGAGGCTTCCCCAGGTCCTGAAGCTTGCTGAAGGCATAGGCCACGTTCTTCAGCGTGCCGCCGAACGGTTGGAGCTTGAGCGTAACCTTGCATATGATGCCCAAGGTCCCTTCCGCGCCTACCTGCAAGGCATTGACGTTGTAGCCGGCAGAGTTATCGACCACGTGATCGAACCCTGTCTTGCATATCGACCCGTCGGGCATGACTACCTCCATGCTGCGGGTGTTGGCCCCCGGGCCACCGTATTTGTATGAGCCGATGCCCACGCCATCCTTGGCCGTCCAACCTCCGATAGAGGCGTTGGGGAATGAGCTAGGATAGGAGCCCAATAGCAGGCCCTTGGCGAGGCAGGCTTCGTAGACCTTCTTGTAATCAGCCCCGGCCTCAACGGTGCAGCATAGGTTGTCAACATCGATATCGATGATCTTGTTCATCCTGGCCATCATGTCGACGATGATGCCGCCGAAGATGGGCATGCTCCCGCCCATTCCCCAGGTCGACGCCCCCCTGGGAACGATAGGGACGCCCTCCTCATTGGCAATCCGGACGATCTTCTGCACATCGGCGGTGCTCGTGGGCCTTACGACGATGTCCGGTACGTTCATGAACCCCAACTGGGCGATGTTCGGCAATGGAGCGCTGCCCTCATGGCTGTAGAGGAGCCTCTCCATCTTGCTGGTCTTCACGTTCTCCTTGCCGATCGCGGCCTCGAGCTTCTTGACCGCTCTTGCCGGGGCGTCCCGTACGTTCTTCTCCTCAGCGGATGCCATGGATTATCCCTCGTTAAATGCAGGTACGAATTGTCTGGGGATAGCCATTTCCCTATATAAATCCCTCTGGGATTTTGGGTAGAAAAATCAATTGCTGGTCATCTAAAAATCCTTACGATTCTAGAGATAAAAGCGCCCGGAGTTTACGGCGCCTTGGGGTACTTCGTATCGGGATCGATCGGGAGACCCTGCAGGGCCTCGGGGCCGACTAGCCCGACACGTTCCATCTCTCGCCACCGAATTCCTGTCGAGGCGCTATCGCGCTTCGGCGTTCGTTTCGGCGCTGGACATCCGAGAGCGTTCGCCAAGGGCCCGCTGAGCCCCGGCATCGGTCACGGACCGCAGCGGTTCAGGCTGCGAATGGAACCGGACTTCTTCGGTGCTGTCCTCAAACAGCACAGGATCCTATCCGGTTTCCCCGAATGCATTCCGCCTCCGGGCGACCTCTTCTATTGTCAGCGGGCCCTATAAATAACCTCTTTTTATGTACCATCTGGATAGTAATCTTCTCCGATGATTCGTCGTTATCCACCATGATATTTTCCGAGGATGAGAATGGGGGACGAACCCTGAATAAAAATTGAGATGCCCGGGGTATGCGAGAACCGGCGAAGGATTCAGCGACCTCGCCTCGCCATTCCTCAAAATGGCTTCTTGCGCGGCGACTGATGTCCCATTCCTGCTTTCCGAGCGACGCGGCCTGCGCGGCTCGGGGCGGATCCGCCCTTTCTCCTGAGTTATCACCTCGCGGAGCGGCGGAGCGCCACTTGGTGGCGCATGGGTACCGACCGGACCAGGTCGCCGAACTTAGCGGCCCCTGTTATTCCGATTCCTTCCCAGTTGTTTTCGCCCCCGGGCGGTTATAGTATCTGTGAGGGCAGTTATTTAAGGATTATGTCGAACACCCAGACATCCTTGGCGGCCACCGAGGTGGCAGGCTCGTCCATCGTCCAAGAAAAAAGTCGATAGCGACCAAAATGCCCGGAGTCGGTTTACTTTAAAGTCTAAATAAATAGAAGCGCCCGGGGTTTACGGCGCCTCTGGGTACTCCGTCGGCGACCTTGGAGGGGAAAGCTTCTGCAGAGCGATCCGCCTTCATGGCCATGCTCGACATCCATCTCGTGCATGTGCATCCATGTCCCAAAGGACATTGATGGCCGATGCGTTGAATCCGCCCTCGCATGTCGAAGTCGCGGCCAACGACTGCGATGGTAGACCAAGGTCCGAAGACCTTGAATGGATCCAGATTCCGCGGGTACTGTCCTCAGACGGTACAGGCACCGATCTGGATTCCCCAGTTGCATTGCGCCCCCGGGCGATATCTTACTAGGTCCCCCATGTTATAAAAAGGCTGTGTCCTGGATTCTCCAGATGAAGCGAATTACCAGCTTCTTTACCAGATCTCGAATCATCGCCCGGAGTTGCCTGGCCCCGTTGCAATGAAAAGCGATGTTTCTATGACTTGTCCGACCAAACTTGAAAAGGCGCGTTTCTCGTCCGCCGCTCACTTCTTCTCTTGCAGCTTCTCCCTGGTGACGCGGATCTTCTCGTTGATGCGCTCCACGTGCTCCTCGGTCCGGGCTCGCATCCTATCCAATTGGGCCTTGTCCATCTCGCCGTTCTTATACTGCTTCTCAGCTTCTTCCAGATCCTGGCGGTACTCCGCCTTGATCGCGTTGAGCTCCTTTATCTTGTGCTCCAGCTTCTCTGGGCTCGAACCGAACATGCTGTCTCCCCCTCGCACTCGATTGCGCCAGTGATATATGAGGTCCGCATATTATAACGATTCACTTCGTGCGCGGCGTCGGTCTTAACCGTTCAGGGAAGAAGGCCTCCAAGCGGGAGAGGCATTTGCGATCGATCAAGTGCAGGTGGGTGCTGCAGTCGCAGTCCGAGCAGCCGAACCCTGGCGCGAAGGGCATGGCGCCCTCCATCCGGCCCACCAGCTCGTTGATCATGCACTCGAGGTCGCCCTCGCTCCGGAGCAGCAGGGCCTCCACCGGGCGCGAGCTGGCCCGGAGGCGATCGATGTGCCAATGCGGCTTCTTGTCCGCCGAGAAATGCCTCGCAACCCTTGGCTCCAGCGAGGCCAGGGCGCTGCCGGCGTAGGCGTACGTCCCTTTGGGGAAGTGCGTCGGGCCGAGGGCCCCCACCTCGATCCGCTCCGGCGCATCCAAGCGCAGGATGAGGAGATAGGCGCCGCCCTTCCCTCCGTGCTTGGGGCTCAAGGTTGCCTTGCCTCGGCGGGCTGGCCCAGGCCAACGACTTCGATCGCCCTCTCGCCTCGGGACCTGGCGTCCCTGGAGGCCACCTGCGCCTTGGTGAGGATGTGCACCATGGTACTCCCTCCCAGTCGGGAAGGGGCGATGGTGGCTATGTCGCACAGCCTGCGGCCGTAGACGTCGATGCCGCAGAGCTGGTCCTTCACCTGATCGTAGGGGACCTTGACCCTCAGCCCATCCAGATGCAGGACGATGGGCGCCGGGCGCAGGGAGCGCTGCACCAGCTCGATGTTCTCGACGCGCTGCTTGATCTCCGCCGGGTGCACGAAGAGCGGGTCCTCGTCGATCTCCTCCTTCCTCGCCTGGACCACGCTCTGCACCGACCTGGCGGTCTCCTCCAGCTTGGCGATCTCCTCGGCCCGGCGCATCCTCTCCACCTTGCGGCCGACGCCGCACACCAGGGCCTCGCAGTTCGGTAGTTCGGATATCTCCGGCCCGCACACCACCGCCACCGGTATCTCGATCCTCTCGAAGAGGCGCACCTTGTCCTTCAGAATGCAATCGGCGAAGTTGCCCAGGACGAAGACGGCGGCGTCGTACTCCTCGATGAAGGCCTTCTCGTCCGCGCTTATCTGCGCGGTCTGCCGCCCCTTGCCCCGGGCCAGCCCCATGACCACGGTGATGGCGCCGTACTTGCGCAGGTGCTCGGCGATGTCGCAGATGGGGTGGGGCATGTGGTGTCGGCCCAGGGTCGGCCCCACCACCGCTATCTCCGTCCCGGCCAAGGGCACCTCGATCAACTTGCCCCCCAGCTCCCTGGTCTTGGCCTCGATGACCGGGCGGTCCTCGGCCGGGATGGCGATGGTTACTGTGATCATTACCTGGATCTGGGTCTTTTGGATGACGAAGCCGCCGATGTCCTCCACCAGCTCGTAGAGTTCGTTTATGCGGTACACGCCGC
>JAJRAN010000128.1 GCA_028682915.1 Methanomassiliicoccales archaeon | reverse complement strand
CCGCAAGAAGGTGAACGAACTGACCGGGACGGAGCAGAACGTGGACGTCTTGGTCAAGGTGCTGAGCGTCAACACCAAGGAGATCGAGCAGGATGGCCGGGCCCGACAAATCCTATATGGGACTCTGGCGGACGAGACCGGAGCGGTGAGCTTCACCGCCTGGGACCCTGCCAGGTTCACTGCGAAGGCGGGAGATACTGTGCTCCTCCGCAACGCCTACACCAAGGAGTTCGGAGGAAGGGCGCAGCTCAATCTGGGGAACAGGATCATGGTGGAGCAGTCCACCGTCGAGATCCCGGACGTGGTCGAGGTGGCCGCCTCAATGCCTTCCTTCTCTCCCGGAGAGAAGGTGAAGGTCGCGGAGCTGCAGGACGGAATGAACAATGTGACCGTGATCGGTCGCATCCTCAGTGTGGAGAAGCGCGAGGTGGGAACGGAGGGAGCGAAGATCGTCTTCTCCGGGATCCTGGCCGACGAGACCGGAAAGGTGCAATATTCCGCCTGGCACGATTTCAACCTTAAACCGAACGAGCTGTTACAGATCGCTCGCGGCTACGTCAAAGCCTGGAAAGGTGTGCCCAAGCTCAATTTCGGCGAGCGGGCGGTCGTGACCCGTCTGAAGCAGGAGCAAGCTCCTGAGATCGGGTCCATGAAGGCCAAGCCGCGGAGCATCGAGGATATCGAGCGCGTGGGCGGAGCCACCGACGCCCTGGTTATCGGGACGGTGGTGGACGTGAAGGAGGGCTCTGGCCTGATCAGGCGCTGCCCGCAGTGCAAGCGGGTGGTGCAGAAGGGAGCCTGCCGCCTCCACGGAAAGGTCGAGGGCATCCCCGACCTTCGGGTCAAGGCGGTGCTGGACGATGGCAACTCCTCCATGACCGTGGTGCTGAACCGGGCAGTGACGGAGAACCTGCTGGGCATGGACCTGGAGGAATGCGTGCGCCAGGCCAAGGAGGCTATGAACACCGAGGTCATCAAGGAGTTCATTGAGGAGAGATTGCTGGCCCGGCCGTTCGAGATGCGCGGTAACGTGCTCAGCGACGAGTATGGGTTGATGATGATCGTGACCGAGTCCAAGCCCATCCAATATGACATCAGGCAAGCGGCGGCCGAACTGCTCACCGAAGTGGAGGGATTCCAATGATGAGCCGAGAACTGGCCTGGAGGGTCTTCGCCGCGGAGTTCAGCTCCTCGCGGCTGGAGTTGAAAGGGGAGGGCGACAAAGCACCGTCCCATCTGGTCACCCCCTTGGGGGCGATGATCAACCGCCTCTTCGTGGTCGGGGTTCTGACCGATGTGGACAACATCGGAACGGGGGAGGAGCCGCTCTGGCGGGCGCGCATCCAGGACCCCACCGGCACCTTCTACCTCTCCTCGGGACAGTACCAACCGGAAGCCACCGCCGCCCTGGCCAAGATCCAGCCGCCGAAGTTCGTGGCGGTGGTGGGCAAGGCCCGCACCTACTCCCCGGAGGAGGGTACCATGTACGTCTCCATCCGCCCGGAGAAGGTGCAGGTGGTGGACATCACCACCCGGGACCATTGGGTACTAGAGACGAGCAAGGCCACGCTACGCCGTATCGACGGAATGGAGGAAGCGAGGGATATGTCCCCGCCCAGCGCCGAGGAGCTTGTGAAGCTAGGTTACGGACCGGCCTTGGCCGGAGGCGTCATCAGGGCTATGGAGCACTACGGCAACGTGGACCTCGACCGCTATCGCCACATGGTTTCCGATGCCCTAAAGTTCCTCCTTCCGGAGCAATCTGGACCGGAGGTCCCCGAGGAGGTCAGTGACATCCCTGAGGAGATCGATGAGGAGGACGCGGACGAGGCGGTGTCGGTGGATAAGGAGAAGCTGGTCCTGGGCATCATCGAGCGCATGGACAAGACCGGCAAGGGAGCATCTTGGGACGACATCGTCTCCGAGGCGGGCAAGGCCAACATCGAGCGGGATGAGCTGGACGATGTCACCAACTCCCTGCTGGACAAGGGCCTTGTATACGAGCCTGCCCTAGGTCGGATGAAGATCATCTGAGAAACCATTTCCATATCATACTTTTTAAAAAAAGGTAGCGAGGAAGGGGTTTACTGCAGGCTTCTCAAGAACTGGTCCTCGAACTGCCACTGCGCCTTGAAGTGCTCGTTCAGGTCCTTTATGAAGCAATAGTACCAGTAGAACCAGAACAGGCCCAATGTGAGTATGGTGAGGATAAGATAGATGACGAACGATCGCTCCGGCAGGGTCTTCCAGGACGGTAGCACCAAGGGCATCCCTAGCTCCTGACCGGCCGATTGTGCCTGTTGGGTGAAGGCATGCCAGCGACGGTCGTGCTTGTAGTCGAACTTGGTCAGGACATAGGCGATGTAGAGCTGCACGATGATGTTGACGATCGGGATGAACAAGAGGATGGTGAAGAGGATGGCATTGTGGTCCCGGTCGTCCGTGGTGCTGTCCGATTGGATGCTCTGCATGGTCGCTATCTGACTAGCTAAGGCTTGCTCCTTGAAGTTTGCCGCTCCCTTGGCCCTGAAGTAATCGATGATTCCAGCGCGGAGGGCGGTCTCTCTCTTGATATGGTCGTTCTTGCGCTTCAGCAACTTGTAGTTGATGATGGCATAGATGACGGAGGAGACGATGGATGTGGC
>JAJRAN010000050.1 GCA_028682915.1 Methanomassiliicoccales archaeon | reverse complement strand
CGCGTGGAGCACAACGCCCTCGTTACCATCAACGCGGTCAACTCCGACCACCCCCTCAGGGTCTATCGGTTCCTCCGCGATGAGGCCGAGTTCCGCTACATCCAGCTGATACCCGTCGTGGAAAAGGGAACCTTAGGAGATGGCCCTCGGACCGCGAAGGTCACCAAGGAGTCTGTCACCCCTGGCAAATACGGGCGCTTCATGATTGGGATCTTCGATGAGTGGCTGAAGCGGGACGTCGGCGAGGTGTTCGTGCAGGCATTCGATGTGGCCCTGGCGAATTGGCATGGGGAGCCCCCGAGCGTGTGCACCAACGCCATCACATGCGGGACGGCCCTTGCCTTGGAGCATAATGGGGATCTGTTCTCGTGCGATCATTTCGTGGACGTGGAGCATCGCCTAGGGAGCATCCTCGAGACGCCGATGGTCGACTTGGTGGGCAGCGAGCAGCAATCGAGGTTCGGAACGGATAAGGCCGACCTACCTCGATACTGCTTGGAATGCGACGTGCGTTTCGCATGCCACGGAGGTTGTCCCAAGGACCGCTTCGCCAGTACCCCTGAGGGGGAGCCAGGGTTGAATTACCTATGCGCGGGGTTCAAGTCCTTCTATCATCACGTCGACCGACCCATGCGTTTGATGAGCGAGCTGCTGAGGCAGGGCAGGGCGCCCTCGGAGATCATGGCCCTGGACGATCCGCCGACGAGATCATGAGAGGCGATCCAAACCAGCTCCCATCATACCATTTTTTCAATCAGAGAAGCGAATATGGCCTTTGGTGAGTAAATTGGCACTATGTCCGAGCTGCAAGATGGATGTCAGAGGAGAGAATGTGATAAGGGAGCAATTGGGTCCGATTTCGGACGTCAGGGTCGACAACCTCATCCCCATGAAGCTAAGGACCACCATGTTCTCCTGCCCAAATTGCCACGTCATTCTAGGCGTCAGCCAATTCGTAGGATATTGAATTAAGGTGGATGATTGGACAAGGCCGTTCGGAAAGAACCTTGTACCGGGCAATCCAATCTTGGGCCATCGCAAGGGGGAGAGCGATCCATGACTTCTGAGATTAAGGAGATCAAGCTGAAGGATCTGGACACCAAGGCGTTCATCGAACGGCAAGTGAAAGGCATCCGGGCCAAAGTGGGAAAGGGGGTGGCCATCAACGCCCTCTCCGGGGGTGTGGACTCGTCCGTCGTCACCATGCTGGGCCACAGGGCTTTGGGGAAGCAGCTTCGGACAGTCTTCATCGAGAATGGAATAATGCGCGAGGGCGAGCCACAGAGAGTGGTCAAGGCGTTCAAGAGGCTAGGCGTGGAGGTCGAGCTCATCGACGCCAAGAGGGAGTTCTTCTCTGCCCTCAAGGGGCTGACCGACCCGGAGGAGAAGCGCGAGGCAATCACCCAGACCTTCTACAAGGATGTCTTCGGCCGCATCGTCCGGGAAAGCAAGGCCAAGTACCTGCTCCAAGGCACCAACTTCACTGACGTGGAGGAGACCGTGGCCGGAATCAAGAGGCAGCACAACATCCTCGCCCAATTGGGGATAGACACCAAGAAGGAGTTCGGCTACCTGGTGATCGAGCCGATCATCGAGCTGAGGAAGACCGGGGTGCGAAAGGTGGGCAAGGCCCTGGGACTCCTGGCGGAAATCTACGATCGCCCTCCTTTCCCCGGCCCGGCATTGGCGGCCAGGGTCATCGGCGAGGTCACCCCGCAACGCGTGGCCATCGTCAGAAAGGCGACCGCCATAGTAGACGAGGAGCTCAAAGGCACCAAGGCCTTCCAATGGCTGGCGATATTGCACGAGGACAAGGTCACTGGGCTTAGGGGCAACAAGCGCGACTTCGGCCTTCAGGTCGAGCTGAGGTGCTGGAACAGCACCGATGCCGTAACGGCCACTCCGACCAGGATAAGCTTCGAGAAACTGACAAAAATGGCGGACAGGATCACCGACGAGGTCCCGGGCGTGGTGAGCGTGACCTACAACGTCACCAAGAAGCCGCCTTCGACCATCGAGGCGGTCTAACCTGGAAGTGAGGTTCGAGAGGGTATCATCGATCCGTCGAATGGGATTCCAGGGCCCGGGCTAAGCTAGCGCTTCGATCGAGCTCAGAGCAGCCTCGGATCACTTCAGCGACTTCAGGAAGTCATCGATGTTCATCGCGGCCAAGGTCGTGGTCTCCAGGCTCCCCCTGGAACCTAGCTCGACCATCACGGTCGCGACAGTCTCGTTGTCCGGGGCCTCGAGGATGGTCAGGAAATCGTATTTCCCGAGCAGGGCGTATTGCTTCAGGACCTTCGCCCCCATCTTCTCGATCTCCTTGTTCACTTCCTTCAGCCGCTCTGGCTTGTTCTTCAGCGTCTTCCGACCCTCGGCCGTGAGACGGGACAGCACTACGAATTCAGACAATCTCCTCACCCTGTTTGAATCTAGATTTGAATGAATATAATCCTTGCGCACCTTGGCGGAACGGGCTACGGAAAAGGACGCCAGCACTTTTTCGCTGATTCATCGAGTTATGCCATAGATAAAAGGAAAAGGTTTTTTGGGGCGAGCGGTTTCAAGAGCCGACCACCATGAAGAGGACGATCGAGGAGATTGAGGGCAAAATCGCATCTGGGAAAGCCACGGTCTTGACCGTCCGAGAGGTCGAGGAGCTCATCTCATCAGGGCGGGAGCGCGAGGTCCGGGAGGCGGACATCGTCACGACTGGCACGATGGGGATCATGAGCGGGACCTACGCCCTGCTCTCCTTCCCGATAGCCAAGGCCGGGGAGTATCGGAGGTTCACCAAGGCAAGCATCAATGGAGTGCCCACGAGCGTGGGGCCGTGCCCCAACGAAAGCCTGGGCATAATCGACCTCATGGTCTTCGGGACTATGGAGTGCGAGCACAGGTCGGATTACGGCGGGAGCTTCTTGTTCAGGGACTTGGTGGAAGGTAAGGAGGTCTCCGTGGAGGCGACCTCGAACGATGGTCGGACGGTCGAGAAGACGCTGACCATCGGCGAGATCCCGACCGCCAAGTTGCTCAGCACCAGGAACTGCTTCCGCAATTACCGGGCGTTCGTGAACCCCTCAGAGGCCGAGTTCAAGTCCATCTTCTCCTGCCAGCCATTCCCCCCACGCTTCGGGGGGCTGTCCTTCTCCGGCTGCGGCCACCTCAATCCCCTCCAGAACGATCCGCAGCTGAGGTACGTGGGCGTGGGCTCCAAGATGCTCTTCAACGGCGCTGAGGGCTTCGTGTTCAGCACCGGCACCCGCTGCTCGCCCAAGTACCCCAACCTGATGACCGTGGCGGACATGAAATCGATGGACCCCAGGCTGATGGGGGGCTTCATCACTGGAGCGGGCCCGGAGTGCCTCGCCTCCTATGCCTATCCGATACCCATCCTGGACGACGCCACGCTGAAGCTGGTCATGACCAAGGACGAGGACATACCCCTCTCCGTGGGGGACATCCGGGACCGGCACAAGATCGGCCAGGCCGACTATGGTCAGGTCTGGAATGGCAGGGATGAGGTGATAACCGAGGACAAGGCACCTTGTGTCCATTGCCAGGTCTGCGCGGCCAAGGGGGTCTGCCCGACCTTCGCCATAAAGGTAGACGAAACCGGGCCAGTCATCGACAGGTCGAGGTGCGTGAACTGCGGGGCATGCGTCAGGGCCTGCGAAGAAGGCTGCTTCAAAGGCTTCCTGGGCGACGTTCGTGTGAAAATCGAAGGCGTGGAAAGGACCATTCCGATCGTCTGCCGAAGCTCTAACCGGGAGGGCGCGCTGCGGATCATGGAGGACCTGAAGAGGCGCGTGCTCGACGGCAGCTTCAAAATGACCAAGAAGGTGGCTGAGATCGAGCCGTAGGGCGACGCCGCGGCTCCAAGGAAAGATTATTGAGGCGACAGAGCCTCGGAGTCCATCGCTAGACATGGACTACGTCCTCGATACCTCCGCCCTCTTCTCCATGCAGGACCTTCCATCCGAGGCCAGGTGCTTCACCACCCCTGGGGTGATCAAGGAGCTGGATAGATACGGCGACCGGAGGTCGGACCTGTGGGGCGAGCTCTTGACCGTCTCCGAGCCCACCGCGGCTAGCATGCGCAAGGTCCGGGAGGCAGCCTCCCGCACCGGCGACAGCACTCGGCTCTCGCCCACCGACGTCGAGGTGCTGGCCCTCGCCATGGAGCTGAAGGCGCTAGTGCTGAGCGATGATTACTCCCTGCAGAACCTCGCCACCTATCTGGGCATACCGTTCAAGCCGGTCGGCCTGAAGGGGATCAAGGACCTGCGGAGGTGGCGCTGGCGCTGCACCGGGTGCGGCAGGATATTCGAGAAGGAGATGCCCGACTGCCCCGTCTGCGGCTCCAAGCTGAAATCCACGCTATCAAAGAAGGACTGACTGGCAGCGTATGGCCTTGCCCATGCCCTTGGGCCCCAGGAACCGCATCGCCTGCTCCAGGCGCCAGTTCGAGCCGAACATCATCATCGCCAGGTGCTTCGTTCCCAGGGCGGTCTTCAAAGGCCCCCCGACCTGGTGGCGCCATCTCCGCTCGTATTCCATAAGGTCCGCTCCGCCATGTACGTGGGCTGAGGCGACCTCCCCGGCGATGCGCCCGCAGATCATGGCTATCGGGATGCCGCCGCCATTGACGGCCATCACCTGGCCAGCCGCGTCCCCGACCACCAGGGCGTTCCCTTTGACCGTGGAGGGGATGGGGCCGGACATGGGCACCGGCTTCCCGTTCAGCTTGCCCGCCTCCAATGGCCTGTGCTTCAGGAACTCCCGCCAATAGAAGTCCAGGTCGCCGCGCGCGTAGCGCTTGGAATAGCCCAGGCCGACATTCGCGCCTTCCTTCTTGGGGATGACCCATGCGTATCCTCCGGGCGCGACGCTCCCGAAGTACATCTCGGGCACGGGCTCGAAATCCCCCTTGGCGTAGGTGGAGGCGGCCGGGCACAGGTCCCAGGACCTCTCGAGCCCTAGCGACTTAGCTACCACCGACAAAGGGCCGTCTGCGCCGACGATGACCTTCGCTCGTACATCACCTATGGAGGTCCTCGCCACCCCTTGGCCGATGGAGGAGCAGGAGACACCGGTCCTTATCCTCGCACCCGCCTTCGCCGCCTTCTCGGCCAGGAATTGATCGAATTGGTCGCGGAAGGTGGTGTAGCCATGGAAGCCGACGTCGAAGGAGCGGAACTTTGGGGAGTAGATGCGGATCGCCTCCGTCTCGACGGAACGAAGCCGCGAGGGCACATCGAATATCGTGCCCAGCTCCGCCTGGGGGAAGATCCTGCGGATCTCGTCCTCCTGGGGCATGAACTCGCCGCAGCGGACCGGGACGCCGATGACCGAGCGCTTCTCGATGACCAGGACGCTAGCGCCTCCCAACGCGGCGTGCTCCGCGGCGGAGCTCCCCGCCGGTCCCGCGCCCACCACCAGGACGTCAACGTCCTCAGCGAATTCCATTTCCGGCATCCCTCAGGCCTTGCGGTCGACCACGGCGTCGACGAGCTCCGCCAAGCCCCTCTTGAAAGGCGAGGCGTCGAGCGCGCTCAGGTGGCCCAGGGCCGCATCCCCGAACCTCCTGGCGACCTTGAGTGACTCCTGCAAGGCCTTGGTCCTCCTCACCAGGTCGAGCGCCTCCTCGATTTCCTCATGGGACTTGTCCTCCTTGGAGAAGACCTCGGCTAGGCGCCCCGCCACCTTCGGGTCCTTCATGGCCTCGATCAGCGGTAGGGTCGGCTTGCCGTCCAAGATGTCTATGCCATGGGGCTTGCCGAGCGAGCGCTCGTCCCCGATCACGTCCAGGACGTCGTCGATGATCTGGAAGGCCATGCCGATGGCCAGGCCGAACCGGCCCATGGCCTCGATCTGCTCCGGCGCCCCTTCGCCGAGGAAGGCTCCCACCCGGGCCGCGGCCCACATGGGCATGGCGGTCTTGCCGGCGATGATCTGGAGATATGCGTCCAAGGGCGTGTCCGGAACGAACTCGTAGGCGTTCTGCAGGATCTCGCTCTCGGCCGTGGCGGTGCACGCCTCGGAGATGATGTTGACGACCTCCTGGTTCCATTGCCCTCCCAGGCGGAACGAGCGCACGAAGAGGAAGTCCCCGGCCACCAAGGCCTTCTGCACCCCGTACTTCTTGTAGGCGGCGGCCTTCCCCCGGCGGATCTCGCCGTGGTCGTTGATGTCGTCGTGGATCAGGGTGGCGGAATGAATGAGCTCGAAGGAGGCGGCTATGCCGCGGATCTTGTCCGGTTCCTTCCCCCCGACCGCGTGGTAGGAGAGGAGCACCAGACCGGGCCGGATGCGCTTGCCCCCGGCGCCGATGACGTGCATGCAGATGTCGGTGAGGAGGCCCTGCTCCGAGGCGACCGCGGAGCGTATCTCCTCCTCTACCCGGTCCATTTCCTTCCTGATGGGGGCGTCCCAGCTCAAAGGTATCAGCAACCTAATCCAACGGCGATACTTAACCTTAATCCAAGCACGTCCAGCATGCTAAAGGGACGGCTCATGGCCTCCGCTGGCAGGGCGAGGAAAGGAGAACGGTTAAGGGGTTTCCGGGGCTCAGATGCCTAGGAAGGCATGGGCGGCGTCGATGCAGGCCTGGATGAAGGGCTGCGGGTAGAGGCCGATGCCGATCACGGCCACGAAGCATATCCCGATGGCCACCGCCATGGCGGTGGGCACGCGCACCCGGTCCTGAGGTCCCTTCTCCACGTACATGTTCTTGACCACTCGTGCATAGTAGTACAGGGACAGGGCCGAGTTCAATATGCCCGCGATGGCCAGCCAGAACATCCAGTTGTTCTGATCGTTGAGCTGCCAGGCGTCGATGGCGCCGGAGAACAGCACGTACTTGGACCAGAACCCGGCCAATGGCGGTATGCCTGCCAAGGAGAAGAGCATGATCAACATGGCGAAGGCGATCCAAGGCGCCCTCCTGGCCAGCCCCTTGTAGTCGGCGACGTTCTCTCCCACGGCCACCTTGCTCAGGCCGGCAACGATGAGGAAAGCGCCGCCCTTCATGAAGGCATGGGTGATCATGTGGAAGAACCCTCCCGCCAGGCCATAGGCCGCCACCGCGGGATCGCTCACCGCCGCTATCGGCAGGGCGATCAGGATGTAGCCCGCCTGGGCGATGGACGAGTAAGCCAGCATGCGCTTGAGGCTGGTCTGCGAGACGGCGATGATGTTGCCCACGGTCATGGTCAGGATGGCCAGTACCGCGATCAGCAGCTCCCAGTCCGTCTTCAGGGCGATGAGGCCGATGAGGAAGACCTTGAACAGGGCGATGATCCCCATCTTCTTGCTCCCGGCCGCGAGCATGGCGGTGATGGTGGTCGGAGCTCCTTCGTACACGTCGGGAGCCCACATGTGGAACGGCACCAGCGCGATCTTGAAGCCGAAGCCGGCGATGAGCATGACCGCCGCCAGGAACACGATCGGCTCAGCAGGCGTGCCCATGGCAGCGCTCACGGCCGCACCGATGTTCTCGAAGGTCAGGGGGTTACTCCCCACCAGTACCTCGGGGAATTGGACGGTGACCCCGTACAGCAGAGAGATGCCGAACAGCGCTATGGCCGAGGACAGTGCGCCGATTATGAAGTATTTGGTCGCCGCCTCCGAGCCGCGCTTGCTGGTCTTCCGGAACGCCACCAGGGCGTAGGAGGACAGGCTGGTAAGCTCGATGCCCACGAACAAGGTGATCAGGTCCAGGGCGGAGGCCACGATCATCATGCCGGTGGTCGCCAGCAGGATGAGGGCGTAGTACTCGCCGGTGTGCCTCTCCTTGTCCACGTATCGCAGCGACGCGATGATGACGTACGCCGCCACGCTCAGGAAGAGCAGCATGAAGAGGGCGGAGAAGTAGTTGAGCTCCACCACTCCCTCGAACCCCACCGATGAGCCGGGCGGGTAGCTGAGGAAGAAGTCGGCCACGAAGAACCCGGAGATCAGCACGCCCGCCAACGCCCAGATGGCCGTGGCCTTGTCGGACTTCCCCAGTATTCGAACCGCCGGTGCGAGGAGGCCGAACGCGGCCAGCACTATCAAAGGTAGTATCGCAGTGTAGTCGGCCATCTATCTCACACCCCCATGGGGACCAGGGCGGAGATTGCCTCCGCCACCGGCCTGATGAAGTCGTAGATCAAGCCCGGCTGCAGCCCGAAGAAGATGATTAAGGCGCACAGCGCTATCAGGGGCGCGGCCTCGTACCAGGACACATCGTGCAGGTGGCTGGTGTCTATCTTCTCCGTCAGCGGCCCGAACAGCACCCTCTGCATCGACCAGATGTAGTAGGCGGCGGTGATTACCACCGAGGCGATGGGTATTAGGATTAGCCAGTTCCACGCCCCGTTCATGAAGCCGTAGGCGAAGAAGACCGGCATCTCCGCCGCGAATCCCACCAGCCCGGGCAGGCCCAGCGATGCCAGGAAACCGATCATCATGAAGGTCGCGAACCAGGGCATCTTCGTCGCCAGCCCTCCCAGCTTGGGGATCTCGCGGGTGCCGGCGATGTGCTGGGTCACGCCGCAGACCATGAAGAGGACCGCGGTGATGAGGCCGTGCGCGAACATCTGGAACACTCCTGCGGCTATTCCCACCGCCGAGAAGGTGGCGAACCCGAGCAGCACTATGCCCATGTGGCTGATGGACGAGAAGGCGACCATCTTCTTCAGGTCCTTCTGCGCCAGCGAGGCCAGCGCGCCGTACAATATCGACGCTATGGCCACGATGATGATCAGCCACTGCAGCTCCCTCGCCCCGTCCGGCAGCGTTGGGATGGCGATGCGGATGAGACCGTACGCTCCCATCTTCAGCAGCAGGCCGGCCAGGAGCACCGAGCCCGCGGTCGGCGCCTCCACGTGCGCGTCCGGCAGCCAGGTATGGAAGGGCACGACCGGCATCTTGACCCCGAATCCGAAGAACAGGGCCAGGAACATCATGACCTGGAACCCGATGGACCAGTCCATCCCCTGCTCCTGGATGTAGATCATGTCGAAGCTGGTCCCTCCCGCCACGAAGTACATGGCGAAGATGGCCAGCAACAGCACCAGGGAGGCGATGTGCGTGTAGATGAAGAACTTGATCGCGGCGTACTCCCGCCTCGGCCCTCCCCATATGGAGATGAGGAAGAACATGGGGATGAGGACGATCTCCCAGAAGATGTAGAACAGGAAGAAGTCCAGGGTCATGAAGACGCCCAGAACGCCGACCTCCAGCACCAGCATCAGGCCCATGTACTCCTTGGTTCGGTTCTTGACGTCCCAGGAGAACAGGATGGCCAGGAAGCACAGCAGGGTCGTAAGCCAGACCATGGGCACGCTTATACCGTCCACGCCCAGATGGTAGGTGATGCCCAGTGACGGCACCCAGTCGTACTGCTCCACGTACTGGTAGTTGTTGATGCCCGCGTTGCCGAAGTCGAATCCCAGCAGCATGAGGCTGGCGAGCACCAGGGTCAGGCCCGAGAACACGATGGGCAGCAGCCTCGCCGCCTTCTCGTTCTTCCCGCTGAAGAAGGTCAGCAAGGCCCCTATCAGCGGCACGAGGAGTAGCAGGGTGAGTATGTTGATGTCCTGCAGCAGATCGTAGAGTTCGCTCATGGTATCACCTCACCCCTGCGAAGATGTAGAGCAGCACCAGGATCACCGACACCGCGGCGACGACCACCGCTGCGTAGGTCTGGGTCATGCCGGTCTGCGCCTTGCGGAACCTGCCGGAGGAGCCCACTGCCACGGCGGCGATGGCGTTCACCACCCCATCGACCACCTTGCGGTCGATGAAGTCGACCAGGCGCGCCAGGCCGTACATCCCCTTCTCGCCGACGTAGTCGTAGAACTCGGGGAAGTAGTAGCGGCGCTGCAGCACGTCGTAGATCCTCTTGTTCCCGCCCTTGGTGTAGAACGCCATGGACAGGGTCTTCTTGTAGTAGGCCAGGTACGCCACCCCGATCCCGAACACGGCCATGGCCAGCGACACGTAGGTGGGCCAGGCGGTGAAGAACTTCTCGATCCATCCCAGGCCCAGGGTCTCGCCGGGTATGGCCAAGCCCTCGGGCGACACGGTATAGATGACCGCGGGCAGTCCGCCGTCAGGCATCAGCAGGAACAAGCCGGTGATGGTGGCGGCGATGGCCAAGATGACCAACGGCACCCACATGGACGCGGGGGCCTCGTGCGCGTGGTGCGCGGCCTCGCTCTCCTCGCCCTTGAAGGTCATGAACCAGAGCCTGAACATGTAGAAGGCGGTCAGGAACGCGGTCACGGTGCCAGCGATGTAGAGTATCCAGAACCAGGGATTGACCCCGGCCGCGGCAATCGTCGACTCCAGCACCAGGTCCTTGGACCAGAAGCCGCTGAAGGGCGGTATGCCCGAGATCGCCAGCGCGCCTATGAGCATCACCAGGGAGGTTATCTTTAGCTTCTTGGACAGCCCCCCCATCTTGCGCATGTCCTCGGTGTGCACGGCATGGATGACAGCGCCCGCACTCAGGAAGAGCAGGGCCTTGAAGAAGGCATGGTTCATGAGGTGGAAGATGGCGGCCATGTAGCCAGTGTTGCCTACCTCGAGCAGATGCTCGTCCGCGCCCGCGGTGGCTATGATGTAGCCGCCGCATCCCAAGGCCAGGAACATGAATCCCAGCTGGGATATCGTGGAATAGGCAAGGACGCGCTTGATGTTGAAGTTGTTGAGCGCCTGGGTGGCCGCGAAGAAGGCCGTGAACCCGCCGATGACCGCGATGACGATCATGACCTCGGGGGTGTGGACCATGAGCGGGAACGACCTCGCCACCAGGTACACGCCCGCCTTCACCATGGTCGCGGCATGGATCAAGGCGGAGACGGTGGTCGGGCCTTCCATGGCGTCCGGCAACCAGTCATGGAGCGGGAACTGCGCGCTCTTGCCCACGGCCGCGCCGAAGAAGCACAGCATGGCGAAGAGGAGCATCCAGTAGTTCACGTCGAAGCTCTCCGTGAAAGCCGGGTCGAAGAGCTGGTGGTAGTTGAGCGTCCCGAAGGAGCCGAACAGGGCTATGATCCCCAGCATGAACGAGATGTCGCCGATCCTGGTGGTCAGGAAGGCCTTCTTGGCCGCCTTGGCCGCCGAGGGCTTGTAGTACCAGAATCCGATGAGCAGGTAGGAGCAGAGGCCCATCATCTCCCAGAAGATGAACGCCTCCAGGTAGTTGGACGCCACCACCATCCCCAGCATGCCGGTGATGAACAGGGCGATCTCCACGTAGTAGCGGCGCTTCCTGTCCCCCTCCTCGTGCATGTAGCCCAGCGAGTAGATCACTATGAGGGTGCACAGGATGCTGACGACGATGAGCAGCAGGGCGGTCAGGTAATCGACGTAGTAGCCGATCTCGAACTGGTATTGGACGCCGTTGATGGTCCCCAGGTCGATCCAGACCTGGGAGGCGTAGACCGGCGTGCCGTCGCCGGTGAAGAACTCGTAGGCCACCAGCAGCGACATCGCGCAGGCCAGGGCCACCGAGCCGATGACGAAGTAACCGCCGTCCTCCGGCGTCTTCCTGCCGAAGGCCGCGGCCAGTATCAGGCCTATGATCGGAAGCAGCGGTATCAGCCAGGTATACTCGACGAAGGTCATCTCACCACCTCAGCAGGTTGAGGTCCTGCAGCTCGATGGTGTCCTGCAGCTTCTGCAGGTTGAGCAGGATGGCTAGGCCCACGGCGACCTCTGCCGCGGCTATGGCGATCGAGAACAGGGCGAACACCTGTCCGGCCGCCCCCCCGCTGAAGACGGAGAAGGTGACGAAGTTGATGTTCGCCGCGTTGAGCATGATCTCTACGCACATCAGGACCACGATGGCGTTCTTCCTCGTGAGCACGCCGAAGGCGCCGATGGCGAACAGTATCCCGCTCAGCACCAGGAAGTACTCCTGCGGGATCATTCCCTTTCCTCCTGGGCGATGAAGACCCCTCCGAGCATGGCCGCGAACATCAGCGCCCCCACGACGATGAGGGTCGGGCCGAAGGAGGTGAATATGGCGTATCCGAGGTCGCTGTTGCTGGGCGGGGCGGCGGGCGCCTCCCAGCTCATGGTCAGGAACGTCCCGAGGATGATGAAGCAGAGCGCCACCACCGAGACGATGGCGCAGGCGGTGCGGACCTTGTCAGCGTTCACATTGACCACCTCCGGTCAGCCGCCGCTTGGTCAGCATGACCCCGAACAGGATCAGGACCGACACGGCGCCCACGTACACCAGTATCTGGATGATGGCGATGTACTCTGCGCCCAGGAAGATGAAGATGATGGCCACGCCGATGAAGGTGAAGGCCAACCAGGTCACATTGCGCACGATCTCCTTGGCGAACACAACCAGCAGCGCTGAGCCGATGGTGTAGCCCGCGAAAACGATGAAGAACAGTAGCTCCCAATCGATGGTCATCACTTCACCTCCTTCATGGAGATGGCGTCCTTGGGGCAGTTGTCGAGGCACTCCTCGCAACCGACGCACTTCTCCGGGTCGAACTTGGGGCGCTTGATGGGCTTGCCCTTCTCGTTCTTCCCTTTCTCATACATCTTGGCCGCGTCCGCTGGGCATACCTTCT
>JAJRAN010000018.1 GCA_028682915.1 Methanomassiliicoccales archaeon | reverse complement strand
GACGGTCCTCCGCTTCATGATAGATAGGTTCACCGGGGGACCAATAAGCTTCGATGCAGACCTGACCATGCCAGGTCATGTTAATCGTCGCATTTTCAAGGATACCGTTGGCTCTCAGGTCTACGATAGCTGGAGCTTCGACATCGGATCCTCCCTCAGGTCTGCCTTCTTCAAAGGGATCCGCGCAAAGATATGTACCTCTGTATGAATAAGTGATCTCAAAACTTCCAGTTCCTTGAGTGATTGCTTCCTGTGAGCCAACTGCATTTGTTGCCTGAGCAACTGCCCCGTTTAAACCGATGAATGGCGTTAACGCCCCAAGCAGCAAACATACGACTAGGATCACTGATGTGATTCTACCTACCAATATCGCTCCCCCTCAATATCCCCAAAATCTACCGAATTTCACCTTATATGAATCATGTGTGGATATTGAATATCAATATTGCGGGAATCGAGATATCAATCAGCTATAGGTGTTTTAATGGCAATAAAATCGTATCGAACATTATCTCTTTCGATAATGATGGATGTTAAGAATTGGAGTGCGTTTCACAACCCAAACTTCACGCTATCCCCTCAGCCTCAATCCTCTAATAAGTTTTAAAGGCGTCCATTTGAATGAGGATACTATTGGGGAGGGAACAGAAATGAAGGTCCTCGTCGCATACATGTCGTCGACGGGCAACACCAAGAAGGTTGCCGAAGCCATCTTCAATGAAATAAATGGTGAGAAGGAGCTCAAACGGATCGAGGATGTGCAGGATATTGGGATTTATGATCTCTCATTCCTTGGTTTCCCGACGCATCAGTTCGGTCCAGATAAGAAGACAAAGGAATTCCTAGAGAAACAATGCACGGTTGGACGAAAAGTAGCATTGTTTGTGACACATTGCGCGCCAGAAGACGTGCCAGAGCTCCAGGAATGGATGGCAAAGTTCAAACAAGCAGCCGCAGGTGCGAACCTCGTAGGGTTCTTCGATTGCCAAGGAGAGTTGGCCAAGAGCATAGAGATGATGATGAAGATCGCTCCAAAGAAAGAGATCCGGTTCTTTGCCAAGAGTCATAACAGCCAAGGTCAACCGGACGAGGCCAGGCTCATGAAGGCTCGAACGTTCGCTAGAGACACGATGAACCGCATGGGATAATCAACAATGAATCGTGACAGATCATTCCTTAGAGGTGTTGGATTCGGCATTATCGGAGGCCTTGTCGGTACAGTGCTAATGGATATCGTCATGGTTCTGACGTTCATTATCGCAGGTATGCCGGCGGACACCTTCTTCTCCCTGGTCGGGGAGAAGCTCGGCGATGGTCCATTGCTCGGAATTTTGGTTCACAATCTCGTCGGCTTCACCGGAGGGATCGTCTTTGCGTTGCTGGTGATGAACGTAGATGCTCTTCGCATAGATAGTCGGCGGAAAGGGCTGATGCTCGGCGTCGCCGCGGGAGCTGTGACCATACCCCTGGGCTGCATCCCGCTTGCGATATGGCTTGACCAGCCGATACTCGACGTGATCGCTTTTTCGGCCCTTCCCCATCTCGTTTGGGGAACCGTCCTAGGATGGACCGTAGCTTATGGGCTTCTTTCCTACGGACGTCGTTCTGAGGTCACGGAGAGGCTCGAAGCGTAGGGCGGCCAGGCATTGCATCTCGCGCTAAGCGCGGCGTCCAATAGATTATTAAGCAACAATAAACAATGAAACCCCAATGGTCTATTGTCCAAAGTGCGGCAAGCAGAACGCTGACGATGCGACATACTGCAACAATTGCGGAGCCCCTGTAACTGGAAGAAGGGATGCGAACAAGGAATGGGAGAATCGCTGCGGCGATACCTGCTCAGGGAAGGGGCGTTCAGGGCTCATTTTTTGGGGAGTCATTGTCTCCCTAATTGGCCTCTGGGTGATCTTCGAACTCGGCGTGAAGAACATCACTGGACTACCGAGCTGGGTCTACGACATTCAATGGGGCTGGATATTCGGGGTCGTGATCGGCATGGCCATTCTTATTGCCGGCATATCCCTGATCCTGCGAGCGAACCAGCACTAGTAATAACCACAGCCCCGACCGCACGAGTAGCAGGTACCCGCATGTCGGTAATCGGATAGCTGTATCCTCGTATCCAGCCATAGATAGCATACAATGATCGCTACGAGGCCATAGGCGAGGGTGCCTGTAGCATCCAGAACGCCGATGGTCACGAGAAAGAATCCGAGCACTAGAAGGACATTGGCAACGACGTGAGACCACGGCGCCCCCCGATCCAATCCAATTTCAATCAAACACAGGGCGACCAGGCCGATCCCGAAGGACAGGGTGAGGAACGCGATCATAGCTTCCAGTCCGGGAGTCAGAAGATACACGACCGCTAGCATCAGGGACAAGAGGGAGCCGATCAGCAAGCCCAGGCAACCACCACAGTACAAGCCCCCTCGTATGGCGACGACACGGTCATCGAACCGCCCGCAATTGGGATGGTGGGCCACATAGACAGGTCTCGTTTCATCAATTGGGGCGCTTGGACCGGTCTTACGCTTACATCTGAGGCGTCCTGGCCTATAGCTCTGGATGATGCCCCAGACACAGCTGGACATGAAGGCGAGGCACACTATGACCCTGTCCATCAGGTCCGCTCCACTCGAATGCTGTGAGCCATCCCAGGCCATGACGCTAAGCATCGCCGCAGCCAGCACCGAGAGCAGGATGTACCCTAGCACAGTTCTCCTTCGGTTCAAATCAGCTGCCTCAGTGTGCCCAGGACCCTCTTGCCCGCCAGATGCCTGAAGCATCTTTTCTTGATCTCATTGCTGGAGAATACTCCTCTTAGGGCTTTCACCGGTGTGCCGAAGAACTCCTTGTAACAGGCAAGGAGCTCCTCCTGCACCTCAGCTCGGGACAGGGCTTCGGTGGCCATGATGGCGTGTACCATGTCGTAATGGCCAAAGTTATCGTCCTCGATCCATCCGTTCATCCTCGCCTCCTGATAAACCTCCGTCCCAGGAAAAGGGGTGAGGATGCTGAATATGGCCATGTGCGGATCCAGCTCCAAGGCGAACTCCCGTAGCGCTTTGATGGATGCATGATCGTCCTTCCTCGATCCTATGACCATCATGGCCTGAGCGAAGATGTCGTTCTCCTTCAGGATGCGGACCGCCTCCATGGCATCGTTGACAGAGGCGCCCTTCTTGAAGTCCTGGAGCGCCTGAGGAGAGCCGTTCTCCACCCCGATGAGCTGCCATATGTTGCCGACCTTCCGCAGCTTCGCTACCTTGTCCGGGTTCTTGGCTATCGAGTCCGTCCGCGATTGGAAGAACCAGGGGATGGAATCGTCAAATCCTTGAGCCTCTAGTTCCTGGGCCAGGTCCTCGCTTCGCTTGCCGTACTCGAAATTGTCATCCGTGAGCCAGATGAACCCTGCCCCCAGGTCGTCCCTCAAGTGCGTCATCTCCATGGCGATGCGCTTAGGAGACTTTGTCCTCCAAGTGCCATTCCAATGGCGCCATTGTGTACAGAAGGAACATCTATGCCAGCATCCCCTCGACCCCTCGAGGATGAGATACCGCTTTTTCCCGGCCATCATGGTGAAGTGGTACTTGGATAGGTTCCTCTCCACCAGATGGTAGGCGGGAAAGGGCAGTGTGTCGAGGTCATGGATCAGGTCACGAGGAGGGTTCCGCACGACATTGCCGTCGTTCCTGAAGGAGACCCCATTCACCTTCCCCAGGTCGCCAGTCTGCCGGAGGGTCTCAATCAGTTCGACCAGTGTCCTCTCCCCTTCCCCCCGCACGATGAAATCGATCTCCGGGAAGGAGGATAGGCTCTCAATGTCCGTGGAGGAGAAGTGCTGGCCGCCGACCACGGTCACGATGTCCGGGTCGATGTTCTTGGCCGTCTCCGCGACCTTGGCGCATCTATAGGCATTGCAGGAAAACCCTGATGTGGCCACCAGGTGGGGGGAGTAGGATGCGATATGCTTCTCCACGTCCTTCCAGTCCTTCGCTTCAGCCTGACAGTCCAAGACAGCTATCTCGACGTCCTTCAGCTGTTGTTCGACATAAGCGGCGAGGGCGAGCAACCCGGTCGGTGGGGGGAGGTACTCGCCCATTAGGAACCAATAGTCCTTGGGAGGCTCTACGAATAGTATCCTGGTCGTCATCTTTACCTATCGAATGGCTGACCTCAATTGAAATAGATTGCTAGAGATTGGCTCATGAAACGTAAAGCAAGACCAGGCTCATCAAAAGCAGGAATACCACCAGGCTGGCGAAGTTCAGTTTAACCTGCGAGACCACTTTCTCCTTGTCGTCCGAGACCTTGAGAGCCGTGAGTCCAGCCACACCGAGCGGCACAAGTGAAAATAGGGCGATGAGCCCGAAGTTCACATCCTCACCTAGGACTCCCGTCGCGTAGATCAAGACGAATAAGAGCGAAGCCGTGATGCAAGCTGCCAGTGATGTCAGGGCACTTCTCCTCCTCCCAAAGCGCACCACGTAGCCCCGCTTACCGGTCATGGCGTCCACCTCCATGTCCGGCATCTCCACGGTGAGGATGAAGAAGAGGCCGTAGCAAAACAGCGGCAGGGAGAGCACAAGGAACCAAGCGTCGATGCTGCCAGAGATGACGAAGTAACCCATTCCTGGCATCACCAAGCCCACCGCTATCATGGTGGACAGCTCACCTAGACCACGGTACGCGAACTTAAGGGGCGGGGCCGTATAGAACCAACCCAGCAATGCCCCGAGGATGGCGAAGACCAGGAACGCAGGGCTGTAATCATAGTATAGGGTGAAGGCGACGGCCACCGCCCCCGATGCGAGGAGCAGGGACAAGGCCATGTGAAGCGCGAAAGGCGCCATTTCTGGGTTTGAGACCAGGACCCCGGTGCCCCCTGAAAGCGCTGTCGGCTTCGATTTGGCATCGGATTCGCGGTCGAAGTAGTCATTGCTGAAATGCAGTGAGAGGTGCGCCAGGAAGAAAATCAGATAGCCGAACAGGAACTTGTCCCAGCTGATTGAGAACCCATTGGCCCAGGCGATCAAGGACCCTACGGTATAGAGCAATATGCCTGAGAGTAAAAAATGCAACCTGGCTAGTTTCAGGACCTTTCGTATTCTGCTTTGTCCTTCGCCTCTCGACATCATAAGAAATTAGCCGCGAAGGCTATTTCTAGATGCCGAAATAGGCCCCAGCAATGTGAGCTGCCTATTGTTCCTTAACGTGGCCTCATGATGGATAGAAGATAGAACGGGATGGCATCCCTGAACCTGCCGATTCAGCATGTATTAATATCGGAAGTTCCAAACCAGGTGGATGGATGCTTATGACCCTTAGGAAGAAGAACTTCAACAAACCTGATGCGACCCAGAGCCCCCCGCTCTTGAAGATCGATACCATCAAGATCGGGGAGATGACCATTATAAAGCAAGTCTTCCAGCCCGGTTGGAAGTGGTCGAAGCACATGAAGCCGCTCGCAAAGACCGATTCCTGTCAGGTGCACCACTTCGGGGTCTACGTCTCGGGCCACATGCGCGTGAAGGACGACAAGGGCAACGAGGTCGAGTTCGGTCCAGGCGATGTGGTGGACATACCGCCAGGGCACGATGGTTGGGTCATCGGGGACGAGCCTGCGGTATTCTACGGCTTCATTCCCGGTCCTGCTCCGAAATGATGTAGGGGACGCGAAAAAGGGAGGGGACGTGTCCCAGGCCGTCCCTCGCCGCCCGAGCCACGCGGCACGCCCCATCAACAGGGGGCACCCTCTTGAGGGACGCGTATCCCGTTCGGATCAGGGGAAGTACTTGCCCTCGGTATGGGTTATGCGCCCATCGATCCGAATCTCATCGAAACGGAGATACTGCTTCTCGATCGGCGTTACCTTCTTGCAGAACGGGCACGCTCTGCTCGTTGCCTTGATCTTCGAGTTCTCGAAAGCCTCAGCCGTCGCGAAACGGATTCCGGTCTTGAACCATCTGCCACATCTCTGGCAATGCGCGTAGGTCGTCATCTCGGATTGGATCAACGGGCTCACCTGTTATCAATATAGATAATACTCATATTATAATTATCGAATTTGATAGCCAGCAAGCAAACCCTATTACACCTCGCCCCCTCGGCAGTACCATGGAAGATGCTATGGAGGCGCCGATCTCCCACGATGAGGAGATATGCCGGTTCATGGCCGACGATTACGCCTCGAAGATCATGAGCGCCACATATGGAAAACCTTTGAGCATACAGCAGATTAGCGAGATCTGCGAGATACCTATCGCGGTCGCCTATCGGCGCGTCAGCAAGATGGCCAATATTGGACTGCTGGCCTGCGTCGGGGAAGAAGTGGTGTACCGGGGCAAGAAGGAGAGGTATTACACCTGCGCCGTCGATTCTCTGCGATACTCTTTCGAGAAGGGCAGTTTCTCCTGCAAGATGTCCCTGATGTCAAACCTAAGCGATCTACAGAAATGATGATGTGGGTGGTAATGGCCCATACGGAAGACCTTATAGAGCTCAGAGCCCGAACCCCTCCGCATCCCTAGCCATTATCCCTGAGGTCTAGTTTCGGCTCTTATCAACAACCCCGGGACCTATGGTTGCATAGTGACATGGATTAAGAAAAGAAAGTATTGGAAATGGTTTGGAAGGGCTGTCCTCACTTCACTTTCACCGAGTCCGTCCCGATGATCGAGATGAGATTGTGCGCCTGGTCAAGGTTCCCGGTGAGTTCCAGGGACGTGGTCGATGAGGTCAGGACGCCCGCGCCCACGAGGTCTGGTATCCTGAAGTGGACGGTGAGGTCCGCAATCCCATCACCATTGACATCTGAGATTACGCAAACAATACCACGTGGATTTGACACTGGAGTCACCCCTCCGATCCCAAGGCTCGCGACATCGATCCATGCGACGTCTAGGGCAGGGTCGCCAAGGACGGCCACTTGCAGCTGTCCCCTCGACTTGAGGTTGATGTTGTTCCCTGGTGCTCCGGGCCTGATATCAACGCCGACAACGACCAATGGTGCTTCTTGCGAAGCCAGCGGATAGTTATCTAGGGCCGACACGCCCGCCAATTGGTATGGTAGGTCCGCGATCCCATCCGGTCCAGGGATATCCTGGCCCGGTCCGCTGAAGAGGTCAGAGTTGTCGTGATCGCTCCAGAAGTTGCCACCAGATGGGTATCCATCGTCCCAGACATTGCCATCCCCACCTAGGGTCTGTTGCGTATTGTCGATGAAGTTGTTGTGGAAAATGGTGCAATCATCGACCTCCTCGGCAACCTGGATGCCTATGCCGTTCTCGACGAACTCATTCCCTGTGATCGTGAATTGACCGCAATATTCACCTAGGGAGATTCCGACCCCATTGTTCTCGAAGGTGCACGAATCGACCGTGCCCGTGGCCGGCCCTAGCACTCCGCAATGCACTCCTTCGGCATTGTCGGAGAACGTGCATCCGCTCACTGTCACGTCTCCGGACCCTGTGGCAGATCTGGAGATGCCGTACATTAGCCCTGTGAATGAACTGTCCGTGATTACGCCGTCCGAATCAGCGACGAGGGCCACCCCCGTCTCTGTCATTCCTATCCCGTTGAAGGTGCAATCATCCACGGTGATAGGTGCGAGTTGATCGCCGGTCACTGTGCCAGTGATCGTGCAATCCTGTACTAACGCACCGCCTTTCATTGCGTGGACACTGCCTACCTCGCTCTCCAAGACGGTTCCATAGTAATAGGTGAAGGAGATGAAGTCGGAATCGACGTTCTCGATCACTATCGGTGGTACTGGCGGGCTCTCGTATAGGCCCGGGGAGATACTCAAGTGTGATACCTCCCAGCCAGAGATGATGTACGGGTCGCCAGCCGTACCGCTTCCCGAGACTATGCCATTACTACCTATGACACAGTCAGAGGCCTCGTTTATCATTATGTCAGCATGCGCTTCATAAGCGGAGGCCGTGTCCGACACTGTCACGACAACGCAAAAGGCGGAGAGAATAAAGATGGCAGATATCGTCGCAGCTCCGAACCTCCTCGATTCAATCGACAAACACTATCCCCTAACCCCCCCAAAATCGAGGGCATGTAGTGTTCGCACCACCGCTTACTTATTATTTCTCTAGTATCACGAGACTAATCTCAACATTATCATTTTGGATAATGATAGCTCGGTTGGGGTAGGCCTTCTTGCCGATCCTCGTTCAGTGAAGATTCCAAATCCAATGGCTAAGGGTGATTTCTTCTGGTCGCCCTCGCGAGCGCCACGATGTTCTCCGGTGCCGTCTCCAAGGGCATCTCACCGGCCGAGGACACGATCAGCCCCGGTCCGTCGCCGAACTCGCTCATTACCCTCTTCACCTCGGCATCGATCTCGTCAGGCGCCATGGGCAGTATCTTCCTCATGGGGCTTATTCCCGCTATCAGGCATCGGTCGCCCCGCATCATCTCCGACATGCGGAGGTAGGCCTTGCCCTCCGACGCGATGTGCATGGCATCGGGGGCGCAGTCCCTCAGCTGCTCCTCCACGTACCCGGCCAAGGCGCAGTTGCTCAGCACCACCCTCAGCCCCAGGTGCCGCATGTGCCCTACGAGCTCAGCCGAGTAGGGGATGTCGAAGGCGAGGCTGCTGGCCAGGTCGTTCTGGGAGCTGTCCGCGATGCCGTCCGCCAGGAAGACGACCTCGATGCCGCACTCCTCGCGCATGATGCGAGCCCCCTCCTTCAGCGTCCCCAGAACCGTGCCGAGCAATCTGTGCGCGGATTCGGGGTCGGCGATCTGGTCCATGAGGAGCAGCTCGAACCCCCTGACCGCGCTTGCCACCAGGAAGGGGTCGTTCATGGACGCGATCACCAGGACCTCGTCCCCCACCTCCTGTACCAATTCCCGGGCCGCCCGCAGCTGCACGGACCAGATCTTACCGCTCCAAGGGTCCGCCGGCTCCAGGCTGGCAATCCGTTCCGGGTCCATCTCGCGGCCTTGAGGGTAGACCCTGGGGTTGCCGTAGTCGACGCCGATCCCAAGCGCCTCCGCCTCCCCCAATATGTCGCCCCATCCCACCATCACGTTGTCGAAGCCGAACTCCCTGAGCGCTCCCAGGCAAAGTCGCTTGTGGCCTTCCACGTCCCTGAGCCCCTCGGAGATGGAGGTCCTCGTGACCTCCTGCAGATGATAGGCGCCGCCCAGATGCTGGTACATCGCCGGGACGCGGTCGACCGATTGCAGCGCCATCGACGCCACGAACCTCTCCTTGGGGGTCATGCCCATAGCATGCGGCCTCGTCGTATTAAGCGGTCGCATGGAGCGACCGTTTTACCAGTCAAGGCATTGACCGATGCGATCCAAGGCACCATATGATCCATCTAGAGAGGTTACCTGCTGCGGTCTTTGAATCAGCAAGGCCCGTCTTCACCTTGGCGGAAGGAACGTCGGGGCCGCCAAACCTCTTTTTACGTTAGGACCTGCTTATCTTCCGTATCTCGAGGAACAGACCTGTTCGGTGTGGTATCATGGAAAAGAAGGAGCGCTCAAAACCGAAGGGGAAGGCAGCGAATGCCAAAGGGCGAACGAGCCAGAGCAAGGCCGACCGAACGACGAGGATCATGAACGCCATAACGAACACCAGCGTGGTCCTCATGAGCGTGATGATGGGCGGGTTCGCCAAGGCGATGGTTGAGGCAACCGGCGAGATAGCTTCGGGAATGGCCGGGTCGGTGGACCCCGAAGAGGGGGAGAGGATAAACCAGGAGGTCCAACAAAAGCTACCAGAGATCGACGGGGAGATGAAGTCGATGGTGTCCGAGATGCGGAAGGACCTCTATGCTCAAGTAGGGGAAAAGAGGAAGGAGATCGAGCCCCTCCTTTCCGATCCTGTCTTCGACCTCGGGCCGAAGATAGTCGACAGATATGAGTTCGGGCTGCCTAGGCTGACCGAGGAGCTAGATGACGCCTCCCTCGTGCAATACACCCGGCTTTTAGTAGATGAGGATCCGAATTTCTCCAGGATGTTCCAAGAGCTGACCGATTGGATCAATACCCTGCCCAAGCCGCCAGAGAAGAGTGTCGGAGATTAGCGTCATCACGTTCCCGGAGGACATTCCCCTTCAGCCTTGGCCGCTGAGCGCATCATTAGCCCGGCTATGATCAGCGCTATGCCTCCGATCAGCAGCAGGGATCCCAGCCCGAAGCCCCAGCGGCCAGCTGCAACCGCTTGTAATCGTTCAATATCGCAGGACCCTGAGCTGGCTCAGCGCATAATGGGACTTAGGAAAAAGCCATCAAGGAAGGCCGTCACAATTCCTATCAAATGGACGGGTTGAGAGGTCCTCATGGCGGATGGACTCCCAGGATGGTCGAGCGATAATAAAAAGGAAACATGGGAAAAAAAGGAAAGAAAGGGAGGGCTGACTATCCGTGCCCTCGCGACCTACGCCAATAAATGGTGATTAACCCGGCCGCGGCCAGACCGATGACCAAAGCGGAGGCGATGCAGAGCCAATCCCCTTCGAAGTGGTTGTAGTTAGGTTGGCCCAAGGGGATTGCCGTGGCGACATCTGATTGAGGGCTTTGGCCATATTGGTTCTTGGCTACCACGGCGTAGTAGTAGTTGTTCCCGCTGCTCACCTGCGTGTCGGTGTACGTCAGCGTCCCGTTCGCCACGGTCGCTATCACGTACGATGGTGCCTGGTCGTCGTAGACCGTCTTGTACACGAGGTATGATTCGACTGGATTCAAATACCCCATCGGAGGGGCGTTCCAGGTCAGGACTATTTGCGAATCCTCTCCGATGGCTACGAGCCCGGTCGGGGTCTGAGGAGGATATCCCAATGCCTGGGCGCCGACGACCTGCGTGTAAGGCCCCCATCCATATCCATTCCTGGCCCGCACCTTGTAATAGTAGTACTGTCCCAGCAAGAGGTCGTGGTGGACGAAGGTGAGCTCATCCCCCAGGACCACCTCGTTGGTCATGGTCGTCGTGCTCAGACCCCAGAGGATCGAGTAATTGGTCACCGCCGAGCTGTTGCTGTATAGTGGCGGATACCATAACAGGGTGATGTTGTTGTGCTCCGCTGCCGCCATAAATGACGTGGGAGCGGTGGGCGGATCCCCCGGCACCACGTACAGTAAGGGCGAGGAGGCCCCCTCTCCCGCCCTGCTGTTCGCCATCACCTGCACCCAGTACTCAGCCCCGTTATATAGGCCGGTGACGACGTGCGAGGTGTTGGCCTCGGGAATGCCTATGGATATAATCGGTTGGAGGTTGACCCCGATGTTGGGGTCCTGGTTGTAGACTTTTACGGTGTAGCCGATGCGCGGATAATCGCCAGTGGAGTTAGGTTGGTTCCAATGCAGCGAGAACTTCTTCGAGCCAGGCGTGGCCGTGAAGCTCCAAGGATCGGATGCCAGCGTGGCTGTGGTGGCATACTTGAGGCGGATCTGGACGGAATCCCCGATGTCATAGTATGAGATGAAAGCCTTGCCGTTGGCGTCGATTCCGATGCTAGAACCAGTCCCCGCTCCCGAACTAGCGACGACGTTCTCCACGCCCCATCCCCCTGCGCTGCTGGCATAGAAAAGACCACCTGGCTGGTCGTAGCTCATGTGCACCTCGTTGGATGCGTCCGTTATCATTGAAAGTGACGTCGGGGTGCTTGGCAAGCCATTGACCAAGAATGGATCAGACCATCCGGAGGCCCCCCTCAAAGAGTGCATCAAGTTCAATTGTGATGGGTCGCTGGCGTTCTGCCAGACGTAGGCGACCTGCGGCCGGTCCAGATTGTCCAATGTCATGTCGGAGGTGAAATGTAGACCATTTCCGGCGATGGTCTCGTTCTTCCAGGTCGACCCTTCCTTCCAAATGTGCCTAAGGGAATGCAGGGTCGATAGTTCGATGGCCTGGTATACTATGTGGACCACACCGTCAGTCCCGACTTCGATACTCGTTGGTTCCGAAGCCAAGCGGGTCGGGTCGAAGATCTCGGTCTTGTTCCAGCTCCCACCCGCATTTGTCGAATACATCAGTTTGCTGGATTTGACGTAGCTGATATGGACGGCGCTCGAGGCGTCAATGGCAATGGAGCTTGCCGTTCCCAACTGGTAATCATCATCTACCAACTGCGAGACGAAGGGGCCATTGGCATTGGTGGCGTACATCAACTGATGAGCGCCCCCGACATAATAGCTGATGTGCGCCTTGTTGTTGGAATCCAACACAAAAGATAACCCCCTTACGGCGCTGTCGGCGACCTGAACGATCGACCAGTTCCCATATGGATTGCTGTTGGTTGCATATCTCATTACGCCATTCCACATGTTGTAGCAGATATGGATTCGATCGTTGTGATCGATGACCAACTGGCTGGATTGGACTTCGAGAATGTCCACCTCTCGGACCGTCCAAGTCGAGCCCTGAGCTGTCACGTTCGTTCCTATGGCACTGAAAACCGCTATGAGCAGGAACAATCCCGTTATCCAGATCGCAATCGCTCTGCTCGCTACCCTGACGTCCTCCATTTCACTCCCCCCCGTACGAGCCCGTTGAAGGAAATCAGAGCGCATCGCAGGCGCGTTCCATAGAACAAAAGGGCGCTTTGTATGATACTGTGGCCAGAACTCTATAATCCTTTTCCCTCGTCCGATGCTAGATGGGGCAAGGGCCCAGCCCAGCGATGCTTCCATGAAAGCGCGACGATCCCCCCAAAGTAATTTATCCGCTGAGCTTTGCCTGACCCGGCAAAGGACATGGCGTCAGGATCGATGCAAGGAAAAGTGGTATTGATCACGGGAGCGACATCAGGCATAGGCCGGGTCACGGCCAAGGCCCTGGCTGGCATGGGAGCGAGGGTCGTTATATTGGGGAGGGATGCGAAGAAGGGGGACGAGCTTCTCAACGAGATCCACGGCTATGTGGGTGAAAGGACGGCGGAATTCATCCTCTGCGACATGGCCTCGCTCGAGAATGTGAGAAAGGCTGCGTTGGAGTTCCGCTCCCGTTTCGACAGGCTAGATGTGCTCATCGACAACGCCGGGGGGATCAATGGCAAGAGGAAGGTTACAGCCGATGGCTTCGAGTACACGTTCGGCGTGAACCATCTCGCCCACTTCGTGCTCACCAATCTGCTGCTGGACATGCTGAGGGCGAGCGCGCCCTCGAGGGTCGTGGTCACCAGCTCGTCCGCTCAAGCCTTCGGGCACATCGATTTCGATGATCTCATGGCGGAGCGCCATTACAGGTCCTTGAGGGTCTACGGCCGATCCAAGCTGGCGAATGCCCTCTTCACCTTCGAGCTCGCCAGGAGGCTCGATGGCACCGGGGTCACGGCGAACTGCTTCCATCCAGGCGCCGTCAGAAGCAACTTCGTCAAAGGAATGGGGGGAGCGGCGAGGGTTATGGCGCCGGTCGTGGGCATCTTCGAGCGCTCTCCGGAGAAGGGGGCGGAGACCCAGATCTACCTCGCCTCCTCGCCCGATGTCGAAGGAGACACAGGCAGGTATTTTGTCAAGAAGAAGGTAAGGCGCTCCTCGAATGAGTCCCTGGATCCGGAAGTTGCCAAGAGGCTCTGGGAGGTAAGCGAGGAACTGACCAATAAGTGGCTGGATTAGTTCCAAAAAAAGTGACTCTTAAATGATTTTTCAAATCATTATCCATTGCATCAAATTGTTAGATGAAATGGCTCAGAACCCTGCACCCTTGAGTAAAGCCTTCTTCTTTTCGAATTCCTCATCGGAGATCTCGCCCCTTGCGAGGCGAAGGGCTAAGATAATCAATGGATCCCCCGGTCGCTCTTTTACCTTTGTTTCCAGGCACTTCCTGATTGCCCAATGGCAGGTCTTGTCGCCCTTGGTCATCATACGGTCATATTTCAATTCGCAATCGGGTTCGATTTTACTTAATAGCCCGTTTAGGAACGCCTCATATTGGTAACAAACCTCTTCAGGAGACCCGGAGAAGGGGCATTCGGAAATCTCCTTTTCCACCAAAGGTAAATCGGCGGAGCCACCATCACCCATCATCTGGAAGACCTCGCTCATGAATCCCATGGCCTCGCCAGGGCTGACCTTCGTCCCCTCTTCCAATCCAAATAAGGAAATGATGCCTACTGCGCTCTCGCCACCGAACTCCCGCTGCCTTTCTGTTAAAATCTCCCGAGTCCTATCCTCGCCGACAACTTCTATGAATGACTTCGTGGAGATTGCCCAATACTCCCCAAGTACAGCTGGAGCGAACTCTTCAAACAATTCAGCATCTATGGGCGGTGGCTCGAGATCTGCGATCTTGTCGCCAAGGTCGGTAGTATGCATTAGACCTTTACTTGCGATAGTCCAGCTGCACAAAAGGTCCCCACCGGAAAGGGACTGGTTCATCAATATCCCATATTCGGAGTTCAAATCCTCCAAGGCTGGCTCGATGGTCAATCTGCAATTGCATATGCAGGCCACGCTCGAGGCGCCTTTGGTTGCGCAATCCATGGCTTTATAGAGCACACCCTTTTCCCTGAGCTCCCCACAGACCTTTGTATGATTGACCATTTGATTGGACCGCGCGCATCCATAATAGATGTCCTCAGGGGTGGAGAACTTGATTTGCTGAGAGCGGATCATGCTTGCGGTGTATTTGCCATGGTGTATGAAGTAAGGTCTCAAAGCGTCGAGCGCGGACTTGGCTCCGACCGTATCCGTCAAGGCCATTGTCGCATTTATCCAAAAGGCTCGTAAGAGCCTTACCCTCAATTCGAAAAGATCAGTCTTGGATAAACCTTCGGAATTATTTGTCATTTTATTGGAGCGTCATCCTCCTGTATCGAATATCACACTTTCGACCCGGAAACCCCAGATCAGGTCGGTGATCAGCTTGGCCTCTTTCTCAGAGCCATCGAACCTGATATTGGGAGCTCACCCTATTGACTAAAAGACCCAGATGACCATGGCGAAGTAGAGCACCAGCAGCGGTGCGAAGGCAGCCAGCCAAAGGAATTTCTTCCACCTATAGACCTTGTTCCCGTCCATGGGGTCGAAGGGCATGAAGCTGTAGACCGCCGAGAGCAGGTGCATCGAAGCCCCCAGCACCGCCAAGGTGCCGATCGCCCCTCCCAGGGGGATGAACAGCAGGAAGACCACGAAGATGGAGAAGCTCATCAGCGGCCCGGCGCCGTAGATCATGGCCCTCTGCTTGGGGGTGAGCTTCTGAGTGTCATTGATTATGGTGCGACCAGGCAAGGCGAAGACCGAGCCGAAGAGGAAGGCGGTGACGAACATGATTATAGTGCCGAGGAACCAGAACTGGTACTCGGTCACCGCCCCGTATCTACGGGCTACGTACCTGTGGGTCAGGTCGTCCACGATGAGCACGAAGCCGGCGAAGAAGATGTAGATGAGGACCTGGTCCAGCCTGAGCAGGCTCATGTCGGCGGCGATCATGAACGTGATTCCCAGGATGATGGATGCGAAGGCGATGGCAATCAGCTCGTAGGCGGAAAGGGTCAGGAATATCGACTTGCGCTCCTGGGCGATCCCTTTCTCAGGCTCCATCTTCCCCATGTACTTGAACGCCTTCCACGAGAAGTGGGATTTCAGGTAGCCGGTCACGAAGTCCTCGACCATGCTGAGCCTGAAGCCTCGCACCATCGATGACTTGCCTCCAGCCACCGATGACGCAGCGTTCCCCGAGGCCGCCGACGCGGCGACGTTCCCCGCCACCCCGGCCGCGGCCACGGCGAGCAGCCCGACCCCCGCCCCGACCGCCACCGCGGCCACCGGCCCTCCCGCTTCCTGCAGCAGGCTTTGGCCGGACGGGATGGACTGGGCCGCCCCCGACCCTCCCATGATCCGCATGGCGAACATGTCGTCTGTCCCGCTGTCGTAGGTGTTGGTGTTACCGATGGCGAGGAAGCTGCCATCGGGGTTGTGGATGGCGACGGACCCGGAGACGGTCACGTTGGGGAGCCCGAGGTAAGAGTCCCAAAGCAAGTTGCCGCCGTCGTCGGTGGCGACCATGAATATCTTGGAGTAGGCGAGCCCGAAGGAGGACGTCGACCCCCCGAACACCAGGCCGTCCGCCACCCGGAACACCGAGAACCCGTAGTCGTCGCCCGTGCCGCCATATGACCTCTCCCAGACGAGGCCTCCCGCGGAATCCGTCCTCACCGCGTAGAAGTCCATCAGGCCCGCGCCCATGCCGTCGGTGTGGCCAGAAAGAACGAAGCCCCCGTCCGGCATCTCCACCAGGCCGTAGGAGTAGCTGGTTCCGTTGCCGAAATGGCTCTCCCATAGCATGCTTCCATCGGATGCGGTCCTGACCAGGTACATCTGCGTCGCCGAGGTGAAGGATGTCGTCCATCCGGAGATGGCGAACCCTCCGTCCGCGGTCTGGATGACGCACTTAGCCCAGTCATCGCCCGAGCCGCCGTAGGTCCTCTCCCACTCCACTATCCCGTTGGCATCGGTCTTGATCAGGTACGCGTCCGTACCGTTCTTGTAACCGGCCAGCGCGTAACCCCCATCGTTCGTCTTGGTCATGCTGAAGGCCACGTCCCATGTGCCCGTCCCGAGCAGGCGGTCCCAAGTGACGTTCCCGGCAGCATCCACCTTGAACAGCCAGACCTGGTACTGGCCCAGGGTGCCGTTGTAGGCCGCGCCGGCGATGACGAAACCTCCCACGGAAGCGTTGACGATGGCGTAGCCGTAATCGGCGGAGCCTTTGTCATAGCTATGGCTCCAGAGCACGTTCCCAGCGTAGTCCGTCCTCACCAGGTAGGCGTCGAATAACCCCCCGATCGGCTTCGTCACCCCGAGGAGCCCGTAGCCGCCGTCCCCTGAAAGTGCGGCGGAGTAGCCTACGTCGCTGTACTGGCTGCCGATGACATCCCTCCAGGAGGCCCAGGTGGAGGGGGCGTTCCCACTCTCCAGCTTCTCGATGTGGTAGTAGTCGTACTGCGTCGTTGACATCCAGGGCGAGACCGAGTCCATGCCCATGGCCTGGGACGGAAGGTCGGCCTCGGTGTAGCTGTCGACGTAAACCCCGTCCAGGTAGAAGGAGAGGGTGCCTTCCACCATCACCATGCTCATCACGTACCATCGGTAGCGCTCGAGGGTTAGGGAACCGAAGGTCATCACCACGGTGCTGTCCCGGTACAAACCGAAACGGCTGTACCATCCATCGAACGACCATCCATAGGAGTGGTTCTGCGTGACCACGTTCACCCCCACCGATCCACCGCTCCCCTCGGTCCACATGCCCCTTATCTCGGCCCGCCACTCATAGATCCCGGAGGGATATCCCCGGTAGGATATGGCAGTGGGAGGCTCTACGAACTCGAGCACCACGCAGCTCTGGTTGAGGAAGGTGTGGTCGGGGGTGTTCGCGCTCCAGCCAGCGCGCTCCATCTCCGCGAGGGAGGAGTAGTCCATATGGTCGGTCCAGGAGAAGGGAGGGTCCGCCGCCTGCGCCGGAGAGAACAGAACCCCTAGGAATCCTGACAGTAACAGCACTAGCATTGCCGCGGCGAGCACTGCCTTTCGCAACTAGCCTCCCCCTGCGCTATGCTAGGACAATATCCTGGTAATATCGTTATCGCCGATGAGAATCCGGGACGGCGCCCCCTCGGGAGGCGCTCGGGGCAGGAGGGGCGAAATTTCTAAGCCACCGCACCGCAACTGCATGATTAATAATACTCAATGAATATATTCAACAAGCCAAATGGAGGAAGGTTCCGTGGAAATTCTGCCGAACAACTTGCCGGAGGAGCTGCGTGGCTTCCTCTCGGTGCGGGGCGGTCACTCGCTGATCATTCGTGGCAACGCCGGGACGGGCAAGACCACGCTCGCCCTTCAGCTGATGGAGGAACTGGTGGACATGGAGAGCAGCTTCTACTTCTCCACCCGCGTCTCCGATTCCGTCCTGCTGGCCCAATTCCCTTGGCTGGCGGGCCAGCTTTATGGAAATGAGCCGGGCGACCCTATCTCCATGAGGTCGGAGCCCGAGGAATCGGAGGTACTCGCGGTGCCTCCTGGAATGGAGGCGGAGCCCTCGGACGAGGAGTCCAGGCGGCTTTGGCTGAACAAGCTGAAGCTCAGGGGGGCGTTCGATTTCGATGTCCGGCCAGGACAATCGTTCCCGCAGAACCGCATCGACCTCTCGGAGCTGGAGAAGATATACTCGGCCATCGAGGGCGCCCAGGGCGGGAATCTGCTGGCGGTCATCGATTCCGTGGACGCGCTCGCCGAGTCCTGCGGGGTCAACCCCGCCACGGTGATAACCTGCATCCAGAAGGACCTGGTGGAGGGGAAGAAGGTCAACATCATCTTCGTGGGAGAGAGCAACGACCGTTACCTGGACTACCTCGGCGACGGGGTGGTGGAGCTGTCCATCCAGGACCTCCATCGCAGGCGCCTGCGGGAGATGAACATATTGAAGCTCCGAGGCTGCCCCATCCAGCAGCCGAAGTACCTGTTCACTTTGAGCGGCGCCAAGGTCCACGTGTTCTCCGACCGACCGTCGCAGGCGGTGACGAGCGTCCGCGGGTGGCGCCCCATCCCCGACGAGATGGGGAAGGTGTCCTTCGGGATGAGCGACCTCGACCGCCTCACCAAGGGGGGCATGACCCCTGGCTCCATCGTACTGATCGAGCTGGGCTACGGCGTCCCCCTGTACTTCACCAGCATCCTGGAGCAGGTCATCGTCGCCAACTTCGCCTCCAAGCACCGCGGCGTGCTGTGGGTGCCGCTGAAGAAGGAGAGCGTGGACAGCGTCCGGCAGCGCATGTCCTCCATGGTGGCGAAGGAGAGCTTCGACCGCTACGTCCGAGTGCCGGAGATCGCCTCCGAGGTGCAGGACTCCAGCCTGTCCTGCATCATGCGCATTGAGGGCACCAATCCCCAGCTGGACTTCAGCTGGAAGAACGTTACCTATTCCCTGAGGGAGGCGTCCACGCCCCTGCTCTCGCTGATGGGGTTCGACACCTTGGAGTCGATATACGGCAGCAAGATCATGGACCAGCTGACCGAGCACTTCGCCGCGGTCAAGCGCAACCATGGGTTATTCATCGGCCTGGTGTCGCCCTCGACCAAGTCCGCGGACCGGCTGGCCGACCTGGCCACCTGTCAGCTAAAGGTCGACCGCATCGGGGGGGCGGTGGTGGTCTACGGCGAGGAGCCCTTCACCGAGTGCAACGTCCTCTCCATCGGCGACGACGGCGAGCGGACCAAGCTCGACCTGATCCCGATCGTGTAGGTCAAGGCATCCTGCTACAGAAGGCCCCGATGGCGCCTGACCGCGTGCTCCAGGTCCTCCCTGCTCAGCTCGCCGATGAGCCTGTCCACCAGAACGCCCTTCTTGAAGATGAGGAAGGTCGGGGTCGCCCTTATCCGGTATTGCACCGGGAAATGGTAGTCGACCTGGGCGTCCACCTTTCCGAAGTAGGCCTTCCCGGCCATGTCCGCGGCCAAGCCCTCATAAATGGGGAGCATGCGCTTGGAGTGCTTGCACCATCCCACCCAACAGTCGATGACCACCAGGTCGAAGCGGTGCAGAACCCCGTCGACGTCGACCTCGCTCAGGTCCATGGCCTTCTCAGGCCAGTCGCCCTCCTTGCCCTTTTCGGCTTGAGGCAGAGTCCCTTCCATCCCGACACCTTCGATCTATAGGATGTCATGACCCTCCGTCTACTGCCCATAAAAACCCTTCCGTTTCTCCTCCTCGGCCCCGGAAGCATCTGATTCCCACCAGAGGCTGTATCGTAGCCTCCGTCCCAGCGACGGGCGCCGCTCACTCGAACCTGAGGACCTCGGCCGGGGAGACCTTGCTGGCGCCCCTCGCCGCCGGATAGACGCTGAGGATGGTGGCCGCGAAGGAGAGGAAGGCGACGAAGAGGATGGGCCATAGGTCCAGATACCAGATGAAGCCCTCGGCCTGAAGGCTGGTCAGCCAGAGCTCGTATCCCACGACGATCCCAAGGACGGTGCCTATGACTATCCCCAGCAGCGAGATGAACGCCGATTCGATGGCGAAGTTCGCCACCACCATGCTCTTGCGGTAGCCGATGGCCCTCATCATCCCGATCTCGATCCTGCGCTCATGTATAGAGCGTATGGTGATGATGCCCAGGCCGGAGATGCCCACGATCAGGCCCATGGCCAGGAACGCCTCGAAGAGCGTGAACATGGAATTGACCAGGCTGGTGATCTGCCTCGCCAGGGCCTGCACGTCGATCGTCTGCAGCCCATTGGCCAGGAAGGCCTTCTCCAGCAGGACGGCCTGCTCACCCGTGTCCAGGCCAGGCTGGAATTTCACCAGGAGCAGGGAATAGCCGTACGCGAAGAACTCCGTCCGCACCACCTGCTCGCCCATGAAAGCGCCCTGCATGGCGCTCTGCTTCATGATCCCCGCGACGGTGAGGTTGTAGACGACGCCCACCGGGTTCATGAAGGAGACGACCTGGCCGACCCGCAGCGTGACGCTCGACCCCATGTCGGGAGGGCCGAAGCCAGCCCCCAATCCGGTCTGCGGCGCCACGCTGCCGTCGAAGATGACCAGCGAGCTGTCGGCCTGCACCGCCTTCCAGACCTCGGTGTCGCTCGAGTAGAGCGTATGATTGTAGTCGGCCAGCGGATAGTTGCCCAGGGTGTAGAAATTGGAATCGAAGCCCATCACCTGATAGCCCGTCTCCTTGGAAACAGGTTCCTGGGTGGTCGGGTCGATCGCGGTATAGCCGATGGTGGCCATGGACACGGGCAAGGGCACCAAGGAGCTGACGTTGTCGCCGTTCAAGGGGGAGCCGGTCTGATTTAGCCGCTCCCAGGGATCGTCCAGGATAGGCGAGGTGGTGGTGAAGGAGATGACGTCGAACCCGCCCGAGGTCTCCCCCACCATCCGGTCGATGTTCACCGACATCATGCCCGACATGACCGAAAGCGTGGTCATGGTGAAGATGACCAGCCCGAAGATGAAGATGCTCAGGGCGGTCCTGAACTTGGCCTTGAGCGGGTAGGATATGGCGGTCTTGAGCACCGCGCGGTACTCCTTCCTCACCCGGAAGAGCTTGGTCAAAATATGGATCAATGAGTCGGAATTGAACATGATGATGAGCAGCGCGCCGACCACGAGGAAGAGGCCCGCCACCACGTATCCCTCGATGTCCGCCTCGTAGGGGAAGATCCTCAGGCCGAAGGGGAGGGGGAGCCAGACGATGAGGGTCAGTACGCCGGCCAACGACCACGCCAGCCGCTCGCTGGTGACCCGGCGCAGGATGAAGCCCAGGGAGATGGTCATGAGCGAGAGCCCCGAGTTGGAGTAGGCGAGCTTCTCCTGCCATATCCCCAACGCCAGGAGCAGCGCCCCTCCCACGAGGAGCAGGATGCCCACCCTGAAGGCGCGCCTGTCCTTCCTCGGCACCGGCGGCTCGGGGATGCTGCGGATAGCTCTCACGATGTTGAGCGTGGAGATCCTCTGCGTGGCGAAGTACACGGTGACGATGGTGAGCGCGAATCCTCCCAGATAGGCGAGTATCAGGGACATGGGGGTGAAGGTGAAGTATTCTACCAGGTTGAAGGAGAACTCCCCGAACTGGAAGATTCCGCTCATGGCCCAGACGATGACATACGCCAAGAGCAGGCCGAGGACGGACCCCACCGCGGCCGCCAGCGCGGCGTACAATGTACCTTCGTAGGTGAAGAGGCGGCGAAGCTGCTCGCGCTTCATCCCTATCGCCCTGGCGACCCCCATCTCCCCCTTGCGCTCCTCACTCAGCATGGTGAAGATGTTCACCACCAAGGTGACGCCGGCGATGATGGAGAAGGCCCCGAAGACGAAGAACATGCTGGTGAACAGGTCCGCCATGGTCCTGGCGTCGGCGATCTCCTGGGCCTTGTCATCGACGATCTTGAGCCCGGTGGACTCCTGGATCGGTCCGAGGATGGCCTCTATGTCCGTGCGCACCTGGTCCGCGTAGGAAAGGCCGCTGTCCCCCGCCCCCTGCAAGGAGATGAACACGAAGTTCGATTGCCCAGGATGGCCGGTCAGGACCTGCGCGGAGGCGATGTCCATGTAAACGGTGTTGCCGGAGCCGAAGGCCCCCAGGCCCCTGTCCTGGACGACGAGCGAGACGGTGGCGATCGCGAATTGGTACTGGTTGATGAATATGGTCATGGAGTCGCCCTGATGGGCGTCGATGTCCTTGGCCGCCATCTCGTTGAGGTAGACCTCCATGGGCTGGGGGGCGGAGGACACCTGCGCCCCGTCCAGATCATAGAAGTGCCCGAAGCCCTGGACGACGGTATCGTTCAGCCCCATCAGGCTGAAGGTGGGATTGGAGAGCTGGTTGACGTTGTTGAGGATCGCCACGTTGTCCCTGAGGAGCGCGTTCGACGCCTCCACGTTGGGGATGGCGGCGAACTCGTCGGAGAGCGGGCCGATGAAGCTGTCGTCGAAGTACGCGTACCCTGCGTTGGGCGACCCGACGCTGAAGTCCACCTCGCCCAACGAGGTCGTGGTCTGCTTCACGATCATGTTGTCCATGGTGTCCCCGACCACGAAGGAGGTGGAGATGATCGCGGTGCCGACCATCAGGCCGCCGATCACCAGCGCGGTGGTGCCCTTGCGTCGGGCCAGGTTCCTCAGCGCCATGGTGAAGAGGACCCGATGCCGGCGCGCGTCCAGCATAACGATGACGACCACGATCACGATCCCAGCCAGCAGGGCGACGAATCCCGGGAGGAATAGGAAGCAGAGCACGATGGCGACGGCGCCGACGATGAGCGTGCCCAGGTTCGAGAGCTTCGACACCAGGTCACCCCAGCCGGCGGATCTCTTGCGTTACCTTCTGGATGCTGCCGTTCGTCTCCACGATGAGGCCGTCGCGCATGTGCACGATGCGGTCGCACACCGCCCCAACCTCGGGGTCGTGGGTGACGATGACGAAGGTCTCCCCATGCTCCTTGTTCAGTCTGCGCATGAGGGCGACAACCTCGTCGGCGGTCTTCTTGTCCAGGTTGCCCGTGGGCTCGTCCGCCCAGATGATGGCGGGGTCGTTGACCAGGGCGCGGGCGATGGTCACCCTCTGCCTCTCGCCGCCGGAGAGCGAGGCGGGGCGCATGGTCATGCGGTCCTTTAGCCCGACCGCGGTGAGGAGCTCCTGCGCCTTCCTCCTGGCATCCTTGGTATCGTAGTCAGTGAGGAGCAGCGGGAGCTCGACGTTCTCCTCCGCGGTCAGCACCGGGAGGAGGTTGAAGAACTGGAAGACGAAGCCCATCCTCTTGGCCCGGAAGATGGTCTTCGCGTCGTCGTTCATGGACGTGATCTCCTTGCCCTCGATCTGCACCTTGCCCGAGGTCAGGTCGTCGATGCCCGATAGGCAGTTGAGGAGGGTGGTCTTGCCGCAGCCAGACGGTCCCATGACCGCCACCATCTCTCCCTTATCGATGGAGAGGTTGACGTCCTTCAAGGCCTCGACCTTGATGTCCCCGGAGACGTAGGTCTTGCAAACGTTGTCCGTCTTGACGATGTTGGCCATGAAGCTGCCTTCCTGATGCGGTCTGGACCGTTTCACAGGCCCAAAGCGCTCGGGCCTGGTGTTGGGGGACTAATGGGGAGGTGCTATATGAGGATGAGTGGCGTCCATTCGTGACATCCAACCAAGCCAGGAATGCCGGCCACAAGTGCGGTTTTTTTAAAAATGGGGAAAGGGAAGAGGTTTCGGGCTATGGCCCCATTCGAAGGTCAGAGCGGTTTCTTCTCCTTGCGGGCGCTCTCCGTGATGGTCTCGACCTCTTTGGTCTCCTTCTTCATCTCCTCTTCGATGGTGCTCAGGTCCCTGCGCAGGTCCTCGGGCTTGGGTATCGGCCCTAGGATGTCCTCCGCCTTGCCCACGACCTTCTCCACGTCCTCGATGTGGGATATCTCCCTCTCCGGTACGGTCCTTCCCGCGCCGAGGTACTCGGAGACGCCCTCCACCAACTTGGTGAGCTCGAACGGCAGGATGTACTTCGTGGACGGGCTCATGCCCAGGGCCTTAAAGGTGTCCAGCGAGAGCACGGTCAGGGCCTTGGAGTCCAGGGTGCTCGCGCCCACGGACAGGATGCGCAGTTTCTGCGCTTCTCCTTGGGCCTGTAGGATGATGGCCATCCTCTCGCCCTCCGCCTCCAGGATCTTGGACTGCCTCAATCCCTCGGCCTGCAGTACTCGGGAGCGCTTCGAGCCTTCCGCGGTCAGGATCGCCGCCTTCTTCTCTCCGTCCGCTCTCAGGATGGCGGCGCGCCTCAGCCTCTCCGCCGAGGTCTGTTCCTCCATGGCGTTCTTGACCTTGGGGGCCGGGTCGACCTCCCTGATCTCGACGTTCTCCACTCTCACGCCCCATTTGTCGGTGGCCTCGTCGAGCACGTCCCTGAGGTGGACGTTGATGCGCTCGCGGTTGGAAAGGATCTCATCCAGCTCCATGTCGCCGATGATGGAACGGAGCGTGGTCTGGGCCAGATATACGGTGGCAGCTCGGTAGTTCTGCACCTCGAAGAACGCCTTCTTGGGGTCGATGACCTTGGTGTAGATGATGGCGTCCACGTTGGTAGGCGAGTTGTCCTTGGTGATGACCTCCTGCCTCGGGACGTCCAAAACTTGCGTCCTCAGGTCGAGCTTGACCACCTCGCTGATCAGAGGCGTGACGTAGTTGAAACCTGAGTTCAGGATTCGAACGAACTTGCCCAGCCTCATGTAGATGCCCTGTTCATAAGGCCTGATGATCCGGATACCGCTGGATAGGATAAGCAGTATCACGATGATCGCGATCATCACCAGGCCGACGACTAAGTAATCAACCATTTGTTCAGACCTCCTCCTTCGTTGTAATCACTCTCATCACTGTGGCCCTCGCTCAGGGACCTCCTCGACGGTCACATGGACCCCTTCGCTGCTCTTCACGACCACCTTCGTGCCCTCGGCGATCTCCTTGCCGGAGGTGGCGCTCCATATGTCATGGTCGATCCTGACCTTCCCCGTCAGGCTGTTGGGCTGGACCGTCTTGGTCACGACCCCCTTCTGCCCGACCAGGGACGTGGCCACGGTAGTCTGCGGCGGGGCCGGGGGCGCCAGCCGCTGATAGAGCTTTATGGTCACATAGGTCATGGGAACGAACAGGACGACGGCGATTATCGGGGACCAGTAGGAGAACAGCAATCCTGGGTATATCAGCCCTAGGATCCCGATGATGATCACAATGGTGGCAGGCACCAGGAGGAACGCTCCGGGGGAGAGCGCCTCTATCACTAGGAGTACGACTCCCGCCAATACCAGTGCGATCGCGACCTCAGCTTCAGTTACCATTGCCCGCTATATTCCAATTCTACCTATTTGGGTTTATTCCCCGCCTTGGGAAAAGTTTGTACATTTGTGGAAAATGGGGGCGAATTGACCCAGATATATCAAAACCGGCCTCGGGCTCCCCCGCCGCCCGTGCCCCCTCCGCCCCATCCCCCGCCGCCCTTGCCGATCAGGGACAGGATGAGGTAGGGTATCCAGATCAGTATCCTTCCCCGGGTGCCAACGACGAGGAAGACCACCACCAACACGATCAGGGTCCATTGCCACCAGGCCAGGGTGATCCCTAGGAAGGTGTTGCCGGAGGAAGCCTCGCCCGAAGAGGAATAGTTGTCCACCAGCTCCTGGCCGATGGAATGCACGTACAGCTTGATGCCGGTGGAGTAATCGCCGCTCTCCAGGTACGGGTCGAGGTATAGCTGGCGCAGCTCGGTCAACCTGGCGCCGTTCAAGATGTCAGATACGCCCGCACCGGTCACCACCCTCCAGGCCTTCTCCGAGTCGGAGAACACGAACAGCACCCCGTTGTCCTTGCCCTCCTGCCCGATGCCGTTCTTCTCGAAGGTCTTGATGGCGTAATCGTTGATGCCTATGGGCTGGGTGGTGTTGACGATGAGCACGGCGACCTGGCAGGTGTTGTTGAGCTCCACCTCGTAGCAGAACTCGTCCAGGTCGACGTAGTCGCTGTAGGACATGACGCCGGCCCGGTCGTCCACGTAGGGGGTGATGGTCGGCACCCAGGAGAGGTCCTCTTCGGGAGCTCCAGCGCTCAGGATGAGGTAGGCGCCGACCCCGGCCACGATGACGATGATGACTAGCGCCAAGGCCACGGCGGCGCGCTTGCCCCTGTCCATCGCCGACCTCAGTTATTCAGCGCGTCCCCGTCCGGCATGTCCGTGCCCCAGTACGGCTTCTCGCTGAACCCGAAGGATCCGACGATCACGTTGTTGGGGAACGATTTGATGAAGGAGTTGTAGTCTTGCACCGCCGCATTGTACTGCGCCCTGGCATAGGAGAGCTGCTCGTTCAGGTCCACGACCTCGCCCATGAACTGGCTGACGATGCTGTCCGCGGTGAGGACCGGGTAGTTCTCCCAGGTCAGCACGATCTGGGTGAGGTTCTGGTCCAGGTAGGTGCTGGTGTTGGCCAAGGCATCGGTGCCCGCCCCGGAGTCATACTGGTCCATCCACTGGGTGCGCAGCTCGGTGATGTTGGTCAGCAGTCCCGATTCGTAGACCTTGTAGCTGTCCACCTGGGCCAGCAGCGTCGGGAGGATGTCCAGCTTGGTCTTGTAGCGGTTCTTGATCTGGGACAGGTTCTGGCTGACCGTTTGCTCTTTGCTCACGGCGCCGTTATAGGAGAGCGCGACCAGCACGCCCACCACCAGCAACATGCCCACCACGAGCACGACGACGAGGACCTTCTTGTTCATGTGAGGGACCTT
>JAJRAN010000001.1 GCA_028682915.1 Methanomassiliicoccales archaeon | reverse complement strand
CGGCGCAGGAATCGACCACCCTGGCCTGCGCGCGCTCGAGATATCCCTGGTCCTGGCAATGGACGAAGAACTCCTCCCCCAGCTCGTTCGCGCACGGCAGTGCTCTCATCCTCCCGATCATCCCCGGGCGCAGCCGGAGCGGGTCGGTCATCGCCCTTCTGCAACCGGCGTCGTGGATGGACCCGATCAGGTCCTCCAGCCTTCGCTCGGTCACCAGGGGCAGGATGGGGCCTATGAAAGCGTAGCAGTCGATGCCGCGCTCTACCAGCTGGCGTAGCGCCTCCAGCCGGCGCGAGGGGGAGGGGGCGCCGGACTCGAAGCAGGCCGCCCATCGGTCCTCTATGGTAGTAATGGTGATGCCCACCTCCACCTCGGGAAGGGACGCGAGCAGGTCGAGGTCGCGGAGGACCAGGTCGGACTTGGTGAGGACGGAGACCTTGGCCCTTGCCCGCACCAGCTCCTCCAGGCACCTGCGAGTCAAGCGGATCTCCGCCTCCACCGGCTGGTAGGGATCGGTGGCGGTGCTCAGCCCGATGACCCCGCGCTTCCTCGCCGCCTCCTTGGCCAATAGGCGGGGGAGCTCGAGCTTAGCGCCCACCCGGGACCAATCCTCCCTGGCCATGCGGAAGAGGTAGGGGGCGTAGCAGTAGACGCAGTCATGCTCGCAGCCTCGATAGGGGTTGAGGGTGAGGTCGAGGCCAGGCAGGCTGGATGGCGACAGGGCGGTCTTGCATTCGATGCGGCTCACCTTCCTCCTTCCCGGCGAATGGCACGGGTCATCGAACGACTCCAGGCTAGGCGAAGTCATCTATCCTCCGCTGCTGCACGAAGTCGCGGACGATGGCGGAGGCCCGGGTCCACCTCGATACGGTGATCTCCATCCTCTGGCCCACGTGCGCCATCGCCTGCTCCAAGGTGGAGAAGGTGGACGGCTTCTCCTTGAGGGCGGCGCGCACGTTCTCCCTTACGTTCCAGACCCCCACGGGCATGATGTAGCCGGGGTGAGCCTCCCTGAATATCACGGCGCCGGCCTGCCTCCGCTCCTGGGAGAGGACCTCGTTCACCGCCAGCCTGGCGGCGTAATAGCACCCGCCGATCTCGGCGTAATCCTTCCTTCCCTCGTAGAATTCATGGCTGGAGATTATCTCCACCTGCTTGCCCATGGGGTTCCAGGCGGTGTCGGGGTACCAGGCCTCGATCAGCTCGTAGCGCCAGGAGCATGGCAGGAACATCACGCACCAGCGGTTGTCCAGCTGGTCCCAGTCGTAGACGCGGAACTCGTTGATCAGGGGATAGGTCTTGGTCCTCTCTAGGATGTTCCTCCCAAGGATGTCGTCGATGGCGGTGATGCTCCACCTCGTCGGCACCAGCTTCCGGTTCTTGCCGATGCCGAAAGAGCCGACGCTGAAGGCCTTCTGGATGCGCGAGATGAGGACGCCCTCCTTGTACAGGTGCTTGACCGCCTCCGCCGCCTTGAGGTCCGTGTCGTAGTAGGCCTTCTCCATCTTGTGATCGTACTTGGGATTGGAGATGTCTAGCTTGGCCACCCTCCCCGAAGGCCCGAACGGCTGGATCTCGTCGTCCAAGACTATCTTGCCCGAGGGCTTCTTCTCGAAGCTGACCTCGACGTCCAAGGGGTTGACGGCCAACGCCAGCTCCCTGGTGTAGTCGACCACCTTCCCCGCCTTTTGGAATTCCTTTACGTCGGCCCGGAACTTGCCCCGGACCAGGCCGAAGCGGAAGTCGGTGATCTCCTGTATGCTCTTGCCCACCCATTGCTCCGGGGTGTCCATTATGGCCGTGTCGCCGTAGACCGGGGGCACCAGCGGCCCGATGTCCACCTTGGGATAGCCGTATCGCCCGACGAAGACCCCTGGAGGGCAGCTTCCCGCCAGGTCCAATGAGTCGATGAGACGCCTGGTGGTCATATGGGAGTAGAACTTCACCATCAGGGGGCAGATGGGCTTCCCGCAGAGGTTGCGCGAGCCCTTACATAATGAGCAGGGGCTGCCCCCCGAACGGGATGGGGCGAAGACCTCCTTGTCGGAGAATGTCTCTCTCGCCCCTATGCCCGGAACGTCCATGGTTCCCACGTTCCATCATACCCGGGCGATGCTATTTTACCTTAACTGAGGTAGGCATGAATGATTTCCGAAAGTGCTTGAGCCAGCATCCTTGTGCGTTCCGAATTAAGTTACGATACTAGTATCATTACCTTAACTTTCGCTCCATATGGGCTCATTAAAGGAGTTGTACGACGCAGTCCTCTTCCATGTTCAACAATGAGCGGCAAATATCCTCGATCTGGCCAGCGGTCTCCTCATCTGATACGCCAATCAGGAGCCCGATGGACGATTTGAATATCTTATGCATCCACAACATCCTGGTAATGAATTCATCAATGTCGTCCTGGCCATGATAGTGCATTATCTCTATGGGGCATGAGCCATCGACGATTAGCTGGGGTATGCATGCATTGACGCAGGCGTGATGCTTCGCCTCCAGCGTGATCTGGAGCTCGCTCACCAATAGGTCGAGGGAAGCCGTTGGGTCGGCCGGGCTCCAATCGTTCAATAGGGCGATCAGTTTGGGAAAGCCTTCTGGCCTCTCCTTTGGCTTTCTCTTGGAACTGGGCTTCTTTGTCTTTGTCGGTTTCTTAGTTAAAGGTGCGGTATCAGCCATTGACAGCTTAATCGGCGATTTGGCTTCGCTCATCTTCTCGAATCTTCCGAGGTTTCTTCATTCCCTCAAATGTGGGAGTTCAGATTCTTACTTTATATAGGGATTCCCTCCCGTTATCATTAATGATAGTTCCAAGCCAGACATAGTCGTCACTCATACCGGAACTATCCCGTAAGGCCCTGGACCTCTACCTGCCGTTCATGTGGAGATCGATTAGGTCGCTGGGACCACCTCAAGATCCGGGTTCTCAGTTCTAGATGTTCCGCTGCGTGAAAATTGAAACCATAGGCTTTTCCCCTGACAGAATCTCGAGTAGAATAGGCGCCTGGGTGCCAGAGCACTAATTGTATGGGCAAGCCCATACTCGAAGGTGCAACTCCTTCCCCCGGGCCGTATCTTTATTTTGATCATGGACGCTCTGAGAAGACCTGGGGTAATTTTTCGGAGGCGCATTAGTCCAAGGCGCTTAGGGCTCATTATGACTGGCTACCCTGCCCAAGCGGCCAGGTGGTATCTGCCACGCTCCGAGAACGGTATTCCTCGGACCAGTCGGAGGTTCGCCGCGGCCAGGTTGTAACCGGATGACAAGAAGGAACGGTAGAGTTCCAGGTTCTCCCCCGGGAACCGGACGAAGAGCCTCTTCCGCCCGCGCCCGAAGGACCACGACTCGCATCCCTTCCTTAGTCCGTTGAAGCAATCCTCCTGGTCCTTGGCCCGGGGATCGACGAGCACGAGGCGCAGGGAGGCGTGGTCCGATTCGTTGGGAGCATAATAGGAATGGACGACCGCAACGCCCCTGAGCCTCGAGCCCTTGCGCGCGAGGAGCACCGCCCCCAAATCGTGCCTCGCCGCCATCTCGGTCTCCCTCGAATAGTCGAGGAGAGGGTGGCCCTTCCGGCTCAGCGCGGATATGTCCCCGATGGAGGCGATCACCTCTTCCGGATTGGACGGCTCGCAGCTCGAGGCCCCCGCGCCAGAGCGCAGCTCCTTTTCCATGATGAGGGAGGAGCCGAGGATCCGATAACCGCCCCGCATGTAGAAATGCAGGTTCTTGGGGTTATTGGACATCGTCTCCAGGCCCAAGACCTTGCACCCCCGTCGCTCAAGGAAGCGCTCGCATCCGACGAGGAGGGCGGTCCCTATGCCCTTGTCCTGCATCTCGGGAAGGACCTCGAACGGCCCGAACCAGCCCACCTTCCCCCAGACATGGGAATAAGCTACGCCCACCACCCTTCCCTCATGCTCGGCGACCAGGCAGCCCTCCGGTTCCTTCCACAGGTAGGCCTCAATGATCCGCCGCGGCCTTACCGGATACTTCACCTTCCGTCCCAGCTCCCTGGAGGCCAGGTCCGACCATGCCTGGCTCCCGACCTCTTGGCATGTGGCTATGTCCTCATGGCTCATCGGTCTGACGAGCAGGCCTTTCAAGGGCTTCGCAGGCTCCGCCAAGGGACCTCAATCCCTCCCCTTCCCTCGGTCATTGTGGCACCTTCGGGAGATCAGGGCGGCGATCGCCCCCGCCCCCACCCCATTGTCGATGTTGACCACCGCCAGCCCTGGCGAGCAGGATTGGAGCATGCCCATGAGCGCAGCCTCCCCCCTGGCCCCGTACCCGTACCCGACCGAGGTAGGCACCCCGATCACTGGCACGTCGGTCAGCCCTGATACCACGGTGGGGAGCGCGCCCTCCATCCCGGCCACCACCACCAGGGCGTCCACGCCCTCCTCGACCATCTTCATCACCGGCTCGAGCACCCGGTGCAGCGCCGCCACTCCCACGTCGTAGGCGGTGAGCACCTCGCAGCCCATGGCCTCGGCCACCACCCTGGCCTCCTCGGCCACCCCGATATCGGAGGAGCCTGCGGCCAGGATGCCCACCTTCCCCCGCCTCTTCCTCGCCCTGCGCTTGTCCACGATGACCATGCGCGCCTGCTCCACGTACGTGACCCTCATTCCCCCGGCGATGCGTTCGACCGCCGCCAGGTGCTCCTTCGAGGCGCGCGATATCAGCAGCACCTCGCGGTCCGCCATGACCCTGGAGACGATTTCCGCCACCACCTCCGGGGACTTGGTCTCGCCGTAGACCACCTCCGGGATGCCTCGCCTGGCCTCCCGGGCGTGGTCGAAGACCGTGTGCGAGTTGATGCTCTCCAGGAAGTCCAACTTCAGCAGCTTCTCGGCCTCGGCCTCGCTCAGCTCCCCCTTCTTGTGCCGTTCCAGGACGTCCCGGATGTTCATGCTCCTCGAACTAGCCTCCTGATATTTCTTGATTTGCGGGGGACCCGGGCGCAAGTTATGATATTAGGCTGATACATGGGCTTGGCGTGAGCGCGAAGGGCAAGCTCGATGAGCTTCGGTCCCTCCTTCGGACCTGGAGGAGCGTGGGGGTGGCCTATTCCGGGGGCGCGGACAGCTCCTTCCTCCTCAAGGTGGCGCGGGACGTCCTCGGGGACGGAGCGGTCGGCCTGATGGCAGTCTCCCAATCCCTGCCGCAGCGGGAGAGGCGGGCCGGCCTGGACTTGGCCCGTTCGATGGGGTCGAGGGTCATCCAGGTGAAGGTCGACCAGATGGAGGAGGGGGGCTTCGCCTCCAACTCCCTGGAGCGGTGCTACCTCTGCAAGCGTCACATCCTAGCTAGGATCATCGCCGCGGCCGAGGCCGAGGGGCTGGCACAGGTGGTCGACGGAGTGAACGCCGACGACCTGAGGAGCCACGCCCAGGGCATGAGGGCGGCCAAGGAGCTGGGGGTGCGCAGCCCCCTGGCGGAGGTTGGATTGGGCAAGGAGGAGATCTTGGACCTCTCGAGGCAGATGGGGCTCCCCACCGCCGACAGGCCGCACTCCTCCTGCCTCGCCACCCGCATACCGTATGGAGAGAGCATCACCCTGGAGAAGTTGGAGCAGGTGGAGAGGGCGGAGGACTTCCTCAAGGAGCTGGGGATGGGGCAGCTGCGGGTGCGCCATCACGGAGAAGTGGCTAGGATCGAGGTCCCTCCCCAGGACTTCCCCAAGGTCATGGCCTCTAGGGATGCCATCGTCCGCAGGTTCAAGTCCATCGGCTTCCGCTACGTCAGCCTGGACATCGAGGGCTTCCGCTCTGGGAGCATGGAGCCTTCCGGACGGGACTAGCTTCACCTTCTCGACTTGGTGAACCTCACCTTGCCGACCAGGGCCGCGGGGCAGAGGGTCGGGACCTCCACCTCCCACCACCTCACCCAGCTCCTCTCCTTCGCCACCTCCTTGATGGAGGAGAACATGCGCAGGAGGTTGTCGGAGATGCGCAGCTCCTTGATCGGCCGGGACAGCTTGCCGTTCTCGATCAGGAACATGGCGTCCCGGGGAATGGTGCTGAAGTCGCCGGTCTGGAAGTTCTGGTAGCGAAGGTACCAGTCGTTGGTGACATAGATCCCCTTCTCCACGCTGGCGATGACCTCTTCCAGGGATCTTGGGCCGGCCTCGACCACCAGATTGAAGGGGCGGGGGGCGACCAGCCCGGCGTTCGCAGTGGTGGTAGTGCCGAACTTCTTGGCGGTGGTGCTGTTGTGCAGGTAGCCCTTGAGCACGCCCGCCTCGACCATCGCGTTCCTCCGCGTGGGCAGGCCCTCGGCATCGAAGGGCGTCGACCCATAAGTCCCTTCCATGGTGGGGTCGTCCGAGATGCTGATGCCCTCCGATGCCACCCTTTGCCCCACCTTGTCGGCCAGGAACGACATCCCCGCCTCGACGCTGAAGGCGGAGGCCGCCCTTCCCACCTGGTTCACCAGGTCGGCGAAGACCAACGGGCCTAGGACGGCGTCGTATTCCCCCGGCTCGCCATCGGATGCTTCGCTGGACATCCTTGCCAAACGGCCCGCCTCGGCCCCTGCCTGGGACGGCTTGAAGTCCGCCTCCTTTCCGGCGACGCTCACGGCGTGGCCTGAGGCGCTCCCGGAAGTGAATGCCCGGAGGGAGAGCTCGATGGCCGATTTCCTCATCACCCCGAAGGCCCCGTTCGACGTCAGGAGGGTAAGCTTGCCGTTGTCGGAGGTCAATGAGCCGGCCACCCGCTCGGCCCCCTCCCTCTGCGCGGCCTCGATGGCTTCCTTGACATAGGGAACGAGGGTCTTGGGGTCGGTCGAGACCTGTCCCCCTTCCAATAGCTTGGGGTCGTAGCTGAAAGGCCCTTGGGGCAAGGGCGCGTAGGTAGATGCCGCGGGAGCGCGCTTGGCCATCTCCACCACCTTCTTCGCGGCGGACTCGAGCCCCTTCTTGGAAAGGTCGGCGGCGTTGGCCCCGGCCTTGCGCCCGTTGTCGTTGACGAAGATGCTCGCGGTGGCGTCGCTGAGCGCGTTCACGATGGTGATCTCGTTGTTTGAGAATCGCACCATCAGCCCCTCGGACTGCGCGACCGTGACCACCACGTCGCTCACGCCCTGGGCCTTGCAGGTTCGCAGCACGAGCTGGCAGATCTCCTCGGCCCTCATGCCATCCCTCCCAATCGGATGCCTCGGAGGCGGATATGGGGGCCGCCCGTCCAGACGGGGATGCCCTGCATCGGGTCCCCCTTGCCGCAGTAGGCGGCGGTGAACTTGAGATCCTTGCCCACCGCGTCGACCGCGGACCATAGGCCAGGGGTCGTTATCTCCAGTACCGGGTTGCGGAGCCGGCTGCGCAGCTCGCCGTCCTCGATGCGGTAGGCCTCGAGGCCTACGTACCTCTGGTTGTAGCGGCGGTCGTCGATGTTCCATTCCATGAAGTTCTTGATGTAGACGCCATAATCGACGCCCTCGATCAGCTCGTCGAAGCTCAGGTCTCCCGGCTCCACGAAGGTGTTGGCCATGCGCACGATGGGCTCCCGGTTGAAGGCGACGGACCGCGAGGAGGCGTTGCTCTCCACCCCCATGGCGTGCGCCGTGGAACGGTTGTGCAGGAACTCGTTGATCCTTCCCTCCTTGATCAGGTACCTCTTCCGGGCCTTTACCCCCTCGTCATCATAGAGATAGAAGCCGAAGGAGCGGGGCAGGGTCGGGTCCTCCACCACGTTGACGACCTCTGACCCCACCTTGAGGCCCAATGAATCGCGCTTGAGATAGGCCTCCCCGGCCTGGGCCGCCTCCCTTCCCAGGATGCGGTCGGCCTCCCCTGGATGGCCTGAGGACTCGTGGGAGACTATGCCCACCACCTCCGGGCCCAGGATGACGTCGCCCTGCTCCTCCTTGGCCGCCTCCGCCTTGAGCAGGACCTCGGACAGCGCCTCGACCTCCTCGTGCAGGAGCCGGGGCACGTCCCAACGCTCCACCCCCTCCCAGCCGGCGGACTCGCCCAGGTTGAGCATCCTCTGCACCGAGCCCCGCTCCGGGTGGAAGGCGGTCATGAACATGTCTAAGGCAACCTTCGGTATGCGGCTGTAGACCTTGGCGCCGTCCGAGTTGATTACCGTCTTCTCGGTGATGATGGTGTCCAGGGAGAAGTACCTCCCTGGCAGCCTGGTCCCCTTGCGTTCCGCCGCGCCCACCGCCTCCGCGTCCGCCTCCTTCAGCAGCTGGATGCGTCCGTCGAGGCCCACCGCGTCGAAGGAGACCCTCGGCCTTATCTCCACCCTGCCCTGCCCCAGCTCGGCCTTCCCCATGGAGATGGGCACCTTGTTCGCTCGGCCCGCCTGCTTGGCGCTGGCCAGAATGCGCTTCACTACCGCCCTGATGTCCTTCTTCGTCAGCTGGTTGGTCGCTCCGAAGGCCATCCCTCCGTTCACGATGACGCGGAAGGACATTCCCTTCCGGGTCTCGAAGGAAGCGACCTCGGGCTCTCCGTTCTTGAGCAGATTGGATTCGTAATAGTCGGACTGGAACCTCGCCTCGGCATAGCTGGCGCCTTGTGCCAGGGCCAGCGACAGCGCGAACTCCAAATTGTCTTCCATGCTCTCGCCTCGGGTGGATTTCAAAGGAAGGCGGGCGTAGATAAGCCTTCGCCCCGGTCTGGCAAGGTTCTCCCCCTGGCATGGAAAGGAATACATAATAGCGAAAACGTAGAACAACCCCATGCGAGGGACCATAACGCTGCTGCAGTACGAACATGGCATCATCAGGCAGGTCACGGACGTGCTAAGCGTGATGGTCAAGCAAGGGACCCTGGCCAAGCATCAGAGGCAGGTGACGAGGATCGCCTCGTTCATGGACTCCTACGTCACCAAGATGCACCACCAGGTGGAGGAGAGGTTCCTATTCAAGACCGCCATGGCCATGTCCGCCGACCTGGCGAAGGGCGCGCGGGCCCTCATGGACGACCATGCCAAGGTGAACGGGCTCATCTCCCGCCTCAAGCAGCTGTCGTCGAGGAAGCAGGCCTTCGAGGATGGCACCCTGGCGTTCGTGGCCAAGGAGCTGGTGGAGGCCATGACCCAGCACATCCGGCATGAGGAGGACATATATTATCCCAAGGTCGAGGAGGCCCTGTCGATGGAGAAGGACGCCGAGCTGCTCATGGCCATCGACGAGTTCACCAAGGCCAAGTTCGATCGAGAGTTCGTGCGCACCAGCGAGGACGTCGCCATCAAACTGCAGGACGAGGTCCTCGGACCTGGATATTACCAGGGCATACGCTGATCTCACAAGTTCCTCAGGACCTAAGCTCGGCATTTGACCCAAAAAAAGGAAGAAAAGGAAAATTGTTTGACCGGGAGGCTTGCGCCCCCCTTAAGGTCGCCTGCTTCCTCTAGCAGGCTTGGTCTACTCCTTCTTCGGCTCCTCGGGCTTCTTGCCTAGCTTGCCCTTGCTCCTCAGATAGAGGAGGATGAGCACGGCCGCCACGATGATGATCACCGCGACGATCAGCCAGGTCCAGTTGTCCACGGGGCTCATGCCCACGTCGCCTAGCACTGTGGTGCCGCTGCCTACCACCACGTCGTTCCGCACCGTGTCCTTCTGACCTGGAGCGGAAATAGTTAGGTTGTAGGTGCCCAGGGGTATGTCAAGGGCGAAGTTACCATTGGCGTCCGAGGTCGTGTTCACGAAGAACCCGGTGCCTTGCGACATGTTCACGTTGGCGTTGGCGATGGGGTTGCCGTCCTTGTCCAAGACCACGCCGGTCACGTGACCGATGCTGGTGAAGGACCAGCTGTTCGTCCCGGAGAGGGCGTTGCCTGCAAGGTCGGTGCCGGCCACGGTCGCGGTGTAAACCGTTCCGAAGGCCATGTTAGCGCTCGGGGTGAATATCACCTGAGTGTGCGCCGAGTTCCAGAGATAGGTCCCGGATACGGCGGGGCTCAAGGTGACGCTCACACTGCTCGCTAGCATTTCCTCGCTGAAGTCGACCGTGATCTGCGCATTCCGCAGCACGCCGTTGGCGCTAGTGGCGGGTACGTGCGAGCTCATGCTCGGGGCCACGGTGTCAACGTAGAACTGCACTTGGCCGTTCGCCTCGTTACCGACGTTGTCCTGCGCCTTCACCAGGAAGGTGTAGGGGGTGCCGGAGGTGTCGGTGGCCGTGGTGAACGTGTACGATGAGGCAGTCCCAATCGAGGTCCAGTCCGCGCTCGAGCCCAGTTTGATCCAGATCTCCTTGACGCCCGACAGGGTGTCGGTGATGTCGAAGTTCACCGTCACGGTGCGGCTAGCAAGGTGAGCCAGGTTGGCTGGCGAGGTTATGCTGACGCTCGGGGCGCTCAGGTCGGTCAGGACGTTGACCGTCTTCACCTGGCTGTTGCCCACTAGGTCCCAGGCTTGGACGTGGATCACATGCCAGCCCTCGGACAGGCCGGTGAATGTATAGTTCACCAGGCCGGTCACGTTGACCGGTGCGTCATCGTCGACCCAGGCCCATATGTGCGACAGGCCAGTGGTGTTGTCCACCGCGGTCCACTCCACGAAGGTGGAGTTGAATGCGAACATCGAGCCCTCGGCGGGCAAGGTGATGACCACGTCGGGCGTCGTGACATCGGTCACGAAGCTAACGGAGGTCACATTGAAGTTGCCTGCGAGGTCGTACGCCTTCACGGACGCGACATGAGTCCCATCGGCCAGGCCAGTGAACGTGTACTGGACATCCAGAGACATCGGTATCCAGACGCCGCCATCTATCATAATCTCGTAGCTGGCGATGTTGGTGTTGTCAGTGGCGGTCCAGTTCATGAACACATCGGCGGAAGCGAACATCATCCCCTCGGATGGGAAGAGGACGCTAACGTCCGGCTTGGTCAGGTCGATCACGAAGCTCACGCTGGTGGTGAAGTTGTTGGTGGCGTTGTCGAAGGCCCTCACCGAGAAGGTGTGCGCACCCTCGGTCAGAACCAACGGCCTAACGGTGGTGGCGCCCATGAATACCCATCCCTCAGCATCCAGTTGCGTCTCGTAGTACGCGATACCGGAGGACGGGGTCGGGTCCACTCCCAGCCAGGCGGCGTTGATGTCCGTTACGTTGTAGTAACCGCCGTCGACCGGGTTGAGGATGACCACTACCGGGCTGACCTTGTCCACGAAGAAGGTTACGTTGGTCTCGTTCCAGTTGCCTGCGATGTCGTACACTATCACGGAGAGAGTGTGGGTTCCATCCACCAAGGCGGTCATCTCAGACCAGTTGTTCATGCCCACGGAAGCGTACGCGGCTCCGTCCAGGCTGACCTCGGAGCGGTCCAAGTTGGCGTCGCTCATGGTCCAGGTGGCGTTCACGGTGTCCACCTTGAAGAATTGGCCCATCGTCGGGGACGTGATGGCCACTACGGGCTTGGTCACATCCACGATGAAGGTCCTGGTCGCGGTCTGAGTGTTGCCGGCCATATCAAAGGCGACGACGTCAACGGTGTGGGATCCCTCGGACAGGTTGATGAACACATGGTACTTTATGTCCCCTAGGACCGTCCACACGCCATCGATGCTGACGTTGTAGTGGTCGATTCCAGAGAGGGCGTCAGAGCCGTCCCAGGTCACGTTCACATCCTTGGTCGCCACTCCGTCCCCGTCAGCGACGGGGGACAGGATGTTGACCAATGGCTTGGTCAGATCGACCGTGAACACCTTGCTCACGGTGGCGTTGTTGCCTGCCATGTCCTGGACGAACAGGAACATGGTCCAGTCGCCCTCGGTGAGGTTGGCCTTACCGATGGTGAAGTTGGTTATCCATGCGCTGCTCGCGGCTATGTTGGCGCTCCATCCCGGGCTAGCACCGAGCGGGCTGACGAGCCTCACGCGGTAGAAGTCAACGGGTGAGCCGGTTCCACTGCCGGTCCAGGAAGCTGTAAGGTTTCCCTGGTTGGTGAAGGTGCCAGGCACATCGATCGTGGCGGTAGGCGCGGTTTGGTCCACGGTGAACGTGCTGACCTTGGTGCCGTTGTTGCCCGCGACATCGGTCGCGGCCATCTGCAGCAGCCAGGTTCCTTCGACTAATAGCGTCTTCTTGCTGAAGTTGGTTATCCATTGGGTGGTCTTCCCGGTCACGTCAACCCACGAGTAGTTGTAGCTGCCGCTTACGTTGACCAAGCGAGCCCATTGCTTCACTAAGCCAGACCCAGTGCCATCA
>JAJRAN010000101.1 GCA_028682915.1 Methanomassiliicoccales archaeon | reverse complement strand
TCCCCTTCTTCTATCCCGATGATCGATTTCCACATCACCGAAGCCGTTTCCTTCATCGAAAGGCGCAAGGCGAGGTTCGTCGCCCTGCAGTTCCCCGAGGGGCTCAAGGTTTATGGTATCCCGGTCGCTGAGGAGCTTGAGAGGCTGGCAGGGTGCAAATGCATCGTCCTCGGCGATCCTTGTTACGGCGCCTGCGACGTGAGCACGAGCTTCAAGGATATCGCCGACGTCCTCATTCATTTCGGGCATACCCCGATACCGGACTTGGCGGTGGGAGAGGAGGTTCTGTTCATAGAGGTCGGCCTCGATTACAGTATCGAGGATATGCTCCCCCTGCTGGCCCCGCACCTGAAAGCCAAGGTAGGCCTGGTGAGCACCCCGCAGCACCTGCAGTGGCTGCCAATGGTCCAACGATGGCTGCGGGCGAAAGGGGTGGATGCCATGATCGGATGCGGTGATGCCAGGGTGAAGCATCCAGGCCAGGTCCTGGGCTGCAACGTCACATCCGCCTCGTCGATAAGCAAGGACGTCGATCAGTTCGTCTTCATCGGGTCGGGGGACTTCCATCCCTTGGCCGTGTCCTTGGAGACGGGAAAGGACGTCATAGTCCTCGATCCGATGATGAGGGAGGTCCGGGACGTGAAGGAGCTCAGGGACAAGGTGCTCAGGCAGAGGCATGCCGCGATAGCCATCGCCCATGAGGCGCAGAGCTTCGGCATCCTCATCTCGACCAAGCCAGGGCAACGGCGCCGCGGATTGGCCATGCGCCTGAGGGCGCTCATCGAGGGGAAGGGGAGGCGCGCCTCGCTCATCGCCTTGGACAACATCACGCCCGACCAGCTCCTGGCGTTCAAGGTGGACGCCTTCGTCTCCACGGCATGCCCGCGCATAGCCATCGACGACGCCCTGCGTTACAGGAATCCGATCCTGACGCCAGTGGAGCTCGAGGTGGCGCTCGGCACCAGGAGCTGGGAGGATTACTCATTCGACAGCATCCTCGCCGGCTCAGAAAAGTAGATGTTCATACCAGCGGATTGGGCTTGGATGCTCGGTCCGGATTTCATTCTAGCCAAGGCCAAGGGCCCTGACCGGCGCATCGGCATCGGGGCTTCGGTCGACCTGGACAGAGTGGAGGCGAGCGTCTCCATCGCCAACTCCAATGGATATGGCAGGAGCCAGGTGTACCACAACCCCTCGGAGATGGTAAGGGATTTAAAGGAGGGAAGGCTGGATGCGGCAGTCCGCGGGAGCCTGGACTCCAATCTGGTGATGAGGGTCATCAAGGACGAGTTCTCGCTGGCATCCGTGCAGCGCATGGCCTTGTTGCAGCCCCGAAATGGAAGGATGTTCTTCTTGGCACCGGTCGGGGTTGACGAGGGCTGGACCTACGAGCAGAAGCTGGAGCTGGCGATCAACGGCGCCAGGCTTATGCGGAGGATGGGGGTGGAGCCCAAGGTCGCGTTCCTGTCAGGAGGGAGGAAGGGGGACCTGGGCCGCCATCCGGTCGTGGACCGGACCATCGAGGACGCTGCCAAGCTCGCCGAGGCATGCCAGGGCTTAGGGGTCGAGGCATATGACCGGCAGATCCTTATCGAGGAGGCGGCCAAGGACTGCAACCTCATCATCGCCCCGGATGGGATATCTGGCAACCTGATCTTCCGGACGCTGCATTTCCTGGGGGACGGCAAGGCCATGGGAGCGGTGGTGCTGAACATCGACAAGGTCTTCGTGGACACCTCCAGGGCCAAGGCCAGCTATCTTGACTCCATCGCCATGGCCTCGGCGCTGGTTGGGACAAGGAAGTGAGGGCGGTCTATTTCGCTCAGGGAAAATTCTAATAGGCCACCTTTCCTGCGCTCTAGCATGAGGCTCGAGATCGACGGACGCGACGCCGGCATCAAGTTCTCCGCCTGCCACCTCATCCCTGGCCATGAGAAGTGCGGTCGGCTGCACGGTCATGCCTACATCATCCGCATGGTGCTGCACGGGGAGAAGGGCGAGCGCGCCATGGTCATGGACTTCGTCCCCCTGAAGAAGGCACTCCGGGACATCGCCGACGAGCTGGACCACCACGTTCTGCTACCTGGTAACTGTCCCAGCATGAAGATAAAGGTGGGCGAGGAGATAGCGGTCAAGGTCAAGGGCAAGAGCTACCTCTTCCCGGTCGAGGACGTAATTATCCTAGACGCGGAGGAGTCCAGCGCCGAGGAGATCGCCCGTGTCATCCTGGAGATGGTCCTGCAGAAGGTCAGGTTCCCCAAGAACGTCAGCTCGATCGAGATCGGCGTGGACGAGGAGCTGGGCCAGAGCGCCTGGGTGTCGCGCGATCTGAGGTGCTAGGAATGCCCAAGGCCGTGGTCCTCCTCTCTGGAGGCCTCGATTCCACGGTCACGTTGGCGATCGCCCTCTCCCAGGGCTACGAGGCCGTGCCCCTTAGCTTCCGCTATGGCCAAAGGCACGCCAAGGAGCTGGAAGCCGCCAAGTCGGTGACCGCGCACTACGGCTTGAAGCAAATCGTCGTGGACCTCGACCTCAGCTCGTTCGAGACCAGCGCACTGACCTCGAAGAAGGTGGAAGTACCGCAAATGAGGACGGCCGAGGAGATGGGGGCCGACGTACCCGTCACCTACGTGCCAGCCAGGAACATCATCTTCCTCAGCGTCGCCGCGGGCCTCTGCGAGACCGTCGGCGCGAGCGTCATCTTCATCGGCGCCAACGCCGTCGACTACTCTGGCTATCCAGATTGCAGGCCGGAGTTCTTCCAGGCCTTCGAGAAGGCGTTGAAGGCCGGGACCAAGGCTGGCATAGAAGGCAGGCCGATGCGCATCGAGACGCCCATCCTGCGCAGGAGCAAGTCGGAGATAGTCAAGCTGGGAAAAGGCCTGGGGGCGCCGCTGCATCTCACCTGGTCCTGCTATGAGGGGAGGGAGAAGGCGTGCGGCCGCTGCGACTCCTGCCTGCTGAGGCTCAAAGGATTCAAAGACGCTGGCTATCGGGATGAGATACCCTATGAGGTGGAGTGAATGAAAGTCATAGAGATATTCCGCTCGCTGCAGGGCGAGGGCGTGCTGATCGGGACACCTACCGTTTTCATCCGTCTCCAAGGGTGCAACCTTCACTGCGAGTGGTGCGACACCGGTTACGCCAGGGAGGGGGGCAAGGAGATGTCCGTGGAGCAGATAGTCCACGAGGTGGAGGGGCTCAAGACCCAGTTCGTGTGCCTCACCGGCGGGGAGCCTCTTCTGCAGAAGGACAGCATAAGGCTGATGAACAAGCTGCTGGAGAAGCTATATCATATCACGTTGGAGACGAACGGGTCCTTCAGCCTGGAGGACGTCCCGTGCGCCGAGAACATGCTGATCTCCATGGACATCAAGTGCCCATCCTCGGGCATGGAGGAGAAGATGCTGTTCGAGAACATCGAGCTCCTCTCCCCCGCGGACCAGCTCAAGTTCATCGTCGCGGACGAGGACGATTTAAAATATGCTGAGAATATTATAAAAACATATGATGTCAAATCCAGCATAATCTTCACGCCCGTCGGGGGGATGGACCTGGAGCCGGTGGCCGATTTCGTCCTAGGCAAGAAGCTGAACGTCAGGGTGCTGCCGCAGCTCCACAAGCTGATCTGGGGCGACCTCAAGGGCGTTTAATGCGAGGGAGTGTCAATAGTTAGCAAGGGTTAAATATCATCATTCTGCTACTCCGCAGCACCGATAGAGGATGGCAATGAGCGCCAGTGGCAACATCCAGAACCTGCTTTTGCGCTTGCTTCTAGGCTCATTGCTGTAAACTCACCGGTCGACCTGGGCTTGGTGGTCCGTGTCGGACTGAGGTGAATGGAATGTCTGAAAAAAATGAGAGTTGGACCGAGAGAAGTGGGATATACACGAGCCACTTCAACAGGCTAGTGGATACGAGCTCGGTCCCGGAGCGCGTCGAGATACTCGACACCACGCTGAGGGACGGGGAGCAGACGCCAGGGATTGCTCTGTCCGTAGAGGACAAAGTGAAGATCGCCGAGGCCCTTAGCGACTTGGGAGTCGACGTCATCGAGGCGGGCTTCGCCATCACCTCCGCAGGGGAGAGGGAGGCGGTGAAAAGGGTCGCGCAACTGGGCCTGGACTCGAGGATTTGCTCCCTGGCCCGTTGCCGCAAGGAGGACGTGGACGCGGTCATCGATTGCGGATTGGATTACGTCCACCTGTTCATCGCCACCTCCGACATACACATGAAGCACAAGCTCAAGATGACGGCTCCGGAGGTCAAGT
>JAJRAN010000097.1 GCA_028682915.1 Methanomassiliicoccales archaeon | reverse complement strand
ATACCCAAGGAGCTGGCCGAGCGCCACTATGGCGAGCATAAGGGGAAGAGCTTCTTCCCCAGCCTCATCGATTACATCACCTCCGGCCCGGTCCTTTGCATGGTCTGGGAAGGGGAGAACGCCGTCGCTTCGGTCCGCGCCCTCATGGGCAAGACCAACCCCCAGGAGGCCGCGGTCGGCACCATCCGCGGGGATTTGGCCCAGCAGACCGGTCGCAACCTCGTGCATGGCTCCGATTCCGTGGAGAGCGCCAAGCGCGAGATCCAGCTCTTCTTCAATGAGTACGAGCTGGTGGACTGGAAGCGCAGCGTCGACGCCTGGCTTTTCGAGTGAGCGAACCACTTACCCTGGCAGGACCAGGGGCGTGTTCCATTTTTTCCATCGTCCAGTTGTACGCCTGAATCGCGCGCGCTTCCTCAGGAAAGATTATAATTAACGTGCTTTATGCCAAGGGCATGAGCATCAGGCAGCCGATCGTGAGCGTGCTGGGCCATGTCGACCATGGCAAGACCAGCTTGCTCGATTACATCCGAGGCACGGCTGTCTGGAAGGGTGAGGCAGGGCACATCACGCAGCATATCGGCGCCACGGAGGTCCCCCTCGAACACATCTACGAGATATGCGGGCCGCTGATCGGAGGAAAGAAGTTCAGCGTTCCTGGTTTGTTGTTCATCGATACGCCTGGGCATCATTCCTTCATCACCTTGAGAGCGAGGGGCGGGTCCCTGGCCGATCTAGCTATCTTGGTCATCGACATCAACGAGGGCCTCAAGCCCCAGACTATCGAGTCGATGAACATCCTGCGCAAGTACAAGACCCCTTTCGTCATCGCATTGAACAAGATCGACCTGGTGCAAAGCTGGGTTCCCGATCCGGGCAAGCCTTTCATCCTTAACCTGAAGAAGCAGAGCGAGGACGCGGTGGAAAACTTCGAGAAGAAGATGTATGCCATCATCGGGAGGTTCGCCCAGGAGGGCTATTCTGTCGACCGCTATGATAGCATCGAGGACTTCACGCGCAACATCGCCCTCGTCCCCGTGTCCGCCAAGACTGGTGAGGGCATCCCCGACCTTCTTCTGGTCCTGATCGGCCTGGCGCAGAGGTTCTTGGAGCAGGAATTGAGCACTGAGGAAGGACCTGGCAAAGGCACGATCCTGGAGGTCAAGGAGGAGAAGGGGCTAGGCCCCACCATCGACGTCATCGTCTACTCCGGCTCATTGAAGAAAGGGGACATGATCGCTTTGGGCACCAGGTCCGCACCCATGATCACCAAGGTCAAGGCTATCCTGAAGCCCAGGCCTTTGGACGAGATCCGCGACCCTAGGGACAAGTTCGACTCGGTGGATGAGGTGACGGCCGCCGCAGGCGTGAAGCTCCTCTGCCAAAGCTTGGAAGGGGTGATGGCTGGAGGGCCATTGCGCGTGCTCAAGGGCGATAAGGCAGCCATACTGGAGGAGATCGCGAAGGAGACGTCGGTGAGCATCGAGACCGTGGAGTCAGGGGTCTTCATCAAGGCGGACGCCATAGGTTCCCTGGAGGCGCTCGCCTTCGAATGCGCCAAGGCAGAGATACCCATCCACAAGTATGAGGTGGGGGACGTTTCCCGCCGGGATCTGGTGGAGGCATCTTCGTACAATGACGAGCTGCACCGCGCCATCCTCGGTTTCAGCATCTCTATCTTGCCGGACGCCAAAGACGTCATGCCCAACTATTCCACCAAGGTGTTCCTGGGGGATGTGGTGTATGGCGTCATCGATAGCTACAAGGCATGGGAGGCGGAGGAGAAGCGCAAGGGCGAGGCGGCGAAGCGTGCTCTTGTGGCTTTCCCGGGCAAGGTCAAGCTGCTTCCGAATTGCGTGTTCCGGGTGAGCAAGCCAGCGATAGTCGGCGTCCGAGTCCTAGGGGGCCGCATCCGCACCGGGCAAACGCTCCTGGACAAGGAAGGGAACGACATTGGAAGGATCCGCTCCATCCGCTCGGGCGAGGAGGCACAGAAGGAGGCGATAGCCGGCCAAGAGATCGCCGTGGCCATCGAGGGTCCCACCGTCGGCCGACAGATCAACGTCGAGGACATCCTCTGGGTCGACATCCTGGAGAGCGAGGTCCAGGGCATAGCTGACTACGACCTCAATACTGACGAGAAGATGGTCCTTGAGGAGCTAATCGACATCAAGCGCAAGAAGGACAAGTTCTGGGGGATGTGAGGCTGGGTGTAGCCATTTTGGAGTAAGAATGTCAATAGTGGGAAGAATTACTAGAAATTGACTAAGTGGATTCATACCAAGGCGGGAGGGAAAAACACTCAATGGCTTGGTAAACAAGCCAGGCAATAGATTTTTAAGCAACCATAAACAATGAAACCACAATGGTCTATTGTCCAAAATGTGGCAAGCAGAATGCCGACGACGCCTCTTATTGTAACAACTGTGGGGCTTCATTGTCGACTGGAAAACGGGATGCAAATAAGGATTGGGACAATCGCTGTGATGATACCTGCTCTGGACGGGGACGCTCGGGCCTCATTTTCTGGGGCGTCATTGTCTCCCTGATAGGGGTATGGGTGATCATCGAGCTTGGCGTGAAGAACATAACCGGTCTTCCGAGCTGGGTCTATGATATTCAATGGGCTTGGATATTCGGGGCCGTGATTGGCGTAGCCATCCTTATTGCCGGTATTTCTCTAATCTTGCGAGCGAGCCATCAGAAGTAGTAACCGCAGCCTCGACCACAGGAGCCGCAGGTGTCCGCATGCCTCCAGTCGGAAAGCTGGATCCTTGTGTCCAGCCAAAGGTAGCACACAAGGATTGCTATCAGGGCATATGCGACGCTGCCTGTGGAACTCAACACCCCAATGGTCACGAAGAAGAAACCAAGCACAAGAAGTAGATTGGCTAGGACGTGCGACCACGGGGCTCCACTGTTCATTCCGATTTCCAATAAGCATAGGGCGACCAGGCCAATGCCGAAAGACAGGGTAAGGACCCCCTCCGTAGCTCCCAATCCGGGAGTGAGGAGGTAGGCCAACACCATCATGAGAGCTATCAGTGAACCGAGCAGCAAACCCATGCATCCGCCACAATATTTGCCACCCTTGATAACGACGACACGGTCGTCGAACCGACCA
>JAJRAN010000084.1 GCA_028682915.1 Methanomassiliicoccales archaeon | reverse complement strand
CCGCCATCTCGTCGCGGGTCGGCCTCCTCCACGGGAGTCCGGGAACCGGGATGTAGCCGGTGATGTGCAGGGGGACGTCGTTGCCCACCTTGGCCACGAACTTGGCTATCTCCTCTATCTCCTTGGCGTCGATCATCTCTGGTATCAGTATGGTGTTCAGACTCAGCCTGATGCCCATGTCATGCATGCGGAAGATGTTGCTAAGCACCTTGGTGTTCTGGGCTCCAGTCAATTGCTGGTGCTTGCGCTTGCTATAGGCCCTCAGGCTCACGCCCATCTCGTCGACGCCCTCGGGCGGCATCATGGAGGCGTTGGAGTGGGCTATGCGGACCCTCGCCCCCCTTTCCTCCTTCGCGTACCTGACGATCTCGTTCAGGTCGGGAATGGTCATTGGCTCTCCCCCGATGACGTTGAGGGTCTGCAGGTGAAAGGAGGAGAGACCGGCCAGGATCTGCTCCAGGCCAAGGAAGCGGACGGGCTTGAAATCCTCCCGCAGCCTATAGGAGCAGATGCTGCAGTCCCAATTGCATCCGTGGTTGCAAAGGGTGGCTGCGCACCCGTCCTCCTGATATGCGATCCTGAATACTGGCGTACTTCGTTCCTCCTAGCCAGGGTAGAAGTATTCGGCCATTTGCTCCACGGCATCGACCAGGCGGGGCGTGGATGAGACCAGCTCCCCATTGATGCGGAGGATGTGGTGCTGCTGGACCGCGGCGATGGTGCTCCATCCCGCGGTGGCCTCGATCTGCGCGTTGGTCTTGGTGCTCTGGTTCTCGATCACGATGAAGTCCGGGTCGGAGCTGATTATGTACTCGCTGTTGAAGAGCGGATACTTCACCGACGAGGTGGCGTAGATGTTCTTGCCACCGGCCAACGTGATGAGCTCGTTCGCGATCGTGCCTTGTCCTACGGATTTGGTGCTCCTTAGCTCGAAGTAGACGTCTGGCCGTTGGTCCTCCGGGATGCTCGCCACACGCTGCTCCACCGCCTTCAAGCGGGTCTGCATGTTGTCGACTAGGCCTGCGGCTCCATTCTCGTGACCGGTGAGGTTTCCTATCGAGTTTATTACACTCATCACCCCGGCTATGCTTCCCGGATTATAGCATACGACCTTCAGACCGTTGGCCTCCAATGCGCTGATGGTGGCGGTGGCGAAGGTCCAGGTGACGATGCAATCCGGGTCTGTTGCCAATACCGCTTCGAGGTTCAAGGTGTAGAAGCTCCCGACGTTGGTCTTCTGGCCTACCTCTGCGGGATACTTGGAGCTGCTGTCGACGCCCACAAGATGGCTGTCAGCACCTATGGCATAGAAGATCTCGGTGAAGGAGCCGCCCATCGAGACGATCCGCGTCGGTATTGAATCGAATGATATCGTCAGGCCCCTCTCGTCCACGATGGTGAAGGGGTTGTTGTAGCTCACGTTGACCCACATCTGCGCTATGACCCCGAGCTCGTCGACCGCCCGCGCTTCGATGATGTGTGGCCCGTTGATGTACGAATTGGTGTCTATGGACCAGACGAATGGAGCGCTCGTTAGGTTGCCTACCCCGGCCCCATCTATCATGACCTGCACGTATTGGATGCCGCGCGGGCTGACAGCGTCGACCCTGATATCCATCGGCCCGGCGATCGTCGCTCCATCCATCGGTGATCGGATGCTGACGCTAGTCCCACCGTTGTTGACGATGACTGTCTCACGGACGGTCCCGAATCTACCTTTCTGCGTGCTCACCGTGACCTCGAGCTCATGTTGGCCATCTAGGTAATCCCTGGTCTCCAGTTCGAAATCGAATGGTGCCGTCCGGCTGTATGCGACCGTGATCCCGTCGAAGTTCATGGTGCAGAGCTCGGCCTCGCTGTTACCATCGAATGTGACCCGCACATGGACCAAGCCAGAGATTATTGAGCCCGCCTCAGGCTCGACGATTTCAACATGGACTTCATAGTAGTCCTCATGCTCTTGCGTGACCGCCAATGCTCCGAATATTGCAGAGACGACCAGGATAAACACAACGCCCAAAGCGATTATAGCCGTATCGCGATCCAATCTCGAACCCCCAATCAACCATATCTACCATCTTAACACGTTTTTAATAAAACGTGCTATCCATCTTTGCGTTGGGTTCATCATCTCCATGGTTTATGTACTCTTCGTCATCTTGCCAGAGCAGTGAACGATAGTTTATCCACATCTGGGTTGATTATTGTTGGATGGATTATCCATCCAATTACTAGCCCACCCGGTCATCGACCACCGACGAAAGGAGATGGGCAAAAGTTCTTGAGCAGGTCATATATGCATAGCCCGATGAGATGCCTGCTTAGGGCCAAGATCCACAGGGCCACAGTGACCGACGCCAATCCGGATTATGTTGGGAGCATCACCATCGACGATGATCTCCTTCAGCGGGCGGACATTTGGCCGGGGGAGAAGGTCCTGGTGGCGGATGTGGATAATGGCGCCCGCTTCGAGACGTATGCTGTAAGAGCGCAGCCTGGATCGGGCATGGTGTGCGTGAATGGCAGCGCGGCAAGACTGGTCAAGAAGGGCGACAAGATCATAATCATGGCCTTCGAGTACACCGACAAGCCGATCGGGCAGAAGATCGTCCTGGTCGACGACGATAATCGCTTCGCAAGGTCAATCTGATCCTAGGTAACCCCTTTTTTATACCGATTGGGACGTTCTCCATTTGGAGTCAGATAACATCAGGATCCATGTATACACCGATGCGGGCTCAAGGGGGAACCCGGGTCCTTCCGCCTATGCGATAGTCGTCTGTTCTGCAGATGGCAAGCGCTTGAAGGAGCTTGCAAGATTCATCGGTCTCGGAACGAACAACGAGGCAGAATACCGAGGAGTGATCGCGGCTCTCGAAGAAGGGAGAGCGCTGGGAGCCGATGAGCTGGAGATAACCTCAGACAGCCAGCTCTTGGTGCGCCAGATCAATCGCCAGTACCGGGTCAAGGCGCAGAACCTCAGACCGATGGTGGAGGAGGTCTGGCAAAGGATGACGGCTTTCAAGGGCGTGGATGTAAGGCATGCCCCCCGGGAGCACCCTATGATCCAAAGGGCGGATCTGCTCGTGAACCAGGAGCTGGATATGATGGAATTCGCCCAGAAGCTGCGCAAGCCTTAAACAAATCATTATTAGCCATCATGGGCTACAGTCACACGGGGTGAGGTAATTGGTGCTGAAGATAATCGAGATATTGGGAACAAGCGAGGAGAGCTTCTCCCGAGCCGCAGACAATGCGATACAGGTTGCGGCTCAGACCGTCCGGGGCATAACCTCCGCCAAGGTGACGGAGATGGAGTGCAAGGTGGAGAATGGACGGGTCAGTGAGTACAGGGCGGTGCTTCGCATCCTCTTCGAAGTCGAACGCTGATGCCTCTGAACCTAAATGTTGTCGTGATATCGCTGCGGCCTTAGGACATTTCGTCATTTACGATGACGAACGTTTTGAAGTATAGCTTAATATAGTGTGAACTACACACCATAACCATTGGTGTCCGAGGTCTGTGGCTCAACTCTCCTCCTGAGCCGAAGTTGACCTAGTTTTCCCCGCCACATCGGCCGAGGACACCGCACCCCTTTCATTTGAGCGAACTGATCAGAACCGAGAGCGGGACCATCTTCTGCTCCCCGCTTGCCAGATCCCTCACGGTCACCGAACCCTGCGCATCCTCCTTCTCTCCCACGATGATAACGTGGCGGGCGCCGATGGAATCAGCGTACTTCAGGTTCTTGCCGATATTGCGCCTCATCAGGTCCACGTCCGCGGCGATCCCTTCCTTCCTCAGCATGCTGACGATGCTGAAGGCCTTGCGCCTCATGGATTCCGAGGTCGGCACGACGTACGCGGCGAGGCGCTTGCGCGCTGGTGTCAGACCTTCCCTCTCCAGCGCCAGCAGGGTCCGGTCGAAGCCGATGGCGAAGCCGGTCGAGAAGACCTTCTCGCCCCCGAAGAGCTCGGTCAGGGAGTAGGAGCCTCCACCGCATATCTGCTTCTCGGCACCTAGGCTGGGGGCGTCGATCTCGAAGACTATGCCGGTGTAATAGTCCAGGCCTCGGACCACGCCCAAATCGACCTCTACGTTGGTGATGCCATACTCGCCCAGAATAACGAATACCTCCTTCAGGTAGTCGCTGGCCTCGCTTGGATGACTGGCAAGCAGTCCTGGGGGCCCGATGACCTGGGTGGTCCTGATGATATCGTCGATGACCTCCTCGCGGAGCCCAGCCTCCTGCATGAGAGGCTTGGCCTCATCATAGAGCCTCTTGTCGAGCTTCTGAAGGATGGGCGCCACCTTATCGGATGCAGCGCCTCCGGCGGATATCTTACCCCGGAGCACCCCTATGTGGCCGATGCGTATCTTGTAATCGGTAAGGCCGCTCCTACGGATCAGGTCGGCCGCCAAGCCGATGACCTCCGCATCGGATTCGGGGTTGGGGGCGCCGATCAGCTCCGCGCCGAACTGGAAGAACTCCCTGTAACGTCCGCTCTGCGGCCTTTCGTATCGGAAGCATTGACCGAAATAG
>JAJRAN010000124.1 GCA_028682915.1 Methanomassiliicoccales archaeon | reverse complement strand
TCACCGGGAACGACCTGATCCTGGTGCCGGCTCTGATCCCGGATGTGGCGATTGTGCACGCCCAGAAGGCGGACATCCACGGGAACCTCAGGATCGAGCAGCCCTACGTGGCGGACCTGCTGATGATCAGGGCGTCCAAGAACGTCATCGTCACCGCCGAGGAGATCGTCCCCGAGGGAGAGATGATCAAGCTGGGGCCCAACGTTCCCTATTATGAGGTGGCGCATGTGGTGCATGTCCCCTGGGGCGCGCATCCGACCAGCTGCTACCCTTACTACGCATATGACCGGGAGCACATCTCCAACTACTACAAGATCACGCAGGAGGGGCCGGAAGCGTTCAAAACCAAGTACCTGGACAGGTACGTCTTCGGCGTCAAGAGCCAGGATGAATACATCGAGCTGATAGGTGGAAGCGACAGACAGAAGAGGCTGGCCTCGTGGAAGAATGGCCGGGAAGCATGGATGGAGTTGTTTAACTATGAGTGAGAAATTCAAAGTAACCCTGGACGAGCTGTTCGTTTACAACGTCGCCATGACCATCAAGGACAGCACCTTGGTGTTCCATGGCGTTTCCTCGCCGATCCCGATGGTGGCCATGTACTTCGCCAAGCTTACCCACGCCAAGGACATGGTGTATGTGGGCGGCGTCACGAGCGCCATCGACCCCAACCCGCCGTTCTTCCCCACCACCACCAATGACTGGACCATGATGCAGAACCGCACCGCGATGATCACCATCGACAAGCTGTTCGACATGGCCCAGAAGGGAGAGCTGCACCGGTCGTTCTTCAGCGGTGCGCAGGTGGACAAGTACGGCAACCAGAACGTCACCATGATCGGTCGGCCAGGCAAGGTGAAGATCAAGCTGCCAGGGGGAGCGGGAGGATGCAACCTCTCAGGCGATTGCATCAACTACACCATCTGGACCACCAGGCATCGCGCTCCGGCGAAGGGCGACAAGAGGATATTCACCCTGGTGGACAAGTGCGACTTCGTGACCAACGTCGGTCACGTTACCCCGTTCGGGACCCGGGAACAGCTCAGGTTGGTCGGAAAAGGGCCCGACTGGGTCGTTACCGAGCTGGGGGTGTTCGACTTCGAGCCGGAGAGCAAGCTGTTGCGCCTCAGGTACCTCTATCCCGATATCACGGTCGACGAGGTACTCGTGAACACGCAATTCAAGCCAGTGATCCATCCCGAGGTCAGGGTCATGGACATGCCCACGAAGGAGCACGTCGAGCTCATGAGGAAGATCGACCCCTTGAACGTGAGGAAGAACGAGTTCCCACCGAAGGAGCTGGAGAGGCAGTTCTTCGTCTAGGGGGATTGATGCTTGATCCCGGGATAGACGCCATATTCAACCCCAAGACCGTGGCATTGGTCGGCGCATCGGGCGAGGAGGGGAAGATGGGATATGTCTTCGCCAAGAACCTCACCTCTGGGTATCAGGGAAAGGTGTTCCTGGTCAATCCCAAAGGTGGGAAGATCCTCGGCCGCGATGCTTACCGGTCGATCAAGGATGTGCCCGAGGGCATAGACCTGGCTGTGATCGTCATCCCAGCCAAGGCCGTCCCCTCCGCCATGAAAGAGCTGGGGGAGAAGGGGACCAAGGCCGCCGTGGTCATCACCTCCGGGTTCAGCGAGGCCGGGCCCGAGGGCAAGGCGCTGGAGGAGGCGATGATGGAGGAGGCCGACGAAGGCCACGTCAAGGTCGTGGGGCCGAACTGCTTCGGGGTCTACAACTGCAACATCGGCCTGAACGCATCGATGGGCATTGGCGCGTCCGAGCCGGGCGGGGACATATCTTTCCTGACACAATCTGGCGCATATGGCATGGCCATCTTCACCTTCGCCATGGACCATCATATGAGGTTCGCCAAGATAATGGCCCATGGGAACAAGGCCGGGATCGACGACTATGAGGTCGTCCGGTACCTTGGACAGGACGAGGAGACCAAGGTGATCTGCCTCTTCCTTGAGTCGGTAGAGAGGGGGCGGGAGTTCTATGATGAGGCGAAGGAAGTGACTTTGAGAAAGCCCATAGTCGCCACCAAGACGGGAAGGACGGCCGGGGCCGTGAGGGCCGCGGCCTCCCACACCGCCGCCATCGCTGGCTCGTTCACCGCCTATGAGGCGGCCTTCAAGCAATCAGGGATCATCTTCGCCCGAAACGGAATGGACATGATCAGCATCGCCAAGGGCCTTGATTGGCAGCCCCTCCCCAGGGGGAAGAGGGTAGGGATAATCACCAACTCTGGCGGGACTGGTGTAGAGCTGGCGGACCTATGCGAGGAGAACGGGCTGGTGGTTCCGGAGTTATCGAAGGAGCTGCGCTCGAGGATCGGAGGGTTGATCCCCAGCTACGCGAGCGCTCGGAACCCCATCGACATGACCCCGATATGGTCGAAGTTCGTGGAGCTCTACTCCGAGATAACTCGGATATTGTATGAGAGCGACGAGATCGACGTCATCGTCCCCATCGTTCTCCAGAGGGCCGCGCTCATGCCCGACGTCTGCACCGCCTTGGCCGACACCGTGAACGACTGCCTATCCAGGGGCTTGAGGAAGCCCACCTATGTATGTTGGGTCTCCACCCGCGACGGCCTGAGGAACATGGACCTTCTCCAACGGAAACGCGTCCCATGCTTCGACTGGCCCGAGCGCACCGCGAGAGCAGTGGGTGGGATCGCCTCCTATGCCGATTTCCTCTTGTCGAGAGGCGTCGACCTGGAGGGGAGGTGAGGGGATGAGGCCTAAGGCTGCCGAGATCATCGAAAGGGCAAGGTCGGAGGGCAGGAGCCTCGTCCTGGAGCCTGAGGCGAAGCAGATACTCCAAGCCTATGGCGTCCCCGTGACCAACGAGGCTGTCTGCGGCTCCCCGGACGAGGCGGTCATGGTCGCTCAGAGGATTGGGTATCCAGTGGCGATGAAGGTGGTGTCCCCCCAGGTCGTCCACAAGACAGAATTCAAAGCGGTCTGCCTGAACGTGCCTAACGACAAGGACGTCGTCGAGATCTACCGCTCCTTCGAGCAGGAAGCAATGCGCGCCAATTTCGACCTTTCAGGCGTCCTGGTCTCAGAGATGGTGACGGGCCAGGAGATGATAATCGGGTCGACCAAGGATCCACAGTTCGGCAATCTCATAATGCTAGGAATGGGAGGGATCGCCGTCCAGGTCTACAAGGACGTCTCCTACCGATTGGCACCGGTGACGGAGCTGGACGTGAAGGAGATGCTCTCGGAGATAAAGGGGGCGAAGCTCCTGTATGGCTTCCGTGGGAGGGAGCGCGCCAACATCCATGCACTCGTTAGAGCACTGATCGCGGTATCGAATATGCTCATGGAGTTGGACGACATCGTGGAGATGGATTTGAACCCGATATTCGTTAGCTCCCAAGGGGTCAAGGTCGCCGACGCCCGAATACTTCTCTCATAAAAAAGTATGTGGATACAATCGCATCATTCTTTTTCTTGGGTCTTATGCGGAACTTCCGAATAGAACCATGTGTATCTTCCATTCTTAACCCTAGTTGAAGTCTGTCACTTCCGATGCAAAGGGTTATATTTATTGTGCGTCCAAAGAATACCAGAACGACGGTTTTTTTGTTCGTTCAGGGGAGAGAAAACATATGAAAGACATGACATCGATGGAACGGTGGGATGCCGCTGCAAACCATGAGACTCCGGATTACGTGCCCTATTCTCTTTTTGGAGGCATATTCGAAGTGCACGGTGTTCCAGGATTGGATGTGGTAAACTACGGGGCAAGCGGTTTGAACATGGCAAAGGCCCATAAGGCCTTCTATGAAGCGGTTAAACCCGATTCAGCCTATTGCCTTTCTGATATGGGCCTGATCGTTCAGGGCTGGGGGGTTAGAATGAAG
>JAJRAN010000046.1 GCA_028682915.1 Methanomassiliicoccales archaeon | reverse complement strand
GTGGGGGTGTCGGTGACCAACGCCCTGTCGGAGTGGTGCGAGGTGTGGGTCCACCGCGACAAGAAGTCCTACTTCCAGCGCTACAAGCGGGGCGTGCCGGAGAAGAAGGTGGAGGCGGTCGGGACCAGCACTGCCACGGGCACCATCACCCGCTTCAGGGCGGACAAGCAGATCTTCGAGGACATCAACTACAGCTTCGACATCCTCTCCAACCGGTTGCGCGAGCTGGCCTTCCTCAACAAGGGCGTGGAGATCAGCATCGTCGACGAGCGGGGCTCCAAACCCAAGACCCACGAGTTCAAGTTCGAGGGGGGGATCAAGAGCTTCATCGAGTACCTGAACAAGAACAAGACGCCCATCCACAAGGACGTGGTGTACATCGAGAGCGAGCGGGACAACATCGTCGGCGAGGTGGCCCTGCAGTACAACGACGGCTACACCGAGACCATCTTCTCCTTCGCCAACAACATCAACACCCGCGAGGGCGGAACCCACCTGATCGGCTTCAAGAGCGCCCTGACGCGCACCCTGAACGGCTTCGTGGAGAAGCTGGGCATGGCCAAGAAGCTGGATGAGAACCTGAGCGGCGACGACGTGCGCGAGGGGCTGACGGCCGTCATCTCGGTGAAGATCCCCGACCCCCAGTTCGAGGGGCAGACCAAGGGCAAGCTGGGCAACTCCGAAGTGAAAGGCATCGTGGAGTCGGCGGTCAACGAGAAGCTGACCTCCTACTTCGAGGAGAACCCGGCCGTGGTGAAGGCCATCCTGGAAAAGTGCATTGTGGCTGCCAAGGCCAGGGCCGCCGCCCGCAAGGCCCGGGAGCTCACCCGCCGCAAGAGCGTGCTGGAGAGCGTGGGGCTTCCCGGCAAGCTCGCCGACTGCTCCGAGGAGGACCCGAGAAAGTGCGAGCTGTACATCGTGGAGGGGGACTCCGCCGGCGGGAGCGCCAAGATGGGGCGGGACCGGCAGTTCCAGGCCATCCTCCCGCTGTGGGGCAAGATGCTGAACGTGGAAAAGACGCGCATCGACAAGGTGCTGGCCAACGACAAGCTCATCCCCGTGATCTCCTCCCTGGGCACCAACGTGGGCACCAACTTCGAGGTGGAGAAGCTGCGCTACCACAAGGTGATCATCATGGCCGACGCAGACGTGGACGGCTCGCACATCCGCACGCTGCTTCTGACCTTCTTCTTCCGTTACATGCAGGAGCTGATCGAGAAGGGGCACGTCTACATCGCCATGCCCCCGTTGTACAAGATCACCATCGGCAAGGAGACCTACTACTCCTACAACGAGGAGGAGAGGGACAAGCTCATCAAGAAGCACTCCAAGGACTCCAAGCAGGTGAACATCCAGAGGTACAAGGGGCTGGGGGAGATGAACCCCGAGCAGCTCTGGGAGACCACCATGGACCCCGAGCGGCGCAGCATCATGCAGGTCACCCTGGAGGACGCGGTGGAGGCCGACGAGATCTTCACCACGCTGATGGGGGACGCCGTGGAGCCGCGGCGCAAGTTCATCGAAGAGAACGCCCTGTCGGTTGCCAATCTGGACGTGTAGGTACCCACCAACTAGGAGCTGAAAACCGTGGCCGAAGCCAAAGGCAAAGTCATACCTGTAGCCATCGAGGACGAGGTCCGCGTGTCGTACCTCAACTACGCCATGTCCGTCATCGTGAGCCGGGCCCTGCCGGATGTGCGTGACGGCCTGAAGCCGGTGCACCGCCGGATTCTGTACGCCATGCAGGAGATGGGCCTGCGCCACGACCGCCCGTACAAGAAGTGCGGGCGCATCGTCGGGGACGTGCTGGGCAAGTACCACCCGCACGGGGATGCGGCCATCTACGAGACCCTGGTGCGCCTGGCCCAGGACTTCTCCCTGCGCTACCCCGTGGTGGACGGGCAGGGCAACTTCGGCTCCGTCGACGGGGACCCGCCGGCGGCAGTGCGCTACACGGAAGCGCGCCTGGCCCGTATCGCCGAGGCGGTCTTGAGGGACATCGACAAGGAAACCGTGGATTTCGGGCCCAACTACGACGACTCTTTGCAGGAACCGCTGGTGCTGCCCTCGGCCCTGCCGTCCCTCCTGGTCAACGGGTCCAGCGGCATCGCGGTGGGCATGGCCACCAACATGCCTCCACACAACCTGACCGAGATCGCGGCGGCCATCGTCTCGGTGATCGACAACCCCAAGTTGGGCTTCGAGGAGCTGCGCGGCATCGTGCATGGCCCGGACTTCCCGACCGCGGGCATCATCTTCGGCACCCAGGGCATCGACGACGCCTTCCGCACCGGGCGCGGCAAGATCGTGGTGCGGGCCAAGGTCTCGCTGGAGACCTCCAAGAGCGGCAAGGACCAGATCATCGTCACCGAGCTGCCCTACCAGGTCAACAAGGCCGCCCTGATCGTGCGCATCGCCGACCTGGTCAAAGAGCACAAGATCGACGGCATCAGCGACCTGCGCGACGAGTCGGACCGGCAGGGCATGCGCATCGTCATCGAGCTGCGCAAGGGGATCGTGCCCAAGGTGATCCTCAACCAGCTCTTCGCCCACACGCCCATGCAGTCCAACTTCGGGGTGATCAACCTGGCACTGGTGGAGGGCCGGCCCAAGGAACTGTCGCTGCGCGAGATGATCGACCTGTTCATCAAGCACCGCAAGGAGGTCATCGTCCGGCGCTCCAAGTACGAGCTGCGCAAGGCCGAGGAGCGGGCCCACATTCTGCAGGGCCTCAAGATCGCGCTGGACAACATCGACGAGGTGGTCGCCCTCATCAAGAAGTCGAAAGACGTGGACACGGCCAGGAGCGGGCTGATGCGCCGCTTCAAGCTCTCTGAGATCCAGGCCCAGGCCATCCTGGACATGCGCCTGCAGAAGCTCACCAGCCTGGAAACCAAGAAGATCTTGGAGGAGCTGAAGGAGGTCCTGGAGCGCATCAAGTACCTCAAAGCCCTGCTGGCCAGCGAGAAGAAGATCCTGGGGGTCGTCAAGGAGGAGACCCAGGAGCTGGCCGCGCAGTACGGGGACCCCCGGCGGACCCAGATCGTCGTCGACGAGGTGGAGGAGATCAACATCGAGGACCTGATCGCCAAGGAAGACATGGTGATCCTGATCTCCAACAAGGGCTTCATCAAGCGCCTGCCGGTCTCCGCCTACCGGCGCCAGGGGCGGGGAGGCAAGGGGTCGGCCTCCGCGCGCCTGGGGGACAACGACTTCATCGAGCAGCTGTTCATTGCCTCCACGCACGACTACGTGCTGTTCATCACCAGCGACGGACGGGCCTTCTGGCTGAAGGTGCACGAGATCCCGGAGTCCAGCCGCGCTTCCCGCGGCACGAACATCAAGACACTCCTGGCCATCTCCCCCAATGAGGAGATCGCCACTGTAGCCTTCCTGTCGGAGTTCAGCGCCAAGACCTTCTTCTTCATGACCACGGTCAAAGGGGTGGTGAAGAAGGTGCAGACCGCGGAGTTCGCCAACGCCAAGACCCGCGGCATCGTGGCCATCAAGCTGGATGAAGGGGATAAGCTGGTCAGCGCCATCCTGACCAAGGGGTCCGACGAGGTGGTGCTGGTCACCCGCCAGGCCCAGGCCCTGCGCTTCACGGAGGCCGCGGTGCGCCCCATGGGCCGGGCCTCGCGCGGCATCACCGGAATCCGCCTGGGCAAGGGTGACGAGCTGGCCGGCAGGGCCGCGGTGGAGAAGGGGGCCCAGCTGTTCCTGATCACCGAGAACGGCTTCGGCAAGCAGGTGGAGTTCGACGCCTTCGTGCGCCACGGCCGCGGCACCCGCGGCCAGACCTGCTACAAG
>JAJRAN010000092.1 GCA_028682915.1 Methanomassiliicoccales archaeon | reverse complement strand
CCGGGCATTTCTTGACGAGGTAGATCTTGTCGTTCTCGGCGATCTTGACCGCGGGAATGGTCTTGAGACATTCTGGGCAGAGGCTGTTGGTCTCACCTATCTTCTCGCTCATCTCTACACCTGGCTTGGCCCCTGAGCGCATCGGGCACCATTAAACCTTTCGAAGGGACCGGCGGGACGGCCTAGCCACGGCTATGGCACGAGAGATAAAAAAAGATAAGGATGGCCGCATTCGCGGCCTTTGTAGCGTTTATGCCTTCTTCTTCTCGAAGAGCCCTTCTGCAGCCGCCAATGTCTTGGTGGCGAGGTATTCCTCGACCCAGACGTCGCCGCACTTCGGGCAGACGACCGCTGGCCCATTCCTCGAGACGCCCATGTAGGTCATCTCTGCGGTCCCTAGGAAAGCCGGGGCATTGCAGTGCGCACACGTCCAGTTGGACGGCTCGGTGGCGTTGACAATCTTGCCGAGGGTCATGCGGTGGGAGTAGGCGGAGTTCACGTTGGCGTGAGACTTCAGGATCCCCTTCTCCACGTTGTAGTCGGCGTAGACGGTCACGTTGTTGATGACCTTCTTGGCAAGGATCTTGCCAGTGTTCTTGTCCACTGCCTTCTTGTTTCCTCCCTCAGCGGTCTTGATGACATCCATGACGTCATCGACCTTCAGGCCCCTCTTCGCGACGGTCTCCTTGACCTGGTCTGATGCTTTGATATCCATTTGTCTCACCTCACCATGACCCGTAGGTACCGAAGTCCCTAGCCGCCTTCACCAACGCGAGCATTTGGCCCGGTAATGTGTATGGCGGGCATTCGCAAGAGTTGCCCAGGATGTAGCCCTTCGGCGCATCGCGGCCTCCGAGGAGCTGCTCCTTCGCCTGGTTGTACACCGAGACCGGGTTCGGGTTGATCATGAGCTTGGTGTCGACCGAGCCCATGAGTGTCGCCTTCTGCCCATACTCCTCCTTCAGGAGCTTGGATGGGAAGACGTTCTTGCCCTTGTACCCGATGTGGAACACGGTGAACGGAGACCAGATAAGGTTGTCCTTGAACACCTTGTAGTCCGTCTCGTGGTTACCGCACAGGTGGTAGAAGACCTGCGGGCCCGCTCCCTTCCTGAAAGCCTGGTCGACATAGTACCTCATCATCTTGGCGGAGTACTCCTCGACGGCGTCATCGGAGAAGATATCGTTGTTGGCCAACACGGACCCGACGATCAACATGGCCATGCCGTACTTGTCTGCAAGCGCGGCCGCGCCATTGACCGAGGTGTCGGTGTAGATCTTAACGAGTTTCTTCGCCGCTTCTGGCTCCGTGAAGGTCCACATGATGAAGTTCTCGACCCCAACCAGCTCTGCAGCCGCTCCCACAAGGTCGAAACCGTATGAGATCGGCACCAGAGTCATTGGCAGGTTCTTGGCCACGTAGTCATAGATGCGGTAGAACTCTTGTTGTGTGAAGTTCTTCTTCAGCTCTTCCTTGTCCATGACACGTAGCTTGTCGACATCGCCTGGTTCGGATAGAATCGGTCCGGTGGAGATTGGCGGTAGGGTCTCCTTGTATTGGAGCTTCAGCCCTAGCTCGCGCGTCCACGGCATCGAGTAGAACCAGTGCGTCACCGGCAGCAGGTCGTAGAGCTGGGAGATGTAGCCGACGCAGTGTATTCCCAACTCCGGTTTCTCATAGAAGTCCCTGATGGTATACCCGCATGCGACGGCGGCGTGGGATAAAATAATCGGGTCCACGTCAATCCGGTCATGTGGGTTGTCCACGAAGGGGCTCGCAAAGCGCTTAGTGGCATTCGCATGCCACTTCATATCCATGGGTGGAAAACTCTCTTCATAGCCCATTTGGAATCCCCGTCTCTTGAGTGTCATTTTCGATATATAACTCTTGTCTTGTGCCAGGTGAAACGATGTTCCACTGAGAACTTTATATGAGTGTTAAGATGGAACGTTTTTACATTTCACACTATTAGATTATACTATTTTTCAAAAATATGCAACTATTTTCCACATTATTTGGGTTTTTGGTGGTTTTTACTGGGGAGGGGGTGTTAATTTTTCGAGGGTTTCCTCCATTTCACGATAGATTAGACATCTTTTTCCCCTGAACCGTCTTTGGCCTCGAAGCGCGTCTCCTGCATCCCGTGGGCGCAGATCGTATCGGGCGCCAACTCTCTCTTTCCGAGCTTGAAGAGCTTCCTCACCGCCACGCAGACGCCGAACACCAGCAGCCCGATGAGGACGATCGCCCCTCCGGTGGCAAGGTCGAAGTAGAAGGAGACGAGCATCCCCGCCATCACCGAGAACAGGCCCAGGACGAAGGCGGAGAGCATCGTACCCTTGAAGGACCCGGACAGCTGCATCGCGGACGCGGCGGGGGTGATGAGGAGCGCTGAAACGAGGAGAGCCCCGACGATCTTGATCGAAGCCACGACCGCCAGCGCCACCAGGACGTTGAAGGCGACCTCGAAGGCGACGACGGGAACGCCGGAAAGGTGGGCGCTGCGCTCGTCGAAGGTCATCAGCACCAGTTCTTTGTAGAACACGCCAATGAAGATGAGCGCTATCAGCGTCAGCAGCACGATTATCTGCAGGTCCTGGGGACTGACCGTGAGCAGGCTTCCGAAGAGGTACGCGAAGAGATCGACGCTGAACCCCCCGCCCACGGATGCGAGCACCGCCCCGATTGCCAAACCTGCCGAGAACATCAGGCCTATTGCCGTCTCCGAGTAGACTATCTTGCTCCGGTTGAGCAATGAGATCAGCAGTGTTCCCACAAGGGCAAGGATCAGTGCCGTGTAGAGGGGATAGACCGCGAGCACCAGGCCTATGGCGATGCCGCCGAAGGAGAGATGGGCGATTCCCTCTCCGATAAGCGAAGCCCGTTTTAGGACGATGAACACGCCGAGCGCGGCGCAGAGGAGGGCGGAGCAAATACCCGCCAGGAACGCCCTCTGGAAGAACTCGTAGGCGAAGAGGCCCCCGATGTCCAACATCTTAGCTGCCCCCTTCCTTGATGGTGATCGTACTCGCCTCCGGGGCCTGGCAGGTCTGGTGATCGTGGTGGAAAATGAACGTGAAATGCTCCCCGTAGGCGTCCTGCAACATCTTGGAAGGGTCGAGCCCTGGTGTGATGGGGGTGTAATGCAATTGACGGTTCACCACGGCCAGCTTGTTCGCCTGGCAGATCACGCCGGAAAGATCATGATTCACGGTCATCACCGATATGCCATACTCCGATTTCAGGAAGCGGAGCAGGTTGTGGAAATGGTCTTGCATGCATTGGTCCAAGCCCGCTGTGGCCTCATCGAGGAGGAGGAGCTTCGGTTTTCTGACCAGGGCCTTGGCGATGAAGATCCGCTGCTTCTGCCCGCCCGACAGGTCGCTTATCTTGCGGTCCGCCACGTTCCTCAGCCCCATCAGGTCGATGGCCTTCTCCACCTCCTCGTTCTGCTCCTTGCCAAGCCTCCTTCCCAGGCGGGCGCGGTTCAAGCATCCCAAGGATACGATCTCCCGCACCGTAGCCGGGAATATGGGGTCGAACTGGATGGCGTTCTGAGCCACGTATCCCACCTTATGGAAATCCTTGAACCGGCGGATGTCGGTGCCGAAAAGGCGGATCTGGCCAGACTCGATGGGGATGAGGCCGAGGACCGCGTTCAAGAGCGTGGTCTTCCCACCGCCATTCGGGCCCACGATGCCGAGGACGTCGCCCCTGTCCACGTCCACGGACACCTTGTCGAGGACTATGAGATTGTTGATCCGAACCGTGACATCGATGACCTCGACCACCTTCTCCTTCAAAGCTTCATTTCCTACCGAATAGCTCATTGAGCCACCTCCAATCCGATCCTCAGGTTCTCCAGGTTGGCGTACATGATCTCGAAGTAGTCCATGCCCTTGTGCACGCCCGTCCGGCCATGGAGCCCGTCCAATACCAGGACCTGGGCTCCCGTCTCGCCGGCGATTATCTCCATCACCGAGTCCAGGTAGGTGGGCTCCGAGAAAACGTAGTGCAGATTCAAATCCTCCACCATACCCGCCAGCCTGGCCATGTCCTGCGGGCTGGGTTGTTGGTCGGCGGAGATGCCGATGGCCGCGTAGGCCTCGAACCCATACCGGAACGCCATGTAGTTGAAGCCCTCGTGAGTGGTGATTATGGTGTTCTTCGTCCTGTTGGCCAGACCATCCACGAAGTCCTGGTTCAGCTTGTCTAGGCGCACGAGGAGGGCTCCGGCGTTCTGCGAATAGTATGTCGAGTTCCCAGGGTCCACTTGGTTGAACGCGAGCAGGATGTTCTGGACCTGGACCTTGGCGCTAAGGGGGTCGATCCAGAAGTGGGGGTCCTGGGACCCGTGCTCATGGCCGTCCTGGTCCGCCCCGGTTCCTCCGCTGGCTTGCACAACCACCAGCTTCGTAGCCTCGACCTGCCCGGGCACGAAGCTTACTAGGTACGTCGTATCCTCCTGTAGCTCATAGAACTTCGAGGAGGAGAAGCCCTGGTACCAGGTGATCGCTCCATTCTCCAGCTCCGCGCTTACGGCCGTGCCGTTCGCATACATCAGAGCGAATTCGACGTCTTCGGTCACGAAGAGACGATAGTCGCCTACCACCGAGACGTGAAGCGCGAAGAAGCCTCCCATCCCTCCCTCGAGGGACGTCATGTTCACCAGTAGTACCTCGGAGGCGCATTGCACGGTCGACGCCGAGCCGGGCGCGGCAGAGGCGGCCAAGGAGTAATTGGGGCCAGTGCTCAGGAGGGCGGTGGCTTCCTTGTAAGCCTCGACCACCGTGTCGGAAGGTATCAGCGACACGCCCACGCTCGTGTCCACCTTGACTAGGTCAGGATTGTCCACGGCCGCGAGGAAATCCCCCATCCAAGGCTCGAACCCCACCCCATTGAACACTAGGACCTGGGCCTCGCTGACCTCGATCAGGTCCGAGGGCGTCGGCTCCCAGGAGTGGGGCTCCAAGTTGTCCGGGATGAGGGTGTGGACGTCCGCCCGGTCGCCCGCTATTTGGCTGGTCAGGTAGTACAAGGGATAGAACGTGGCGACGACCTGGAGCTTCCCTGAGGTGTCGCCCTGAGGGACGAAGAGGACGAAGGCCGCTGCGCTGGCAATGATGACGACCGCCACGGTGAGCATGGCCGCCAGGGTCCTTGGGAACGGTTTCGAGCTGCCCTTCATCTAACTGCGGGGAATTGGTAAGTTATTAACATTTATATCATTTGTTATTAACTCGCTTATCTGGTCGCTCCTGATAGTTAATAACCAGCGTGACCTGGCCTCGACGTCTCATTCCTCCGTCTCGTAGCCTGCCGCCTTCCAAGCGCCTATCCCTCCCAGAACGTTGAAGGCGTTCTCGTAGCCCAGATTTCGGAGCATGACCGCGGCCATGCTGCCCCTGAACCCGGCGCTGCACATGCACGCCACCTTGGTGAAGCTGGGGACCTCCGAAAGCCTGGACTGGAGCTCGCCCACGAAGACGTGCATGGCTCCCGGGACCCGGACCTCCTCCCACTCATGGCCAGGACGGGGGTCGAGGATCACCGCCTTTCCCTGTTTGACCAGGTCCCTCGTCTGATGTACGTTCAGGGTCGGGAGGACCTCGTAGGGGTGGCCCTCGCGGAGCCATTGGGACATGCCTCCCCTCAGATAGCCCGCGACGTTGTCGTAACCCATCCGCACCAGGATGCGAACGGCCCTCTCCACTTGGAGGGGGTCCTCCACCACGAGGTAGATGGGGGCGTCGTACTGCATAAGCCAACCGACATAGGCAGCCAGCCCATCGAGCCATATTGACGTAGCGCCCTTGATGTATGCTCCAGAGACGCTGTCGGGCGTCCTCAGGTCCAACAGCGATCCGCCCCTGTCCAAGGCCGCCTTGAACCCCTTGGGAGAGAGCGGGATCGGCTCCGGAAGGCCGCTCATGGCCGGATGCCCATGGAGGTTCATGGACTCCATGCGCCGGAAGTAGGGCGGGCGGTCGAGCCTCTGCCCCATCCTGTCCTTGACGAATTCCTCCTCCGTCAGGCGGAGCAGGGGGTTCTGCAGCCTCTCCAGCCCGATGGTGCTGAAGGCCCTTTCGCTGATGTCCCCTCCGCAGACCGACCCGGCCCCGTGGCCAGGGTGGACTATCGTCCCGTCGCCCAGGGTCATGAGCCTGTCGTGCAGGCTGTGGAAGAGGGCATGCGAGAGCCGCTCCCGCTTGTCCGGACCGGGCAGGTCGGTACGGCCCACGTCCCCCACGAACAGCGCGTCGCCTGTGAACACCGCAACCGCATCATAGCCTGAGCCCTTGTCCACCAGCACATAGGACATGCTCTCATCGGTGTGGCCAGGGGTATGGAGGGCCGTGAGCTCCAGATCACCGAAGGCGAAGACCTGACCATCCTCGAGCGTCTCGCCATAATCGAAATCCAGGCCTGGGCCGTGGCAGGCGATGGCCCCTGTCCTCTCCGATACCTCCATGGACCCGATGACGTAGTCCTCGTTCCTGTGCGTCTCGAAGACATGGGTGATGCGCGCCCCTTCCCTTCGGGCGATCGCGAGGTAGACCTCGCAGTCCCTGCGCGGGTCCACCACGAAGGCCTTGCTCCCTTCGACCACGATGTAGGAGAAATGCGCCAGCCCCTCCGACTCGATCCTCTCGACTATCAACCCTGCCGCCCCCTAGGCCATGCGAGCGTGCTTTGGAGCCGAATCCATAAATATGTTGGCAATTGAGCTTCGGCCCGACGCTCAATCAGATTGAAATCCGAAGAAATGCATTCGTGGACGTGGACGCTCTCTGGCTCGTGCTCGTACCCTTGGCCATAATCACCCTTCTTCTGCTGACCTCGACCTTGGTCCTCTCCATCAACAAAAAACGGCTGCCCAGGGCGTGCGAGTTCGTCGAGGTCCAGGGAACGAAGCTGCATTATTGCCAGAAAGGCTCCGGACCTCCAGTGGTCCTGCTGCATGGCAGCAACGGCTCCTCGAACGACTTCCGCCTTTCCATCATGGATGAGCTCTCCAAAGACTTCAGGGTCCTGGCCTTCGATAGGCCCGGGCACGGGTACAGCCAGAAGGCTCCAGGGAAGCAGGAGAGCTGCGCAGTCCATGGCGACCTGGTGCGCGAGGCCTGGAAAAGCCTGGGCCTGGAGAGACCGGTCGTGGTGGGGCACTCCTCGGCCGGAGCGGTGCTGATGGACATGGCCGTGAGGCACCCGGAGGACGTCTCCGGTCTGGTCGTCCTCTCAGGGGTGGTGCATTCGTTCGAGGGAAAGGAGGTCCCGGTCATGGGCTTGTATCGTGCCCTGGGAAGGAGGTACCTGGGCACCGCGCTGATCTGGCTCCTGTTCCTGCCCTTGGGCGGCCTGATCGGGCGCTGGCTGCTCAAGTTCACCTTCGCCCCTGACCCGGTTCCTAAGGACTATCGCAAGGCAGGGATCGCCCTCGCCCTCAGACCCTCCTCGCTCCGGGCGGAGGCTGTGGACCTGGAATGCGTCGGGAGGACGCTTCGAGCGGTCGAAGGCAGCTACGCGGGTATCAGGCTGCCAATGGTGATGGTGGTGGGAGAGAAGGACCGGAACGTCCCGCCTGAGGCGCAGTGCCTGCGCTTGAGTCACGAGGTCCCGGGCGCCGAGCTGGTATTGCTCAAGGACACTGGGCACATGCCCATGTTCACGCGCCCTAACGAGGTCATCGCCGCCGTGCACCGCGTCAAGGAGCTAGGCAATCTAGGCAGCGAGGCGCAAGGTTCAAGCTAGGCGGCTCCTTTGGAAGTGTGGGACGGAATCAGATGAAGGTGTTCCTTTCCACCCCGCCTGGCAAGACTACGGAGAAGTGGCCTCCCCTGGGCTTGCTCTACCTCGCATCCAGCCTGAGAGAGGAGCGGGGGGACGATGTGGTGGTCTGCGACGCCTTCTGCGCTGATATGGACATGGAATCGCTCGTCTCTCGGATCATCAAGGAGGGGCCTGATGTGGTCGGGCTGAACTGCTCCACCCACACCTTCCTCGAGGCCGTCAATGTGCTGGAAAAGGTACGTGCGGCGCTGCCCGAGAGCGTCATCGTGCTAGGAGGGTATCACGCCACCTTCGCCACCGAGAACATACTCCGCAGCTACGAATCCATCGATTATATCATCCGCGGGGAGGCCGAGCGATCCTTGGTCAAACTGCTTGATCATCTGGAGGGGGGGACGGACCCCTCCGACGTCGAGGGCATTTGCTATCTCAAGGGGGAGGGGCTGGTCGAGAGGCCGATCTGCCTAGTCGACGACCTGGACGGCCTTCCCTTCCCCGACCGCCGCATGCTCGGCGATCTGAAGTACGGATACACGCACGCCGGGGTGCCCCTGACCTTCGGCAAGTTCACCACCATCTCCTCCTCGCGCGGATGCCCCTTCAGGTGCACCTACTGCTCCTGCGCGGCCTTCTCCCTGAATCGATGGCGCCCCCGGAGCCCGGAGAACGTGGTCGAGGAGCTGGAATCGATCTACTCCGAGGGCTATGAGAGCTGCGTGTTCGTGGACGACAATTTCACTCACAACCCTAAACGGGCGGAGCGCATCTGCGAGCTCATAAGGGAAAGGAGGATACGCATGGCTCTTTATTGCGAGGGGAGGGTGGACTCGGCCTCCAAAGAGCTCATGCGCGCCATGAAGGGCGCGGGGTTCGATGTCATCTACTTCGGGGCGGAGAGCGCCTCCTCGCGCACGCTGGAGTATTACAAGAAGCACATCACCCCAGAGAAGACCGCGACCGCCGTCGCCAACGCCAAGGACGCTGGCATGCTGGTAATCACCTCCTACATCATCGGGGCGCCGGTGGAGCGGCAGGAGGACGTGGCCAAGACCATCGATTTCATCCGGGGCAGCAGGCCGCACGCGGTGCAGGTGAACATCCTCGACTGCCTGGTAGGCACCGAGATCTGGAACGACATGTGCCACCAGGGGCTGATAGGCCCGGAGGAATGGAAGACCAATCACCGCATCTACGAGTATCGCACCAGCCCCTTCGACCAGGAGCGCCTTCAAGGCCTGGTGGACGAAGCCTACTCGGAATGGCTGAGGGGGTGGTGGAGCCGCGACGGCGTGGCGGAGTTCCTTAAGGTGCTCTGGCGCAACAATACTGCCAGGAGGGTGGTATTCACCAACCTCTTCAACCCCAATGTACGCGCCCAGCTCAGGGATGGGGTCAGACCGTTCCATACCAAGAGGGAAGGGCAAGAGGCCATCAATCCCCCGGTGCAGGCATCGCTCTCTCGAAGGTGAAATCGAAAGGGTTTTCTCGGACGGCATCTCATCGGGCTGACGATGAACACGTCGGAGGCTATCCGAACCAGAAGGAGCGTACGAAGCTACTTGGACAAACCCATCCCCAAGGGGGTCATCGAGGAGCTGCTCCGCGCGGCCATGTCCGCGCCCTCGGCGGGGAACGAGCAGCCATGGCAGTTCCTGGTCATCGATGACCGGAAGAAGCTCGACAGCATAACCGGCATAAACCCCAACGCCAAGATGTGCAAGGAGGCCCAGGTGGCCATACTGGTCTGCGGCGATGCCACCAAGGAGAAATACCCTGGCTTCTGGGTACAGGACTGCTCCGCAGCCGCTCAGAACATACTCCTGGCTGCTCGCGAATTAGGCGTCGGCTCGGTCTGGACCGGCATCTACCCCATCCCGGAGAGGGTGCAGGCGTTCAAGAAGCACTTCGGGCTCCCTGACCACATCACCCCCCTCTGCCTCATCCCATTGGGCTACCCGGCGAAGGACACCGCACACGTGGACCGATTCCAACAGAATAGAATCCACCACAATTCTTGGTAATGGGGGCGGCCTTCCCTTCATTTTTCTATCTATGGATATTAGGACCGACGACGATTCATTCAGGCGAACGTTTGCGTATTTTTGCTTCCTCATCGATTATATCCAGGTGCTTCTTTATCGTGCGGCTTTTTCGCCGGAGTTCCGATTTAGAAATTGTCCCCCTCGCCCTGCAGAATTCATCCACGAAGACCTCGCCCTCATGATCGCAGTTTACAGGGTAGATCATGCACCCTTTAGGGCGATTCCTGTAGACCGTGCAGGTCTTCGCGTCCTTAGACAGGAAAACGCATTGGCCTTTGATATTCCGCAATCTCGCTAGGCCGTCCTCGCCGATTACGCATATGTTCTCCCTTTTAAAACCAAGGCCGATCAACCTGAGGATGTCCTCTTCGGAGAGCTCCATCGAGGTCTCCTTGCAGCAGTCCCCGCACCTAGCGCACCTCATTTCCTTTCTCCCTAACAAGCGATCAGCTTAGATTATATACTTCGTCGCTTCGCACTCAGACAATTATATCGTTCGATTTGATTGAATGTGCGAACAGCTAAATATTGGTGCCTTTAAATCTCCCCCAAGGTGAGTATTTGGTTGAGGGAACCAATGTTGAGGCGAATCCTAGCGATCCGAAATACTTAAAATTGAAGAAATGGAACCTGGTGATGGGTACTTTGCATCTGATCCAAGGTATCATCATGCTTGCTCTGACCGAGGAGGTCTGGGTGCCTATCACCACCAACTTCTTCAAGTTCCAGGAGGGAGTTGGGCCGATTCCTAACCAAGCAACCCTATTCGAGGTACCCCTGGGACCGATGATTGCGGCTTTCATGTTCATGTCGGCGATCGCCCATTACTCGGTGGCCACCTTCGGCTACAAATGGTACGTCAGGAACCTGAGCAAGGGCATGAACCCGGCCCGATGGTACGAGTACGCCATATCTTCATCGTTGATGATCGTGATTATCGCTCTCCTGAGCGGGCTCAACGATGCGGCTGCGATCATCCTGCTAATTGGCTGTAATGCCGCCATGAACCTGTTCGGCCTGTCCATGGAGTTGCAGAATCAGTACACGAAGAAGACGGATTGGACGAATTTCATTTTCGGTTCTATCGTCGGTGCAATCGCCTGGGTCGCCGTGCTCATGTACTTCTTCGGGGCAGCGATGGATAACTCTGGCAACATCCCAGACTTTGTGTACATCGCTACCGCCACCCTTGTGCTGTTCTGGATCAGCTTCCCGATCAACATGGTCCTGCAGTACAGGAAGAAGGGCAGGTGGGCGGACTACCTTACCGGAGAGAGGGGCTACATCATCCTAAGCTTGGTGTCCAAGTCCTTGCTGGCATGGACATTATTCTTCGGAATCCAGGCTAGGGCGTGATGCACAAGCTCAAACACAATGAAACCTCTTTTCATTTCCTATTTCCAATTCCTCCTCAGCTTCCAGATCTGATTGAAGGTGTACAATAAGAAATTGTAATCCCCAGTCAAACCAATTATTTAAGGCTCCTACCTTCGGAGATGCATACATATGTATATATGTACATATATGCAAGGAACATGATCGCGGACAAAGCAAAGGTATTCAAGGCCCTCGGTGACGAGACCAGATTGACGATTGTCGGCTTTCTTATAAAGAACGAACGATGCGCTTGCGAGTTCACTGAGGCGAATAAAGACCAGACCACCATCTCTCGCCATTTGAAAGTGCTCTCAGAAGCAGGAATAGTAAAATCCAAGAAAAAGGGTCGGAATTTGATCTATAGCATAAAAGATGATGAGACCCGGGACCAGCTTATCGCCTGGGGAATTGAAGAGAAGGACCAATGTTGTGAAGCTCCAAAGCTTTCTGGCAAGGAGATCAAGCGGATCGTAAAGAAGAAATATAGCAAGATCGCCGTGGATGGCGGTTCTTGTAGCTGCAGCTCCGATTGCTGTGGGGATAAGGTGCAAACCCCGATGCAAATCTCGGCAACCCTCGGCTATTCGAAAAAGGAATTGAGCTCGGTTCCGGAGTCGAATCTCGGTCTGGGATGTGGGAACCCTGGAGCTTTGGGCGATATGAAAAAGGGAGACACCGTACTGGATCTTGGGAGCGGGGCGGGTATGGACGCTTTCCTAGCCGCCAATAGGGTCGGCAAGAACGGGAAGGTGATAGGGGTAGACTTCACAGAAGAAATGATCAACAAAGCTAGAAAGAATGCCACGAAGAACGGCTTCACAAATGTAGAGTTCAGGTATGGGGATATCGAGGACCTTCCGATAACTGATGGGTCCATTGACATAGTGATGAGCAATTGCGTGATCAACTTGGTACCGGACAAATCGAAAGCTTTCAAGGAGGCGTACCGGGTGCTCAAAACAGGTGGTAAGATGTACCTGTCCGACATGGTTCTACTCAAAGAGCTCACGGAGGCGCAAAGAGCAGACGAGGACCTCATATCTGGGTGTGTAGGAGGAGCGATCCTCAAAAACGATTATCTGGGCCTCATCACCACTGCCGGCTTTCGGATCAAGAATGTCATCGAGAACAAAGGGATCAGCAAGAAGCAGTACAAGGGCCTCCCCGTGGAGAGCCTCAAGGTCGTGGCTGAGAAGACAGCGAAATAACGAAATGTTGTTGCGTTGTCGAAGTGGCCAAGTGAGTGGCATTGACGATCTTGCCACTCAGAGCACAATCGGGGCATCAAGAGATGCTATATGCCCTGATGGCATTCTTACCGCATGGTCGAGGAAGAGAGAATTCGCCTTCGGCGCGGATCGGAGGATGACCTGGACGCGCTTGCGGCCATGAGCCTTCAACGCAGCCAAGAGCAACGGCAAGACGAAGGCGTCGATATCGAGCAGCTGAAGGATAGGATGCGACGGCATTTGCGCTCCGATTCCGTGGCGTTCCTCTTCGAGGTCCGTGGCAAGGTCATCGGATACTCGTTGGTGAGCCGCAAGTCCGATCCGCTCAACATAATCGAATATTACCTTGTCCGGGAGGAGCGGGGGAAGGGCTATGGCTATGAGGCGGTCGCGAAAGTGCTGGACGCTACTGGCTCGACCTCGATCGACGTTTCTTCCAATGCATGGAGGGAAGCAGCGGGGGCGATGTGAGATCCTGACATATCCAGCAGGATGGGGGACGAAATTCTGGCGTCTCAGCATCGCTCACAGCTCGTTACTTTCACGGCATCCATCACAACAAGCAGTTTGATATATGTTTTTGAGATTTCCCCCGCCTAATGACCGATTTAACACCTTGTGAAATCCGGTGTACAGTATGTGACCAGTGGGCTAATTCGCGGATTCAATTTGATACGGCTAAGGCCTTTTTCACTTCCACACTCGTGGGAACAACGGTTCGTTGCAATTGGTGTGGTGAAATTACTCCTTGCGGTATCGGCAATATGCGATTTTATGAACAAAAGGATGGAAAGGGCATTGGAACTTATATTGAGGGAAAAGATGCGTTCATGAGCCAAGTGAAAAAGAAGGAAAAAGGTTTCAACTCAGTAAATGCACAAAAAGATCTTATTGAATCTTACTAACGACCTGATGGCTAGGCAGTCTTGCCAGCCCGGGCAAACCCATTGCACTTACAAAATAATTGAGTTAGCCCTAACCTCACGGACCCCTGCAAGTTCTAAATATCCTGGACCCGAATGCGATAAGGGAGTTGGATGATTACAAAGCGTCAAAAGATTGCTGCGGCTTTGATTGTGGCAATCACCGTTTTGGCCTCAGGTATTTACGTTCTATCTAATCAACCTCCAGAAACTTCTCCCGCCGAGCAGATGGCCCTTCAGTCGAGCGACCTCGGGCCAGGATGGCAATGGGACGGTGCCTCTCAATTCCCTATGGACCAGGTGAATGAAAGCTCGATCTGCCATGCGAATCTCGGCAATGACACTATTGCCCTCTATCTCCGAATCGACGTGTTCAACTCAACGAACGATAGCCATAATGCATTCATTAGGTGGCGCTCTGGTGTCGCGGGTAGCTATGATAATATTTCTCTGGGAGATATGGCAATTTACTACCCGCAAGGATCATCATTGCCAGGAGTAATATTCGTAAGGGGCTATGTAACGGCATGGGTGCAAACACAATCTTTCCCTGGGTACACCTGGCAGAAGAATGCGACGATGGACATATCTTTGCTCCAATTGCAGAAGATCGACCAATACCTCGCTCAGCATCCAGGGACGAGCTGAATGAAGTGCCCTAAGTGCGGGATGGAGATGGAGGAAGGATTTCTCTATGCGCCGATGGATGGCGCCTATCCCTCAGGAATATGTTGGGCTCATTCTCAGGGTGGAACGAAAGACGATCTGATTCCGCTTGTTAAGGCTCAACGATGGTGGAAAAGCTACGTAAGTCCAAGAGCATTACGCTGTAAAAATTGCAGGCTAGTCCAGTTCGAATATGATTTATGATTTTTTACCAACCTATAACTCGGACCTCACGGCATCCACGGCGACGACGAACGACGACTAGAGTTTGAGTTCCTTCAACACCGAGAGTTTCTTCCTAAATTCCTCTTCGGTGATTTCCCCATCTATAAACTTGTTAGTCAGACGCTTGATGGGATTGTCCTGAGATGGTTCCTCCTTAGATTTCTGTCCCTTGGCCTCCTCCTTCTTCCTTATCGCCCAATGGCAGGTCTTGTCGCCCTTGGTCATACTCGATGAGCATTTCATCGTGACTTCTGAATCTATTTCCGCTATGAGTCCATCATAGAACGATTGGAAGAGTACGCACACCTCGTAAGGCTCACCGGAGTAAGGACATTCATCAGTCGTAATCGTGAATCCGTCTGTGGTCCTCTTATGTCTGCTCTTCTTCAAGAAGCCTGAATGAAAAGAATCGAACCCTTCCACCACAGAATCCAGGTCCTCGATAGAAATTCCATATTCCCTAATTATCCTTTTAGAAAAATCCCTCGCAATCTCCTTGAATTTCGAGGTAAGAGCGTTCATGACAATATCGCGGTCGAACTCTTCCAGCATGCTCTTCAACAATAGGGTCCACATACCACCCATGTATGAATGGTTCCATAGGACCATCTCCTCCAAATCCAACGACGGAGGCAAAGGTTCGTAGATGCATGGTTCATTCAGAATCTGATATGGATCCATTCCGTTCTTGGCAATAATCACTTCACATGTTCCATCTCCTCGAGACAACCTTTTTGTGTTCAATGCGAAGTATCCCGGCGTAAGAAGTTCCGTTGCAGTGCTAGCAAACATGCCCGTTTTACAGCAGAGCGCGTTCGTGGCTCTAGACCAAGGGCAGGTGATTGCCATCCATCTACCTCCGTTCGGAGTTGTCTCTACTCTTTGGTCCAAACCCATAATGTGATTGGGCCAGCAGGTGATATAGGATAGTATGATCCGATTGCAGTTCTCCGGTGCCATTCGATTCTTGATGTTCAGAATCGAAGCCAATATGGCATTTCGTGTCTCGGTCCTTACAATAATCTCCTCATTCTTCCCTCCCGTGATTTCAGAAATCGCGTGAGAAGTGATTGTTCCGAACTCCGCCAAGATGTCGAAAGCTAGCTGATTTCTAGAGTCGTAATTCGGTCTCTTCCTTCTGGTCTGTTCCTTCTTCTCCTCCTCTGACAGCCCCAAAGGTTGATCCTGCCCAAACATCATCCGACCGAAAATACTTGGCTCCAATCCCCTAATAAGGGTTGGCATTGAGGAATAGTGAAGATTCCAGTTTGCTATCGCAGCCTGAACCTCACGGCATCCCACGACAACGAAGGACGAACCGACACCTCCTAAACAGACTAATAAAATAATTTATTATATATTAAATTATAGAGAGAATCTGGCCCTATTATTTAGAGGACATTTCTGAATAATATCTATAACCCCCATATGATGGTGCGGGGGAAGGGATTTGAACCCTTGAACCGCTAGGGACAGAATCTTAAGTCCTGCGCCGTTGGCCAGGCTTGGCTACCCCCGCTTTGGCTCATCATCCCTTGCTTGATATTTCACGCTTTCTCAACAATAGGCCGATACTCATCCAGTTCTGCCTTGCAGCCTAGGACCAAGCCTTTCGGTTATCAGCTCTGCCAAGCTGGGATGCCCGATCTCGTCCAGCTCATAACGGACCCTCACGATCGGTTTGTCCACTTTGATCACCCTTCTGAGGTCAACTGGTGTGCCGGCTACGACCGTATCGCAATCTATTCTCCTGATGGTTTCCTCGAGCTCCTGAATTTGCTCACGGCTGTACCCCATCGCCGGCAGAAGATTCTTCACGTGCTTGTACTTGGCATAGATAGCCAAAATGGAGCCGACCGCGAAGGGTCGGGGATCGACTATCTCCGCCGCCCCGAAGTCCTCGGCGGCGATGGTCCCAGCTCCATAGGTCATCTCGCCATGGGTGAGGGTTGGCCCGTCCTCGACCACCAGGACCCGCTTGCCCTTGATCAGGCTCGGGTCATCCACTGATATGGGGGACGCGGCCTCGATTATCACCGCCCTGGGATTCATCTTGGCGACGTTCTCCTTGACCGTGAGGATGTTCTGGCGGTCGGCGGTTTGGACCTTATTGATTATCACCACGTCCGCCCGGCGCACGTTCGCCTCCCCGGGATGGTAGAGCATCTCGTGGCCGGGCCGGTGCGGATCGGCCATGACGATGTAGAGGTCGGCCGCATAGAAGGACATGTCATTGTTTCCGCCGTCCCAGACGATGACGTCCGCCTCCTTCTCCGCCTCCCGCAATATGTGCTCGTAGTCCACGCCCGCGTAAACGACAATGCCGTTGTCGATGAGCGGCTCGTACTCCTCCCTCTCCTCGATGGTGCAGTCATAGCTGTCCATGTCATCGTAGGTGGCATACCTCTGGATGGCCTGCAGGGAGAGGTCGCCATATGGCATCGGGTGCCGCACCGCCACCACCCTGAGGCCCTGGGACCGAAGGATCTTGCAGATCTTCCTCGTGGTCTGGCTCTTGCCGGAACCGGTGCGCACGGCGCAAACCGCGATCACCGGGACGATGGATTTGAGCACGATGCGCGAGTTCCCCATCAACCGGAAGTCGGCTCCGCAGGCGAGCACCATCGAGGCCTTGTGCATCAGCTCCACGTGCGAGATGTCGCTGTAGGCGAAGATCACCTGCTCAACGCCGTGCTCCCTGATCAGCTCGGGCAGCTCGTCCTCGGAGTGTATGGGAATGCCTTGGGGGTACATCTTGCCCGCGAGATCCGAGGGGTACAGGCGCTCCTCGATGTTGGGGATCTGCGTGGCGGTGAACGCCACCACCTCGTACCTGTCGTTGTCCCTGAAGAAGGTGTTGAAGTTGTGGAAATCGCGTCCCGCCGCACCCATGATGATAACCTTGCATCTACGCATCGCAGACACCCGATTAGCGATGGTCAGGGTCTCTATATGTGGATTATGTGAGGCGTGCTGGCAATTGGCTAAGGGTCGGGCCAGCGGGCAATTGGAAAATTATCTGTATTAATAGATGCATCCAAGGGGAGATGACCTACAAGATACCCAAGGCCGACATCTTGGCCTTGGCCATCAAGGAGGCCCTCCGAGAGCAGAAGACGGTCATCTCCCAGGCCAGGCTCACCGAGCTGGTCAACGCCAAGCTGAAGAAGATGGACCCCGAGTATGCGGCGTCCGAGGAGCGCGTGCGAAGGATTACGCTGATCACCAAGCTGGCCAAGGTGGAAATCCAGACCCGTGAGCTTGAGGCCAGGAGCCGTAACGCCCCCTGCCCCGTATGCGGAAAGAAAAGGATGCGCAAGATCCAGAACCGGACCATCTTCGACGGGAAGGTGACCTTGGGCTACAAATGCCGCAGCTGCGGCTATAGGACCGGCCTGAAGCGGAGCGTCCCAGTCAGATACATCTTCAACGCCGAGGGCATCGAGCCGGTACAATTAGAAGTGGTCAAGGGCGATCCGGCCCAGACCAAGCTCTGAGATTTTCAAAAGGGTTAAGTACCCGCCTATTTCGTCAAGGGGACCATGTGCGAGGCGGTCGTTTTCCTCGAGGAGGGCGATGAGGTGCGAGAGGTGCTGAAGGACGTGGCCCGCATCGTCACCATCGATGGCGTTGTGACCTGCACCAACATCGTCGGGGAGAGGGTCGAGCTGAAGAACGTGCGGTTCAAAGAGGCCAACTTCCTGAGCCATGGCATCGTCTTCGTGAGGGATTGAATGCCGCTGAAGATAGCGGTCTCCGGAAAGGGGGGGGTGGGCAAGACCACCGTGGTGGCTTTGCTCGCCAGGATGCTGGCGCGGGACGGCGTCAAGGTCCTGGTCGTGGACGCGGATCCCTCGCCCTCGCTCGCGGTAGCGGTCGGCATCCCTCGGAAGGATAGGGAGAGGATGAAGCCCCTCTCCACCATGCTCGACCTGATAGAGGAACGGACCGGGGTGAAGCCTGGCTCCGGATATGGCGGGATGTTCAAGATGAACCCGGAGGTGGGCGATCTTACGGAATCTCTCTCGGTGGAAGGCCCGGACAAGGTCGAGGTGCTTGTGCTCGGGACGATACAGAAGGGCGGGAACGGATGCTACTGCCCGGAATCGACGCTGTTGCGCCGGGTCATGGACCACCTGCTGCTGGAGGAGGACGAGGTCGTCTTCATGGACATGGAAGCGGGGCTGGAGCACCTCGGGAGGGGGACGGCGAGATCGGTCGACGCTATGCTGATCGTGGTCGAGCCGGGAGCACGTTCCTTGGAAACCGCGGCCTCGATCAAGAGATTGGCGGAGGACCTGAAGATCAAGAAGCTGGTGGCGGTTTCAAACAAGATCGCCTCACCGGAGGAGTCCCAGGTGGTCTCCGCCAAGCTAAGGGAAATGGGCCTGGAGCAACTGGGCGAGATCCCCCGCAACGACAACCTGGTCAAGGCGGACCTCGAGGGGGTCGCGGTCTTCGATGCCAAGGGGATCGATGATGTGAAGGCCGCGGTCTCCGCATTGAAGGCCAAGCTAGTGGTAAGATAAAATGAAGAATGGGTTTAGGGGGGTTCGCCCCTAGATGGTTTATCGGCTCACTTCAACAGCTTCCGTGCCGCGAACACGCTGACGCCGATCATTATCGCCGCGAAGATGCCGAGGAACAGGATCTCCTGCCACACGGGGAATATGGGATTGGCGTTGTGGAAGGCAAATGTCCTGCAGGCGTCCGCTGCCCAGGTCAGTGGATTGACCTTGGCAACGGCCTGAAGCCAGTCCGGCATGAAGGCGAGAGGCAAAAGGGCCGCTGAGGCGAACATCACTGGTAGGTTGAGCAGGTTGATCAGACCGAATAGCGTGTCCTGATTCTCCACTGCCAACGCCACAGAGATGAACAAACAGGCGAACCCCACGGCGAGAAGGACCAATGCCAGGACCATTCCGAGCAGATCTATCAAGTTGAACTCCGGACTGAGCGTCAACCCGATAAGACCGGGTATGTAGGCGAAGCCGAGGGCGATTAGCAGGACGATTAGTGCTTGGATTATCGCACGGGTCACCGCCGAGTTCATGCGGGAAACAGGAACGATGCCCCTTGCTATGGGCGAGACCCTCAGCTTGGTCAGGAACCCGAACCTTCTGTCCCAGACCAGGGACATGCCTGCGAACATGGTGGTGAACAGCGCGATGACTGAAAGCATTCCTGTGGCCATATAGGAGAAGTAGTCTGGAGCGCCAGAGAGGAACGTGCTAGGGTCGAACCCTGGAACAGGAGGAAAGAATCCAGTAATATTGAAGGATTGGCCAAATAGTCCAAGCCAAACGATTGGCTGGATCAGGGCCATGAAGATCTGGATTTTGATCCGATACCAGTGCTTCATCTCCCTGACATAAAGGGCCCACATTTCACGCATCATGTTTAGCGCCTCCTTTGAGCCGCCATTGCACGGGCCATTCTTTCGCCTCTGTTGCTGTTCTCCGCCTGCTCAGCATCCCTTAACGACCGGCCTGTGTATTCCAGGAACACCTGGTCCATGTTCGGCCTCTGCAGGGAAACGGAGCTCACAGTCCCGCCCGCCTCGATGATGGCCTTCAGTACGGCAGGCATGGCGGTGTCGCCCTTGATCACTTTGACGCGATACTCTGAGCCTTCCTTCTTCACCTCCACAATGCCAGGCACGCCTTGGATCTGGGGGGTGAAGTCCCGAGCGTCGTCGATGGACATCTGGATGACGTCCCCGCCCAGGGAGCGCTTCAACGTGGCAGGTGTGTCCAGGGCCATGATGCGGCCGTTGTCGATGATGCCGATGCGGTCGCAAAGGCTATCGGCCTCCTCCAGGTAGTGGGTGGTCATGAAAACGGTCATGTTGTGCTCCTGCTTCAGCTTCCGAATGTGCTCCCACATGATGGTGCGGGTCTGGATGTCCAGGCCAAGGGTGGGCTCGTCAAGGAATAGGATCTTGGGGCGATGGATCAGACCCTCTGCCAGTTCCAAGCGCTTGCGCATCCCGCCAGAGTAGGTCTTGACCATCCTGTCGGCCGCATCCTCGAGCTTCACCAGCTTTAGCAACTCGTTGATCCTTTCGACCGCGTCCTTCTTCGGGACGTTGTAGAGGTCGGCCTGTAGGATCATGTTCTCCCTGCCAGAAAGGTCATCGTCCACGGTCAGGTCCTGGGGGACCAGGCCAATCACCCTCCTGACCTTGGTGGCTTCCTTGACCACATCCATTCCCATCACCTTGGCGAGGCCGCTCGTCGGCCTGTGCAAGGTGACCAGCATATTGATGGTCGTGCTCTTTCCCGCTCCATTAGGACCTAGGAACCCGAATATCTCGCCCTCCTGGACATCGAAGGTGATGCCGTCAACGGCGCGTATCTTCCCATCAAAGACCTTTACCAGGTCCTTGACCTCGATTATGGCTGCCATCTCATTCCTCCTTGAGCTTGCTATCCAATCTTTCGATCTCCTTGTCCATGTCGGCTAGACCATTTGCCAACATCTCCCGCACCTTGCGGAGGTGCTTCAATTTATCATGAGGTTCTATCTCCTCGCCCACTAGGTAAAGGATGTGCGGGGGGAGGCCGGGCCTGTTTGATGTGCCCTCTCCAATAGGCCGCGTCTCCGTGGCCGCATCGCTTATGACCTGGAAATAACGGGACATGAAAAGCACCTCGTTGGACATGCTGGCCAATCTCTCCTCCAGCCAATTCCTTGCCTCATCCGTGATATGGTAGTAGTCCTTACCTTCGCGGGGCTCTGAGCGCAACAGACCATGCTCCTCCAGCTTCTTCAGGGCAGGATACACGGCACCGGTCTGTGGCTCCCAGAGGCCGGAGAACTCCTCGCGCATCGCCTTCAGCACCTCATATCCATACATAGGGCTCTTTCGAAGGAAGATGAGCATGAGGAATTGCGAGCTGCTTATCCGATTGCCTTTGTAGACGTAACCTTTCCCAATCATGCCTCGCCCTCCACCATCATCGGATGTTCCTCTTCGTAACTGAGGCCGTGACCCGGCCTCATGATTACACAGACGACCGCACCGATCAAGGCCAATACGCCGCCCAGCAGGAAAACGAACATATATCCTTCCACTCCTGGGATTTCTATGGGGAATGGACTGCCAGGTGGAGTATAGCTGACCAAGAAGGATGTGACGATGACGCTCGCCAGAACCGGCCCAATCGACCCACCCACCACACGGAAGAGCGTGTTCATCCCTGAGGCGACTCCGAATTCGGAGCGGGGCGAGGCCATCGCCACCACGTTGATCAGAGATACCATGGCGAAGCCAAGGCCCATACCTGTGACGAAGACGCTGAGCATGACTTGGACCAACGTACTGTGCCAAAGAATCATCATCATCATTCCGACGAAGAGTATGAGCAGCCCAGAGATGAGTATCTTGTCCGCACCGAACCTTTTGGACCACTTACCAGCCAGAGGTGCGAAGATCAGCTGGGCGATGGCGCTCGGGAACATATACACGCCGATCATGAATGAATCGCTTATCCCGAACCCTCCGACCTCTTCGGGTGACATGAGGAAGAACGGTAATGTCTGGAAGATGAGGAACATGGACATACCCACGAACAGGGCAGCGAAATTCGCTCCCGCGATACCCCTGACCCGCATGAGCTTTATGGAGACGATCGGGGTCTTCGTTCCCCTTATCTCCCACCAGACGAAGGTCGCGATGAGGATGGCGGAGGTGGCGAAGAGGCCCAGTATGACCGGGTCGGTCCAACCCCACTCTTGCCCTTGGGTCAGGCCGAGAAGCAAAGCGAGCACGCCGCCGCTGATGAGGGCAGCGCCAGGCAGATCGATCTTCTCCTTCTTTCTTACTTCGTTGTTGTCCTGCACCAGCCGCCACACGAGCAGGGTGAGGACGGTCATCAGTGGAATTACGATGTAGAACGCGTCCCTCCAGGAGAGCCTGGAAACGATATAGCCACCGGCCAAGAGACCGATGCTGACTCCTACGGAGAACATTGCGCTGACAATTCCGATCGCCACAGGGACCAATCGTCTGGGGAATGTGTCCCTTATTATCCCGAAGGCGAGCACGAACACCCCCATGCCCACGCCTTGGACCGCGCGGAACAAGATCAGCGAGCCCATCGACCAGGAGATGGCGCACCCGATCAGGCCGATGATGTAGACCGTGAGCGCGAACATCATCACCCTCTTCTTGCCGTAGATGTCCCCGAACCTTCCCAGGAGGAGGGTGGCGACCGCGCCGCTGAGGAGGTACGCCGAGAGAACCCAGGAGACCCATTCGCTGTCCTGGGGGAACTCCATGGCGATGTGGGGCAGCGCTGGGACCAGCATGATCTCGATGAACATCACCATCATGGCCATCGCCGCCAGTATGGCGAGGATTATGCCGTTTCCCTTGAGGCTGAGCCTCTCGTGCTGAACGGTCTGGTTCATCGGACCCCTTAGTAGATGTATACTAGGTATTGCTCTACCTATTACTCAGGCGGCACGAGCATCCAGATATATTAAAGTTTGTTCTTGCGGCTCCGACCTTTGTTGGTTACGGGGCTCCCTCGGGATATGACGGCGCGCCCATCTGGTGGCGCCGCTTTTAGAGGCATGACAATGTTTATCAAGCATCAGTTCCTTGCAGCGCTCTGGTCGGGATAATGCAGATCTATGACTTCGGCAGGCTCCACGGGAATAAGGTCAGGATAAGCGAGAGGATCGGCCGGCCGCTGGGGTTGGTGGACGGTAGCCAGGTGTTCAGCACCTTATTCAAGTACGATCATGAAGGCAAGGCGAGCTACGAGATCGTCCTCTCCACCATCGGGCCGGAGAACTACCGCGAGATATGCAACCTCACCTTCTACCTCGTCGACGTCCCTGGAGCCTGCGCCCAGGCGGCGAAGTTCTTGGGCGAGAGGAACATCGACATACTGAATTCCGTGAGCTTGAGCATGATCTCCGACGTATGCATGGTCTGGAAGATGATGGTGGACCTCTCCTATTACGGCGATTCCAGCGGCCTGCGCGAGGAGTTCGACGCCCTGAAAAAGCAGAAGTCCTCCGTCCTCTCCAAGATCGACTCCATGGTAATCGAGGGCTCCAAGATCAGCGAGCGCTACACCAAGGGCATCATCGCCCCTGGCTCGAGCGTGAGGGCGCGAGCCGTCAAGAAGACGCAGAAGGCGCCCAGCGTCATCCGTGAGGGCGAGTTCGAGATCCCGGCCGAGTTCCTTCAGGCCTTGGAAGGGGTCGGGGACGGCTCCCCGGTCATAATGGTCGCCGACCAGGACTCGTGGGTGATGTCCATCAGCCCGCTCAAGAGCGGCGTGGACCTGGTGCAGTTCGATTTCATCATACCTGACAAGCCCGGGGCCATTTACGAGATAGCGAGCTCCATGGCCGCCCACGACATCAACCTGCTGTCGGTGAAGACCAAGGTGCTCGTGTACTACGAAACTATGTCCTTGTCCGCGGTCGCCGACATCAGCGGCTACCAGGGCGGCGACCTCGAGACCTTGAGGGCGAAGACCGAGGCACACATCTCCAAGCTTAAGGGCAAGTTCCAGCTGGTGGGGTTCAAGCGCATCGAGCTGTAATCCGGGAAGTGATACGAGAATGGTCGTCGGTCGCCGGGTCCTGAGGCTGGGGGAGGTGACGTCCACCAACGAGTTAGCCAAGAGCTTGGGCAGGGAGGGCGAGGAGGAGGGGCTCGTAGTCCTGGCGAAGAGCCAGACCACGGGCAAAGGCCGGATGGGGAGAGGCTGGTCCTCCCCGGAAGGCGGCCTTTATCTGTCCATATTGCTGCGACCGAGGATGCGGAGCGCGGACCTCCTGAAGATGACGGTCTTCTCCTGCGTCCCCGTGGCGCAGGCGATCGAGGAGGCGTGCGGGATCGACGTCCAGCTCAAATGGCCCAACGACCTGATGGTCCAGGGGAAGAAGGTCGGCGGCATCCTGGTGGAGGGCGTGAGCAAGGGGGCGTACCTCGACTTCATCGTGCTTGGGATCGGATTGAACGTGAACTCGATGCCAGAGGGTATCAGGGAGCCAGAGGCCACCTCGCTCAAAGCGTTGTTGGGGCGGGAGGCCGACATGGACGCACTGCTGGAGAGCCTGCTGCTGAGGCTGAGATCCTTCTATAAGGAGGTGAAGGAGGGCGACCTCAACGAGGACGAGTACGTGCACCGCTCCTGCACCCTGGGGAGGTGCATCGAGGCCAGGGTGGGGAAGGAGACCTTCAGGGGCAAGGCCTTATACCTCGCGCCAGATGGTGCTTTGGTGATAAGGAGCGACGAGGGGTTGGTGCTGAGACTGTCTTGGGTCAACGAAACCAGCATCCGGACAACGAATAGCGAAGAACTGGATGGAATAACATTAAGAAAGGATTAATACGAATTCGAAGATTCATAACGAAAACGGTGGTGAGAGGCGGCCATGGCGGACGAGAAGAACGGGGAGCGCAAGGACATAAAGGAGCTCAAGGAGCTGAAGCGCAAGTCGCGGGTCGGCGGCGGCAGCGAGCGGATCGAGAGGCAGCACAAGCAAGGCAAGATGACCGCCCGAGAGCGCATCGAGGCCATCCTCGACCCAGGGAGCTTCGTGGAGCTGGACGCCTTCCTCACCCACCAGTGCCACGACTTCGGCATGGAGCGCGTCCACATCCCTGGCGACGGGGTGGTCACGGGACATGGCACCATCGAAGGCCGGCAAGTCTACCTCTTCGCCCAGGACTTCACCGTCTTCGCCGGCTCGGTGGGCAAGATGCACGCCATGAAGATATGCAAGGTGGTCGATCTGGCCGTGAAGAACGGCAGCCCGGTCATCGGCATTTATGACTCTGGGGGCGCCCGGGTCCAGGAGGGCATGGACGCCCTTGCCGGTTACTCGGAGATGTTCTTCCGCAGCGCCATCGCCTCCGGGGTCGTGCCCCAGATCTCCATGGTCATGGGACCTTGCGCGGCAACCGCGGTCTTCTCGCCCGGCCTCGCCGATTTCAATTTCATGGTCAAGGGAACGAGCCAGATGTTCATGGTCGGTCCGGATGTGGTGAAGTTGGTGCAGAACGTGGACGTCGACTATGAGGAGCTCGGCGGCGCCGCGGTCCATTCGATGAAAAGCGGCGCCGCGCATTTCACCTCCAAGGACGAGGCGGAGAGCATACGCACCCTGAAGAGGCTGGTCTCCTACCTTCCCTCCAACAACTTGGAGTCGCCGCCACGCTCCCAGACCAAGGACTCAGTGGACCGGGTCGAGGAGACGCTCAACAGCATCGTGCCCGAGGACCCGATGAAGCCCTTGGACATGATTTCGGTCATACGCAAGGTCTTCGACGACGGCGAGTTCCTGGAGGTCCAGGAGGAGTTCGCCAGGAACGTCATCGTGGGCTTCGCCCGGCTGGACGGTCAGCCGGTGGGGTTGGTGGCCAATCACCCCTCGGTGCTCGCTGGCACCCTGGACAACGCCTCCTCCATCAAGGCGGCGCGGTTCGTGCGCTTCTGCGACTCCTTCAACCTTCCGATCATCACGCTGGTCGATGTGCCTGGATACCTGCCCTCCGTGGAGGAGGAGGCGGGCGGCATCGTGCGCAACGCCTCCAAGCTGATGTACTCCTACTGCGAGGCCACCGTCCCCAAGGTCACGCTGATCGTGAGGAAGGCCATAGGGCCAGCATATTGCGTCATGGCCTCCAAGCACATACGCTCCGACATCACCCTGGCCTGGCCCACGGCGGAGATCGCCGTCATGTCCCCCAGCACGGCCATCGACATCGTCTACAAGAAGGAGCTGATCATGGCCGACGACCCCCAGGCGAAGAGGGAGGAGCTGGTCGCCGAGTACAACAAATCGCATGCCAATCCCTTCGTCGCCGCCGAGAAAGGCTACGTGGACGACGTGATCGAGCCCAAGGACTCCAGGATCAAGCTCATCCATGCCCTGAGGACGCTGGAACGCAAGCGCGAGGCCAGGCCCGCCAAGAAGCATGGGAACATGCCGTTGTGAGGTGAGAAGATGGTCAAGGTAACCGACACCATGCTCAGGGACGCTCACCAGTCCCTCCTGGCCACCCGCATGCGCACCGAGGACATGCTGCCCATCGCCCCGCTCATCGACGAGATAGGCTACTGGAGCGTGGAGATGTGGGGCGGGGCGACCTTCGACACCTGCCTGCGCTTCCTCAAGGAGGACCCGTGGGAGCGCATCTCCAAGCTGCGCAAGGTAATGCCCAACACGCATTTGCAGATGCTGCTCCGAGGGCAGAACATCGTCGGATACCGGCACTATTCCGATGATGTGTTGATAAAGTTCATCGAGAGGGCGCACGCCCGAGGGATCGACGTGTTCCGCGTCTTCGATGCGCTCAACGACACCCGAAACATGGAGATGGCCATGAGGACGGTCAAGCGGCTCGGGGCGGCGCTCGAGGCCTCCATTTCCTACACCATCAGCCCGGTGCACACCATCGAGGGCTTCGTCAAGCTGGGCAGCAAGCTGGAGGAGATGGGGGCCAACACCATCTGCATCAAGGACATGGCCGGCCTGATCTCGCCGCACGACGCCTACGACCTGGTCAAGGGGCTCAAGGAGGAGACCTCCGTGCCCATCCACCTGCACTCGCACATGACCTCGGGGATGGCGCTCACGTCGTACCTGAAGGCCATAGAGGCCGGCGTGGACATCGTGGACACGGCCATCTCGGCGCTTTCCATGGGGACCTCGCAGCCGCCGACGGAATCCCTGGTGGCCATGCTGCGCGGGACGGAATACGACACCGGCCTGGACCTCAAGAAGCTGGCGGAGATCTCAGAGTACTTCAACGAGGTGCGAAAGAAGTACCACGACTTCGAGTCCAAGACCACCGCCATCGACACGGACGTGCTCATATTCCAGATACCCGGTGGAATGATGTCCAACTTCGCCACCCAGCTCAAGGAGGCGAAGCAGGAGCACAAGATCCACGACGTGCTGGAGGAGGTGCCGAGGGTGCGCGCCGACCTTGGCTACGTGCCACTGGTGACGCCCACCTCGCAGATAGTGGGCACCCAAGCCACCCTAAACGTCATCACGGGCCAGAGGTACAAGTCCTGTACCAACGAGACCAAGAACCTGGTTCGGGGCATGTACGGCAAGACCCCGGCCCCCATCTCCGCCGAGATAAGGAAGAAGATCATCGGCGACGAGAAGCCCATCACGGTGAGGCCAGCGGACCTGCTCCCGCCCGAGTTCGAGAGGCTCGCGGCCGAGGTCAAGCAGTATGCCAGGGGAGAGGAGGACGTGCTCTCCTACGCGCTCTTCCCGCAGGTCGCCATCGACTTCTTCAAGGAGAGGGAGATGATGGAGAAGGGCACGAACGCCCGGGAGATCGCCGCCATAGCCGCCCTCTTCGTGGCTCAGGCGGAGAAGCGTAGCAAGGCCAAGAAGAGCGCTCAGGGCGGCGAGGTCGACATGTGGAAGATGGCGGCCCGCCGCGAATCGGTGAACGGGGGGGGCTGGATCCTTTGAAGATCAAGGTCCACCTCAACGGGCAGGAGCACGAGGTCATGGTGGAGAAGAACGGCGGCGACTACCGCGTCACCGTGGGCGAGTCCACCTACAAATGCGTCCCCAAGGAGGGCGGCTTCCTCATCAACGGGGAGTTCCTGGCCATCAGCCTCGATGGCTCATTGGAGGAGGGGGCGGAGCTCGGCATGGGTGGGCGCACCGTCAAGGCCAGGGTAGAGCCCATCATCGAGCTGGAGAAGGGCGAGTCCTACTCCGAGGAGGAAGAGACCAGCTCCTCGGGAAAGGAGGAGGCGGGCAACATATCCGCCCCCATGCCAGGGAAGCTCATCTCCGTCAAGGTCAAGGTGGGCGAAAAGGTCGAGCCGAACACCCTCGTGGCCATCCTCGAGGCCATGAAGATGGAGAACGAGATACTAGCGGGCGTGGCCGGTACCGTGAAGGAGATAAAGGCCAAGCCAGGCGAGACCGTGGACGGCGGGAAGGTCTTGTTGGTCATCGAATGAGCTCTCCATCATTTTGCGGGTGAGATCCATCGATTCCGGCTTATGAATAGGACCACCACGACGACCAGGCCGAGCGCCCCGAAGAGCCAGGCGTCCAGCCCCAGAAAGAGCATTAGGGCCAGGCAGCTCACCAGACCTAGGACCGGGATGACGCGGGGGTAGGAGGGACGTGGCATCTTGATTGCGGACGCGTTGACCAAGGCGTAGTACAGTAGGGAGCCGAAGTTCGAGAGCGCCGCAGCGAACAGGATGTTGGAGAATAAGCAGAAAATGGCCATGAGGCCGCCGAAAAGGACGATGGCAACCACCGGGGTCCTGGTCCTGGGATGCAGCTTCGTGAGGGCTTTGGGCAGGTCTCCGTTCCGGGACATGGCGAAGGACAGCCTCGACATCCCTAGGAGGGTGGTGAGGAGCACGCTCAACGTCGCTGCTATGGCCGCGATGCCAACGAACTTTGATAGGAGGGGGCTTTCGAGTGACGCCGCCGTCGACAGGGGCGATGCGGACCCTGCCAGGCCCTGATAGCCGATCATGCCGACGGAGACGCCGGCGACCAGCATGTAGATGATGGTAGAGGTGGCTAAAGCCAGGAAGATGGCCTTCGGCACCGTCCTCTTCGGGTCGATGACCTCCTCGCTGACCATGGCGATCCTCCCGAACCCGGAGTAGGCGAAGAAGATGATCGCCGCCCCCTGCATGACCCCCCAGTACCCGTTGGGGGCGAAGGGGACGAAGTTCTCAGGGTGGACCAACATGACCCCAATGGCCACGAAGACCATCAGCACCCCGACCTTGAAGACCACCAACAGGTCGTTGATGGTGGTGGATTCCTTTACCCCCCAGAGGTTGACCGCCATCACCCCGAGGCAGGCGGCCGCGGCCACGATGTTCACGGGCAAAGGGATGAAGACTGCTAGGTAGCTGGCGAACCCGATGGCCACCGCAGTCCCGCTCAGGACGTTCGACATGAGCCACATCCATCCGGACACGAACCCTCCGAACGGGGAGACTAGCTGGTGAGCGAACTCGTATCCTCCCCCCTCTTTGGGGATCCTCATGGCCAGCTCGGCGAAGCTCATCGCGGTGAAGGCGGAGACGACCGCCCCTATCACCAAGGACAGGAGGAGCGCGGGGCCCGCCATGTTGGCCGCCACGCCCGTGACCACGAATATCCCGGCTCCGATGATCGCGCCGAGGCCAATGGCGAAGGCGTCGAAGAGCGTTAGAGCGCGGCGAAGCTCCATGAGTGAGCGTTTTGGAGCCGTGACTTTATGAACATTGCTCGGTCAGATCGGGGCCCAAGCCGAAAGAGGAGGATGCTCTAACCTCTGGTTATCCTCTTCAGACCCACTTCATCGACCTTCAGCATCCCTATCCGGGCCAGCCTGACCGAGAGCTCCCTCCAGTCTGGATCATGGGCGAATACCTTCTGGAAGAGGGGCAGAGCCTCCTCGAGCCTGCCGTTGTTGGCCAGCGTCACCGCGTGCCAGAACCTCATCTCTAGGTTGCGGGGGAACAGCTTCTCGGCCGTCGAATAGTGCTTCATGGCCAAAGGCATGTCGTCCCTCTCCATGGCCTCGTCCCCCATGTTCATGTGCTGGTAGGCGCGATGCACCTTGAGCAGGCGCTTCAGCTCCTCGAGGGGCTCCCTGGAGTCGTCCACCCGCAGGTCCACCGTCCGGTCCTCCCAGGGGCGTCCTGTGCTCTGGCCCCTTACCACGAGAAGCGCCGCCGATTGCTTGCCTCGGATGTCCCCGCCCGCCTCCTCGCCCGCCTCCAGGGCCGCCAGCAGGCGTTCGGCCAGGGACCCCTTCCATAGGTGGAAGCGCTTGGCCATCTCCGGCCACACCTGCTCGTTGAGCATCATGTTCGCCTGCACGGAGGAATCGGCGGCCACCAGATGCCCGGCGCAGGGGATGCATCTCTTCCCGGTGTGGGCGGCCACGCCCCCCTTGCCGTCCAGAAGGGCCACCTGGCGCAGGTCCCTTCCCTGGTCTTGCTTGAGCAGCGATCTGAGGGCCTTCTCCGCTCCGTCCCCGTCCCTCATGAGCTGCAGCCCCTTGGGCCCGAAGGAAGGGTTGGAGAAGGCCTGCGTGGCCACCACCCCGACCCCCGCCTCGCCCCACGTGACCACGGTCCCCACCGAGAACCAATGGGACTGCACCGCCACGCCCATCTCCCCGGTCGAGGGGTCCCTGGCGACTATGGAATAGGTATGGACTGGACGTGAGCGGCTCGGCGGCGCCACATTAGCGAGGATTGACCTCATGGGATTAAATCCATTCCGTTCGGGGGGAGGGCATACCCTGACTCCAGGCCAACCATTTTATAACCGCATCCATTTCGAAAGCCGATGATGCACGGGCTTGAAGCCGTGCCCCATCAATCCCAGAGGTCGAGCATAGGATGGCTTCCAAGAAGGCGCATAGGAAGGGCAAGACCTGCGACCCAGGCGCCAAGCAGGGCATCGAGATCGCCGCAGCGAACCATATCGAGACCGCCTGGGACAGGTACGAGAAAATGCAGCCCCAATGCACGTTCGGCGAGCTCGGGGTCTGCTGCGACCATTGCCTGCAAGGGCCTTGCCGCATCAATCCTCTCCGCGACGGGCCTGACAAAGGCATCTGCGGGGCGAGGGTCTACACCATCGTGGCGAGGAACCTGATCCGCCACATCGCCGGCGGGGCCGCGGCCCATTCCGGCCACGGGCGGCACATCGCCGAGACCCTGGTCAAGGTCCTGGAAGGCAAGGCGGGGACCTATTCCATTAAGGACCTGGATAAGCTGAAGCGGGTCGCCCGCAGGTTGGGGATCGATTCATCCAACAGTACCAAGGAGGAATTGGCCAGGGCGGTGGTCAACGAGGCCCTCGAGGACTTCGCCCGATTCTCCAACGTCCCTCTACGATTCACCACATCGACCATAACTCCCAAGCGCAAGGAGATGCTGGCATCCTTCGGCCTGCTGCCGAATAACATCGACCACGCGGTGGCGGATGTCATGCACCGGACCTCGCTCGGATGCGACGCTGACCCCATACCCCTCATCTTCGGGGGCGTGGCCTGCGCCGTCGCCGACTACGACGGCATGCAGCTGTCCACCGACCTCTCGGACATATTGTTCGGGACCCCGCGCCTGGTGCGCACCCAGGCCAACCTCGGCACCTTGAAGGCCGAGGCGGTCAACATCGCCATCCACGGGCACAACCCGGTGCTGTCGGAGGTGGTGGTGGACGTCGCCAAGAAGATGGAGGACGATGCCAGGCAGGCAGGCGCCTCGGGAATCAACATCGTGGGCATATGCTGCACCGGGAACGAGGCATTGATGCGCAAGGGCGTCAGCATGGCCGCCAACTTCGCCTCGCAGGAGCTGGCATTGGCCACCGGCGCCGTGGACCTGCTCGTCGCCGATTACCAGTGCATCATGCCCTCCCTGTCCGAGATATGCCAGTGCGTGAACACCGAGATGGTCACCACCATGGCCAACGTCCACATCCCCTACGACACCCACATCCAGTTCCGGGAGGAGGACGCCGAGGAGAGCGCCCGCACCATCATCAGGATGGCCATCGAGGCCTTCAAGCGCCGGGACCCGGCCAAGGTCAGCATCCCCGACGTCCGCTCCGAGGTCATCGCCGGCTTCTCGCTGGAGCAGGTGGAAGAGCTCCTGTCCAAGCTGGCGCCGGAGGACCCATGGATGCACCTGGTCCACGCGCTGAAGGCGGGAAGGGTCAGGGGCATAGCCCTGATGGCCGGCTGCAACAACCAGCGCTCCGAGCAGGACTACGATCATTTGGCCATCGCGCAGGAGCTGCTCCGTAACGACGTGCTGGTCCTGGCCACCGGATGCTCCGCGGGCGCCTTCGCCAAGAACGGGTTCCTCTCCTCGGCGGCCACGGAGCTGTACGCGGGACCTGGCCTCAAGGCGTTCCTGGAGGAGCTGTCCCAGGCCAACGATGTCGACCTTCCGCCGATCTGGCACATGGGGTCCTGCGTCGACAACACCCGGGCCATGAACCTGGCCACGGAGCTGGCCAATCATTTCGGGGTGGATGTTAATTCCATCCCCTTCGCGGTAAGCGCCCCCGAGGCCAACCACGAGAAGGCCGTGTCCATCGGCACGTGGGCGGTGGCGTTCGGACTGCCGGTGCACGTGGGCACGATCAACTACATCTACGGCTCGGACCTGGTGACGGAGGTGCTCACCAACACCACCCAGGACGTCTTCGGTGGCAGGTTCTTCTTCGAGCCGGTCCCCGAGCTCGCGGCCAGGAAGCTGCTGAACGAGATAGAGCGCCGGCGCTGGAAGCTCAAGCTGGAGAACCATTACCAGGCGGAGAAGGGCGCACCGCTCAAGGCGCGGCAGCTCTACTCCAAGGCGATCGACGGCGCCATCATCGCCACGGGATTCGCGGACCAGCTCCTCTCGGTGGCTATAGAGCGCTACGGCTACGATCAGAAGGTGGAGTTCCCCGAGACCGGCTACTCGCTCCCCGCCGTCCTTGCCTGGCAGGGGAAGGAGGTGCGCCGACTCACGGACATGCCGGGGGTACTGGGCCAGGCCCGTTCCCTGATCAGGGAGGAGGCCACCTACGACAACGCCTTGGCCGCCGGGGAGGCGGTCATGGTGGCGGCCGAGGTGATCGAGGCCTTGAAGTACATTCCTACCGAGAGGCCGTACGAGGGCACCGACTATTGCGGCTTCATCCCCGACAAGGTCCTGCGCGAGCTGGGGGTGGCGTTCGTGGACGACACCATTCCTGGATGCGCAGTCTTGGTGGGGAGCGCGAGCGACCCCCAGGCCCTTCTCAAGGTCGTGCGCGACTGCCAGTCCAAGGGAATGCTCATCATCGCCTCCTTCGACACCGTCCGCCAGCTTCAGGACCAGGGGGTGAAGGTGGGCCTCGACGTCATGCTCTACCCGGTGGGCGAGTTCACCCAGGTGATACATGCTCTCAATTTCGCGATACGCGCCGCGCTGACCTTCGGCAACGTGCAGAAGGGCGACCGCGAGCGACTGCAGAAGTACCTGCAGAGGAGGCCGAAGGTGTTCGTGCTCCAGCTCGGCCCCATCGATTCCATCAAGGCCGCGGCGGAGTTCGCGGTGCTGCTCAACGGCTCGCCCACCATCACCGACCAGGAGGTCGAGCCGATCCCCGAGAGATTCATCTCCCAGCCAGATTACGGCAAGATGGTCCAGACGGCCATCGAGCTGCGCGGCATCCAGGTCAGGTTGGCGCACGTGGACATCCCAGTGGCGTACGGGCCGGCCTTCGAGGGAGAGACCGTCCGTAGGCCCGACACATACGTGGAGGTGGGAGGCGCAGCCAAGACCCTGGCCTTCGAGCTGCTGCGCATGCTCCCCGAGGACCAGGTGGAGGATGGGAGGATCACAATCATAGGCAAGGACGTGGACCAGATGCCGGAGGGCGCAAGGACGCCCTTGGTCATACTGGTGGACGTCTACGGCAAGAAGATGCAAGAGGACTTCGAAACTGTCCTGGAGCGCAGGATCCATCAGTTCGTGAACTTCGCCGAGGGGGCTTGGCACACTGGCCAGAGGAACACCATCTGGGTGAGGCTCTCCAAGAGCTCAGTTCGCGCGGGGTTGCGTTTCAAGCACTTCGGAGACATCCTAGTGACCAAGATCAAGGCGGAGTTCAGCAACATCGTGTCCAGGGTCCAGGTCACCATCATCACCGACGAGGCCAAGGCGACCGAGCTTCTTCCCATGGCGCAGGAGAAGTACAGGCAGAGGGACCAGCGCCTGGCCGGACTTACCGACGAGGCGGTGGAGACGATGTTCACCTGCTCGCTCTGTCAGTCCTTCGCTCCAGACCATATATGCATTATCACCCCGGAGCGCCTCGGCCTGTGCGGCGCGATCAATTGGCTCGACGCCAAGGCCGCCAAGGAGATTGCGCCCACCGGACCGAACCAGCCCGTCCCCAAGGGAGAGGTCATCGACGCCACCAAAGGACAATGGGAAGGCGTGAACCGGGCCGTGCGCGAGCTGACACGCGGCAAGCTGGAGAGGTTCAACGCCTACACCATGATGGAGGACCCCATGACCTCCTGCGGCTGCTTCGAGGTCATCGTGGCCATGACCGCGGACGCTCAGGCGGTCATCCTAGTCAACCGCGAGTACCCTGGCATGACCCCGGTGGGGATGAAGTTCTCCACCTTGGCCGGTAGCATCGGAGGGGGAAAGCAGACCCCGGGCTTCATCGGCGTGGGGCGCAAGTACATACTATCCAAGAAGTTCATATCCGCGGACGGCGGGTTCCTGCGCATCGCCTGGATGCCGAAGGATCTCAAGACCCAGATGCAGGATGCGCTCAAGAGGAGGGCCGAGGAGCTGGGCGAGCCGGACTTCGTGGACAAGATCGCGGACGAGACGGTCACCGAAACGGCGGAAGGCCTGGTGGAGTGGATGGCCAAGGTGGACCATCCCGCGCTGAGGATGCCCCCGCTGCTACAATGACGCTCGAGGTGAGGAGATGACAGAGGTACCAGTAACCAAGGAGAAGTGGACGGGCAAGATCGGCGTCGTGAGCCTGGGCGCTACCGCGGACGAGGGAGGCTCCCGAGCCAAGAAGCTGGCGATCGGCGGCGAGACCGGGATGCCCTTCCTTTCTTACGAGGGCGCCATGGTCAATCGCCCGCTGATCGCCGGAGAGGTGCTGGATTACCTGGAAGAGCTGCCCGAGCAGGTGCGGAAGGAATTCCAAGCGGATTGCGAGGACCCCGTCACCTGGGCCAAGGCCTGGATATCGCGCGGCGCCGACCTGATATGCCTCAAGCTTCACTCGACGAACCCGGAGGAGCTGGACCGCTCCCCGGAGGAGGCGGCGCAGACCGTCCTCAAGGTGCTGAGGGCGGTGGACGTGCCCCTCATCGTCTATGGCTCCGGCCACGAAGAGAAGGACGCCAAGGTGATGGAGGTGGTGAGCAACGCCGCCCCGAAGGAGCGGCTGCTCCTGGGCCAGGCGGAGGAATCGGCCTACAAGAGCGTCTCCGCGGCGGCCATGGCCAACGACCACTCCATCATATCCTTCGCCAATCTGGACGTCAACCTGAGCAAGCAGATAAACATCCTCCTGATCGACTTCGGGACCCGGAAGGACCGCATCGTCCTCGACCCTCTGTTCGCCGCGCTGGGGATGGGGCTGGAGTACTCGTACTCGGTAATGGAGCGGATTCGCCTGGCGGCCCTGATGGGCGACTCCATGCTCCAGGTGCCGCTGATCTGCGACACCACCTCGGCGTGGAAGGCCAAGGAGGCGAGCGAGGAGCTGGAGGGCCACGACGGGCTGGAGGAGAGGGCCGTCTGGTGGGAGGCCACCACCGGCCTGGCGGCGCTGGTCTCCGGCGCGGACGTCCTGATCATGCGCTCGCCCAGCTCCGCGGGCATCGTGCGCAGGGCCATCGACGGCCTGAGCGGGGGGGTCTAAAATGCCGACCGCCATCGAGATCTTCAAGCACCTGCCCAAGAAGAACTGTGGCAAGTGCAACTACCCCACCTGCCTGGCGTTCGCCATGCAGCTGGCCAATTCCAAGGCCAAGCTGGAGGATTGCCCGTTCGTCTCCGAGGAGGGCAAGGCCGCCCTGGCCGCCTCCTCCGCCCCACCCATCCGCCTGGTCAGGTTCGGTTCGGGGCAGAGGGCGATAGAGATGGGGGACGAGACCGAGATCTACCGCCACGAAAAGAAGTTCTTCCATCCCACGGCGTTCGCGGTCGCGGTTTCGGATCAGCTGCCCAAGGATGAGGTACGAGGAAGGGTCGAGGCCATCAGATCGGTGCGATTCGAGCGCGTCGGCCAGACCCTCGGCTTCGATTCCATCGCCGTCAAGGACGATTCGGGTGATCCGTCCAAGTTCGCATCGGCCGTCGAGGAGGCCGCCTCGGCCTGCGACCTGCCCCTGGTGCTCGTATCCAGCTCCCCCGAGCGCATGAAGGTCGCCGCCTCCAAGGTGGCGGCGAGGAGGCCCTTGCTCTACGGGGCCGACCAGCGGAACTTGGCCGAGATGGCGTCGGTGGCCAGGACCTTGGGCTGCCCGATGGCATTGACCGGGGCAAAGGACCTGAACGAGATGGCGGACCTGGCGGCCAAGGCCAAGGCGACGGGCTTGGAGGACCTGGTCCTCGACCTAGGCTCCAAGAGCCTGAAGGACCAGCTCGAGGGCTGCAGCAAGGTCCGCAAGCTCTCCGTGAAGAAGCTATTCCGGGGGCTGGGATATCCCATCCTCGTCGACGCGGGCAAGGGCGAGGAGGCAGTGCTCAAGGGCATGCTCGCGGTGATGAAGTACGGCAGCCTGGTGATCTTCGATGACATCTCCGAGGCGCAGGCCTTGCCTCTCTTCGTGCTACGACAGAACATCTACACCGACCCGCAGGTCCCGATCCAGGTCAAGCCGGGCCTGTATCCGGTGAACGGGGCCAAGGAGGGCGCGCCCATCCTCTTCACCACCAACTTCTCCCTCACCTACTTCACGGTCCTGGCGGACATAGAGAAGTCGAAGGTACCGGCCTGGCTGCTGGTGGTGGACTCGGAAGGGCTGAGCGTGATGACCGCGTTCTCCGCCGGCAAGCTGACACCCGAGATCGTGGTCAAGGCGCTCGAGTCATCGGCTGCCAAGGAGAGGAGCGGGTCCGAGGTCCTCGTGATGCCGGGCATGGTGTCGAGGATGAGCGGGAAGCTTCAGGAGCTGAGCGGGATGAGGGTCGTCGTTGGACCGAAGGAATCGTCGGGGATACCCAAGTTCCTGAAGAATCTAAGCTAGCCAGCGCGACCTAGGGACGTCGGTGGTAGAGGGATGGAAGCCATGGTAGTACGGAATTAACGGCGTGGAGGAGATTGGGATTTTTTACGGGAATTATGCGTTCTTCCTGCGTTCGGCGTGAAATTCTCCGTCATTCCATGCAAGCTCAGTAGATAAGGGTTAAGTAGGCAGTTTTCACTTGATGCGCTCATGACAAATCAACCGACTACTGCCCCTGCCGCTCCAGCGGCTGCAAAGCCACCTGAGCCGAAACCCGATCCGAAGCCAGAGATCTCGGAGATGATGGCGAAGGCGCGTCAAGCCATGAAGGCCATCGAGCACTACGACCAGGCCCAAGCGGACATGCTTGTCATGGCCATCGGGTGGGCCGTGGTGAAGGAGAAGGAGGCCCTCGCCAAGCTCGCTGTCGAGGAGGGAGGGTTCGGCAACGTCGAGGACAAGATAACCAAGATACGCCTGCGCGTCACCGGCACCATCCAGGACATGAAGAGCATCAGGACCGTCGGGATCGTCGAGGAGGACCCTGTCAAGCAGCTGGTCAAGATCGCGAAGCCCGTTGGCGTCGTGGCCGCCATCATACCGTCCACCGGGCCGGACGCGACGCCGCCCATGAAGGCGCTGTGCGCCTTGAAGGGCAAGAACGCCATCATCGTCGCCGCCCACCCCAAGACCCAGAAGTCCTCCGAGCTGGCCGTCAACCTCATGCGCAACGGCTGCAGGGCCATCGGCGTGCCCGAGGACCTCATACAGATCATCCAGAAGCCATCGATCGCCAAGACCCAGGAGCTCATGCGCCAGTCCGACCTGGTCGTCGCCACCGGCGGCGTCGACATGGTCAGGTCCGCGTACAGCTCCGGAACCCCCGCGTATGGTGTGGGGGTCGGCAACACCGTGCACGTGGTGGATGAGACCGCAGACCTCGATGACGCTGCCCTCATGATCACCCGCGGCAAGCTGTTCGACTACGCCACCAGCTGCCTTGCCGACAACGCCATCGTCGCCCACGCGTCCATCTACAAGCCCCTGGTCGAGAAGATGGAGAAGATGGGCGCGTACGTGTGCACCCCCGAGGAGAAGGCCCGCCTGCAGAAGGTCATGTGGCCAACCGGAGGGGCGATCCCAAGCCTGGACGTAATCGCCAAGTCTGCTGGTCACATCGCCAAGCTCGCCAACATCGACCTTCCCGAGGGGAAGACATATCTGGTGGTGGAAGAGAACGGGGCCGGCCCCGAGCACCCCTTCTCCGGGGAGAAGCTGTCCGTCGTCCTAGCCCTCTACAAGTACCACGACCCGTTCAAGAACGCCGTCGACTGGGTCAACAAGATCACCGGGTACCAGGGACTGGGGCACAGCTGTGGCATCCACACCAAGAACGACAAGCACGTGGAGGACCTGGCATTCAACACCAAGACCGGGAGGGTCATGGTGAACCAGAACATGAACGAGGGCGCCGGTGGCCCGCGCAACGGCCTGCCATTCACGCTCTCGCTCTCCTGCGGCACCTGGGGACGCAACATAACCACCGAGAACGTCAACGCCAGGATGTTCGTGAACCTCACCTGGGTCTCGCGCATCCTGCCCACCCCCAAGCCGATCCCCACCGACGAGGCGCTCTTCGCCGATTACTGGGCCAAGTACGGGAAGTGAGTCTAGCTAAAAATCCATTAAAGCGCTGAGGGACGGAACGGTCATCCCGGGTCCCTCAGTGACCACCCCTTTTTTTTATTTTTGATTTCGCCAGGTGACGCGCTCTAAGCATCCAAGGGGCGAGATGCGAATATCTCTAAGAATCTCTCAGATGATCCTAGCCGCCGCAGTGGCGAGGGCCTTGTAGGCATGATCGGCCTCGCTCAACTCCCAGATGGACAGGCCCTCGGTGGAGAAGTTCAGCAAGTCGTCGCTGAAGGGGATGCGTACGACCTCGTCAACATCGATCCTTTCGACCTCCTGCTGCACCACGTCATGCAGGGCTTCCCTCATCCCATTGATGATCAGGACCTTCTTCTTGGCCTCCAGGCCCATCTCCTTCGCCAAGGCGAGGAGCCTCGAGGCGGTCTCCACCCCGACCTTGGTCGGGTCCGTGACCAGGAGTAGGACGTCCATGCTCATTGTGGTCCTCCTCGACAGGTGCTCCATCCCTGCCTCGTTGTCGATGACCACGAAATCATACTTTTCCATGGCCAGGTCCAGGAAGGTGCGCAATATGTTGTTGATGTAGCAATAGCACCCTGGCCCCTCCGGACGGCCCATGGTGAGCAGGTCGAAGCCGGGGCCCTCGACGGTCGCCAGGCGCATCTGGTACTCGACGTACTCCTGCTTGCTCTGGCCGGGAGGGATCTCATCCGCTTTCTTGAGCAGCTGCTCCCGGAGCTCCCCGATAGTATGCTCCGGCCTTGCGCCGAGCTTCTCGCCCAGATTGGCATTGGGGTCGGCGTCCACCGCCATGATCAGCTTGTCCGAGGATTGATGGAGGGCTCTAACCAGCATGGCGGATATCGTGCTCTTGCCCACGCCACCCTTGCCCACCACGGCGATCCTGTAGCTCATCTCCTACCTCAGAGAATGTCGCTCCCGCATCAGCTCCGAGGTCTTCGCCAGCAGGTGCAGGGTCCTCTCGGCCAAGGTCTCGTCGTTCAAGGTGGCGAGGCCGCACTGCGGCGTGATCAGCGCGGCCCGGAAGATAAGATCGGGGGATATGCCCCTGGAGCTCAGGTTGAACATCTCCCGCTCCAACCGCTCCACCAGGCTAGCCGGGGTCTCCTTCGTCAATCCCTCCTCGTCATTGGGGACTATTCCCCAGGCGACGGCCCCTCCCCTCTCCAGGAAGGCCGCCACGTCGTCGGGATAGAGGGCGATGGTGTAGCCGTAGCTGTAGGCGTCGAAGGAGAGCATGTCGATCTTCGTCGAAAGGACCATGGGCCAATCGGTGTTGCCGCAGCAGTGCAGGGCCTTGACGCTGGTCACACCCTGCAGCACCTCGTCGATCCATTGGATCACGTGCTCTTTGGAGATGGCGGCGAAAGGCGTCCCTACAAGGGAGAGCGAGGGCTCGTCCAAGAACAGGATGGTCCGCGGATGCTTCTCCCTGAGCATGAACTCCTGCTGCCGCATCATCATGTTGAGCCCCATCCTCACGATCTCGGAGTACGCCTCGTCGTAGATCACGCTCTTACCCGTCTGGTCGAAGACCTGCAGGCCGAGGCTGATAGGGCCAGTCACCTGGCCTTTGAGGTAGAGCGCCCCGGCCGGCAGCTCCCGTTCCTCGAGGAGCTCGTAGAGCCCGTGGAAGCAGGTGCGCGGGTAATCGAAATAATGGAAGTCCTCGCCCAGCACTGCCTCGTAGAAGCGCTCGGGATCGTAATTATCCAGGTCGACGCTGATCCTCTTGGCGTGGGCGTCGATGCTGACGCCCGGGAGATGCGTGGCGTACTGGGCGTACATGTTCTCCTCGAAACCGATGGTCGGGAGCTGTGGCCAGTAAGGGATCCGGCTTAGGTGGCGCAGCGCCACGTCCACCGCTTGCTTCGCCCTGAGGTGAGGAAGCGAGCCGATACATGTAGGAAGGCAATTCCACTCCATGCTCCTGACAAGCCTGATGGGGCACTTTAAAGCTTTCCGATTTGGTCCTGTACGATCGAGCTCTAGCCCTTCATCCTCTTCCAGACCGAGGGGAAGCGCTCCCCGTCGGTATGAGGCAAGAACGAGGCGGAGGAGAACTCGTCGAAGAAGGCCTGGGAGGTGGAGAGCTCCACGTAAGTCATGTCCTCGTAGGCTTGGAGGGCCTCTTTCCTCTTCCGCTTGGACAGCAGCGTCTGCACCGCCCCGGCCAAAGCGGCGTTGCCGATGAAGTCGAAGCGCTTCCGGGGTAGATCGGGCAGGAGGCCGATGGCCACCGCGTTCTCGATGTCGATGTAGTTGCCGAAGCCTCCGGCGATGTAGATCTTGTCCAGGTCCTTGAAGTCCTTGTCGATGGTCTTCAGCAGGACGTTGCAGCCCGCGTATACCGCCGCCTTGGTGCGGATGATGTTGGCGAGGTCGGAGTCGCTCACCGATATCTCCTTCCTGACCTTTCCCTGGCTCTCGCGGAGGACGTAGGTCGAGCCCTCCTCTCCGAAGCGCACCCTCTTGCCATCGACGCCCTGGATCCTTCCCTTCTTGTCGA